>CACAUA010000033.1 GCA_902535625.1 uncultured Pelagibacteraceae bacterium | reverse complement strand
AACTGCCTAAAGCTAATGATCCTGTTGGATCTTATGCTGCTACAAGAATATCTGGAAATTTACTTTACATATCTGGTCAAATATCAATTGATCAGGATGGAAATTTAATTAAGGGAAAACTAGGGAAAGATTATAATACCGAACAAGGTTATGAAGCAGCTAAAAGATGTGCATTAAGTATAATATCACAAGCAAAAAAAGCATGTGATAATGATTTATCCAAAATTAAATCATGTTTGAAAATTACTGGATATGTTAATTCTACTGATGATTTTACAGAGCAGCCAAAAGTGATAAATGGAGCATCAGATTTAATAAAAAGTGTATTTGATGAAGCTGGCTCACATGCGAGAGCTGCTGTCAGCGCTAATAGCCTTCCATTGGGTGTTGCGGTTGAAGTTGATGCAATATTTGATCTTAACTAATTATCTACCAATTCCAAAATAACTTATTTTGTTTTTCTTCATATCTTTTGGAGTATAAAGATTTCTCATATCAAATACTTTAAAATTTCTTTTTTTTGTTATTTTTTTAAAATTTAGTTGTTTAAATTCATTCCATTCGGTGTGAATAATTATTAAATCTGCATTTTGACAAGCATCCTTTACATTTTCATAAAAGATAATGTTTTTTGATTTAAATTGTTTCTTCTGACCGGTTGGTTCATAGTAATTTATAATAGCACCTCTTTTTAATAAAGAAGGAATCATTTTCAAGGATGGTGATTCTCTCATATCATCTGTACCTGATTTAAAAGTAACACCCAAAAATGTAATACTTTTATTTTTCATTTTATTTTTCATTATTGATTCAATCCTATTTAATAATAATTTATTTCTTCTTTCATTTGAATTTATAACTGACTTAACAACTGATAAGTTTGTTTTAAAAATTTGTCCCGTTGAAACTAATGCTCTTGTATCTTTTGGAAAACATGATCCTCCGTATGCTGGTCCAGGTCTTAAAAATCTACTTCCAATTCTATCATCCAAACCCATGCCAGTTGCAACATCCTGAACATCGATGTTCGATTTTTCACATAGATTTGCTATTTCGTTAATAAAAGTAATTTTAGTAGCTAAAAATGCATTTGAAGCATATTTGATTAATTCAGCAGATCTTCTTGAAGTATTAATGTATCTGCTACCTTTTTTTATTATAGGAAGGTAAAGATTTTTCATTATCTGATTTGCTTTTTTACTATCAGTCCCAATCACTACTCTATCAGGATACTGAAAATCTCTTATAGCCTCTCCTTCTCTTAAAAATTCTGGATTAGAAATAACATCAAATTTATTTTGATTCTTTTTTGAATTTAAAATTTTTTCTATTTTATCACCAGTAGTGACTGGAACTGTAGATTTAGTTACTATAATTTTATATTTATTGAGATTGAATTTAATGCTTTTTACAACATTATAAACATATTTTAGATTAGCTTTGTTATTTTTTGTTGGAGTACCTACGCATATAAAAAGAACATCTGATTTTTTTATTGAATTAGAAATATCTTTAGAAAAAAAAAGTCTTTTGTTTTTTAAATTTCTCTCAACCAATTCTTGAAGGCCAGGTTCATAAATTGGGATTATTCCTTTATTTAACTTATCAATGATTTCTTTATTATTATCAACACAGGTTACTGTATTACCTAGATCGGAAAAACAAGCTCCACTAACCAAACCAACATAACCAGATCCTATCATACAAATTTTCATATTTTGGAAATTTCAATTCCTGAATTTATATAACCATTCATAGATCCACAATCTAAATAATTACCTTTAAACTTATGTCCAATAAATAAATTCTTATCTAATATCATTCGTCTTATTGCATCTGTTATATGTATTTCGTCACCTTTTCCTTTTTTTTGATTTTTTAAATAATTAAAAATTTTTTTTGGCAATATATATCTTCCAATGACTGCATTGTTGGAAGGAGCATCTTTAGCATTTGGTTTTTCAATTACATCAGATATTTTAAAATTTGATTTATCATATTTTTTATTTATTGAATAAATTCCCCAACGATCAACATTATTTTTTTTTACTTTCATGCTCGCCATAACTGATGCTTTATATTTTTTGTGAATTTTAACCATATCCTTTGAACAATTTTTTTTCATAATTAAATCATCTGGTAATAGCATTAAGAAATAATTATTTTTTATTAATTTTTTAGTTTTTAATACAGCATCTCCAGTTCCCATAGGCTTATTTTGATAAACAAATTTAATTTTTTTTTTA
>CACAUA010000032.1 GCA_902535625.1 uncultured Pelagibacteraceae bacterium | reverse complement strand
TCATTGTTTTTGACAAAGGAATTAAAAAATCAACAAAAAATCTCCAGGTATTTGCTCCATCAAGTTTTGCGGATTCAAGTAATTCATCTGGAACGGTTTTATAAAATTGTCGAAAGAATAATGTTGCTATAGCTGATGCTGAAATAGGAACTATTAATCCAAAGTAAGAATTCACTAGATTAAGCTCAGCCATCACTGAATAAGTAGGGAAAATTCTTAACTCTAATGGTACTAAAATTGTAATAAATATAATCCAAAACAATAATGTTGCATATTTTATTCTGTAATAAACCAACGCGTAAGCAGCCATTAAAGATGTAACAACGGATAATATTGCAACTCCTGTAGCCATGATAAAACTATTAAAAAACATTTTTAATGCTGTTATCTCTTTAAAAAAACCACCCTGATATAATAAAACTCGTAAGTAATTTTCATAAAAGCTATCTCCTAAAAACATTTGGAGACCATTCATATTAATCATTGAACTCGTGTGCGTCGAGCTAGCAAAAATCATCCATACAGGAACTACCATGATTAGTATTCCAATGAGTAAAATTAAATGTGAAAAACTTGATGTGATAAATCTAGTCATTAATTATAATGTATTTTCCCTTCGATATATCTAAATTGAAAAATCGTAATTACTAATACAATCAACATCATCATTATTGATTGAGCTCCTGCACTTCCTAAATCCAGTCCTCTAAATCCATCCATGTAAGCTTTATAAACTAGAGTTCTTGTTTCACCGGAAGGAGCACCTATTGTTGTGGTATCAATAATTCCAAATGTATCAAAGAAAGCATACGTTATATTAATAATTATTAAAAAGAATGTAGTTGGCATTAATAATGGGAATGTAATTGTCCAAAATCTTCTAAAACTATTTTTACAGTCAATCATTGATGCTTCAATTACAGATTTTTGTATAGCTTGAAGTCCAGCCAAGAAGAAAATAAAATTAGCACTGATTTGCTTCCAAGAACCAGCTATGATTACGTAAATATAAGAATCGAACACACTTTCGTACCAATTAAATCCCCACAGTTCGTGAAATAAATGATAAAGAAGACCAAATCTTTCACTAAAAAAATAATTTGCCATTACACCGACTACCGCAGGCGCAATTGCATAAGGCCAAATTAAAAGTGTTTTGTAAGTGCTTTTACCATGCATTACATTATTAGCCTGAACGGCAAGTAATAATCCAATTGAGCCTGTAATTAACGTAATAACAAAACTATAAATAATAGTAAATTTGAAAGCTATGAAATAAGCTGGATCATCAAAAATAAATAAAAAATTGTCAAACCATACAAACTTCGATCCAAATCCAAAAGCATCTTGCATTGTAAATGCATCTCTAAAGGTTTGTATGATTGGCCAATATAAAAAAATTAACAATATACCTAGCTGCGGAGCTAAGAAAAGATATTGTGAATAGCTAGATTTGAATTGGACTTTTTTCATACTTTTGTAAAAATAAATAAGGAGGGTAAATTAATACCCTCCTTATTGTTTTAATTATTCTTACAAAGTTTTAGCAAATTGCTTTAACAATTTAGCTGCACCTTTGTCCATATTCTGCAATCCTTTTTCGATTGATATTTTGCCGTTTAACATTGGCTCAATATTTTCGTAAATTACTTCACGAATTTGGGGCCAGTTACCAGCTCTATATCCACCAGGAATAGTTGAACCTTCTAAGCTTAATTGTTCACCAACTGCTTTATGATATGGAGAAGCTCTATAGAAATTTATAGTTTCAGCTAACTCTATACCACCTTTAGTCACTGCAGAGTAACCAGTCATATTGTGATAATACAGATCCATTTCTGGAGAACCCATAAATTCAATAAATTTAGCAAGTCCTTTGTACTCTTCCTCAGTATGACCATTTAAGATCCAGTTAGCAGCACCACCTATAAAAGTTGGATACTCTTTTCCTTTGGTTACTGAATCCCAGTAAGGAATATGATTAACTGTAAAGTTTGGAACAACACCTTTCATTCCACCAAATGATGCAGCAGAACCAAACCAAAATGCAGCTTCACCTGCTATAAATGGTGCTTGATTGTCTCCCCACGCTCTTCCTTTATAGCCATATAAACCTTTATCATACCATTCTTTAACTTTCTTCCAATGATAGACAAATGCATCAGTTTCAGCGAATAAAGTTTTTGTAGGAACAGCATCGTAACCATTATTTCCATCTAACATTAATAAATTATGTCTAGAAAAGAAATTTTCAGTCCAAATCCATGGACTATGACTTTGAACTAAAGGAATGTATCCAGCAGCTTTGATTTTTGGAGCCATGGCCTCAAATTCTTCATAAGTTTTTGGCACAGATTCAATTCCAACCTCTTTCAAAATGTCCATGTTTGCATACATCAAACAAGTTGAACTATTGAAAGGTACACCAATCATTTTTCCATCAGAGTCGGCATAGAAATTTTTAATGCCTGGAATATAGTTGTCAGCATCTACATCAATGCCATATT
>CACAUA010000031.1 GCA_902535625.1 uncultured Pelagibacteraceae bacterium | reverse complement strand
CTACAACTTCATAGGCTTTTTCTCTAATAACTTTTTCCTCTTTTTTAACTAGTCCTGGTTTAATAAGTGCATTTAATAAATTTTCTCCGCTTTGATTTGAAGGCACCATCATTAAGTTTTCTAAAACTGTTAAGTTTGAAAATTCATGTGCAATCTGAAAGGTTCTTAATAATCCTCTGCCAAATAACTCATGTGATGGTACATCAGTAATATTTTCATCATTAAATATTACCTCTCCATCATTAGATTTTAAATTTCCAGCTATTAAATTAAATAATGTTGTTTTCCCTGAACCGTTTGGGCCAATTATTCCAGTTATTGAACCCGATCTAATATTTAATGAGCAATTTGATACTGCTGCTAGTCCTCCGAATAATTTTGTAAGATTATTTACCTGTAAGATATTGTCAGACATTTTACTTACTTTTTTTTAATCTATTCAAGACGCTATTTGCTGTTCTATTCAGAGATTTATAAAATCCAAGTTTTCTTAATTCTTTAACAGCTTGTTCATTTAAACCTTTTGGGGTTTGTGAATTTTTAACAAGGACTTTTAAATCTTTATTTGAATTAATTTTTGCATCTTCAGATAAAGCAATAAATAACGAGGTAATATACTTTTGAGAGTCGCTTCTATTAATTACCTTTTTTACTAACCATTCACTCAGAGTTTGTAGTAATTCATAAAATGGTGCCATCATTGATGAAGTTGACCAAAAATTTAGTGATAGGTTTTCATTTTTTATTTCAACAGATGTGCCAAGCTTATTAAAAAAATTTCTAACTTGTTTATCTGGTGGAAAAATTGGTACCGGTCCTTTTCTAAGAGAAATTGGAGGTAAAGGAATTGCTCTAATAATCTTGGTTTTAACTTTAATATATTTTTTTAATTCAGTCATTTTTATAGTTGATATAAAACTTATTATCGTTTGACCTTTTTTAAATTTTAATTTTGGAAGAATAATTTTTCCAATCGTTGGTGTTACTGCTAAAAAAACCCAATTTGATTGATTTATAATATCCTGATTATCAGAAGATATTTTTATCTTTTTACTTTTTCTTCTAAGTTCACTTGAAATTTTTGAATTTCTCTTTGAAACAATTATTTTATTAATTTTTAATTTTGATCCCAGTATTCCGTTGATTACTGATTTCGAAATATGTCCTGTACCAATAAATCCGATTTTCATGATAAACTAAGTGATTATTATCACTAAAATTAATTAATTAGTAAAAAAAGAACCTCTAATTCTTAGTAATTCTCTTGATAATTTTTTATTTTCTACAAATGGTTTTCTACCATGAAGCCAGAAATAGTTATTTGCAACTACTGAAAAGCCAACTGGTAAAGGCATTACAATCTTTTTTTGACTTCCTTCTAAAGAGTCTGATAATTTTTGTAGAAATAATCCTTGTTCCATATTTTTGGGCTCAGGAAATTGGTCTATGTAAGAAATTTGTGGTTTTCCATTTTCGTCTTCTGAAAAAACAGGATGTTCCACCTTGTAATCAACATTTTTACTTTTAGGAGAACCCCATATAAAGTTTTGTTTTCCGACTTTATCATTAGTTAAGCTATCTAAATGTTCCCAATCATCAAGGTGTAACATTGCAGTTTCACCTCCTTGAACATTTTCTTCCTCCATTTTTAACATTAATAACCAATCAGTTTTTTCTTTGACATAAGTTCCATCAGTATGAAGATCCATATTAGTATATGCTTTTCTAAGATATGAGTCGCTATTGTCCTCATGTTTAACATGAAATCTCGCATAATATTTTCCAGCCATTGAATCAAAATTTGGATTACCTAGTAAGTGTGTTACAGCTGTTGATAGTTTAATAAGAAAATTGTTATCAATTTTTTTGGATTTATTTTTAGGTCCTATAACGAAACAACCTGTGTCTCTATCTCTTAATATGGAGTTTATAAATTTTCCCAGCTTTCCACCCGTTGAATCATCTAAAGATTTTGCAAGTGTAAATCTAGTAAAAGGTTTATATTCAAGAGCTGTAATATCAAATTTTTTAAAAGGAAATATTAGTTTATCTATAATTTCATCTTCAATTTTAATATTGATTATTCTTTTGGAATAATCACTAAATGAAATATCAAACCCTTGAATAGTATCTAAGCTATCCATTATAATTATTTGTTACAAACTCCAATTGAATTTGGTCCACATGTTTCACCATTAGTCCATGTTGCTCCAATTAAATTTGCTCCATCAAAATTAGCATTGGTCATATTTGATGAAGTAAAATTAGCTTCCATTAAATTTGCATTTTGGAAATTTGCTTCAATCAATGTTGAGCCCATAAAATCAACTCTTGTCATATTGGCTCCTGTAAAGTTAGCTTTTTCGAAATTTCCACCAACTAGAGTTGACTCATATAAGTTAGCTCTAACAAATGTTGACTCTGGAAAAGTTCCAAATGACAAGTTAGAAGTCATCATAATGCTTTTATCAAAATTTACTTGTATAAAACTTGCGAATGATAAGTTTGAGTTAGGCAAATAACTACCTTGCAAATCTTGTCCATCTGAAAATCTACAGTTAGTATAATCAACTCCATCAGTTAAAGGATCATCACATGCTGCTTGTGAAATACCTGGTATTAAAATTAAGAACAATAGTAAAATAATTTTTTTCATTTATATCGTAAAGCTACTTAATAAAAACATAATGATAGCAGAGAATAAAGTTGGGTAAACTAAATTATTTCTAGTTAATTTAAAAATTATTATTGCTAAAAGTACAACAATAAATCTGGAAAAGTAATTACTGTCAGAAAGTGCACCAGCTGGAAATATTATCATTCTAGAAATTAAAGCCGCCAATGTCGAATAGGCTAAATAATTAAACCACCTATATATTTTAGTATTTTCATCTATTATTTCAGAAGTAAAAGCTCCTAAAAACCTTGAGATATAAGTTGCTAAGGATGTAATAACTATTATTAAAACAATATTAGCTGACATTTTTCTCCCCTATTATAAAAGCAACAGTTCCAGCTACAAATCCACCAATCAAAACACACCAATCAGGACTAATAAAATAAAATAAAGGTCCTAAGATAGCTCCTAAAATTATTGAAACATTTAATTGTATAGACTTCATCACTCC
>CACAUA010000030.1 GCA_902535625.1 uncultured Pelagibacteraceae bacterium | reverse complement strand
GGAGTTAGTAATTTTAAGATAATTTCATATTTAAGCGCATTAACTGCGGTAATTGGTATATTTTTGCTGCTTTTTTATTATACTTTGTCATCGAAGTTAAAAAGTGAGTACCTTGACATAAAAAACAGTTTTTCGAATACCAACGAATATTTGGCTGTTGTTAATGATGACGGATTATGGATAAAAGAGGAAATTGACCAAAATTTATATTTCATTCACGCAAAAAAATTTGATAAAAATATCTTAAAATCAATCACTATTTCAGAAACTGATAAATATTATAATCTTAAAAACACAATAAATGCTAAATCAGCAAATATTGAATCCAAAAATTGGAGTCTTCAGAAAGTATCTGTTTTAAATGAACAGGGTAAGCTGAGCAAACTGAAAAGTTTTGTCCACAATTCCTCATTTAATGGAGAAATAATCTCCAATTTATTCTCAAATTTAAACTCTCTAAATATATATGAATTACATAATTTATCTGAGAGTTATCTTAAGATCGGTTATTCAAATATTGATATAAAAATACATTTGCATAAAATTTACAGTATGCCAGTCTTTTTTGTATTAATGACAATTTTAGGATTTGTTGTGATTAATAAAATTAAAAGTATAAAATCTAAATTCTTTATTATTATATTAGGGGTTTTTATTTCGGTAGTAGTTTATTATTTAATTTATTTTTCAAGCATCTTGGGTAATAAAGGAGCTTTGCCTATTTATTTGTCAGTTTGGATGCCGTTATTAATACTTTTTTTAGTATGCAACATTGGATTAGTTAAAATTAATGAAAATTCTTAAATTAATAATCAATTCAATTTTACTTATCTTTTTTATCTCAAATGCATTCGCTGAAGAGATTAAATTTGAGGCATCTAAAATGGATGTAACGAAAAATGGAAAGATTATAATCGCGAAAGATACTAATACAAAAATACCTGCTGAACAAATTGAAATTTACTCGGATGATGCTTTATACAATAAATCTGAACAGATTTTAAATTTCAGTCAAAACGTTGATTTTAAAGATATTGCAAATGATATTGTCATTAAAAGTAATTTAATTACTTATAAAAAAAGGAAAAATTTAGTTTATAGTGATGATGAAACTTTTTTTAACATTGGCGAAAAATATAAGATCAAATCAAAAGATGTATCATATGATAGAAATCTAAAAAAAATTTTTGGTAGTAATGAGACCATTATTACAGATGATGAGGGTAATAAATACGTTTTAAAAGAAAATTTTGTTTTTGATTTAATTAATCAAACAATAAGAGCTAGATCAGCAATTATATTAGACTCTAAAGATAATAAATATATTTTTGAAAATCTAATAATTAAATTAAATAGTAATCAAATTGCTGGAAAAGAGATAAAAATAGAGTTTAGTGACTCTTTCTTTGGAAACATCAATAATAATCCAGAATTAAAAGGAAGAAGTTCATATTCAGATGATCAAGAATTAAGGGTTTACAAAGCTGTCTTTAGTACTTGTAATATAGAAAATAAAAAATGTAGAGGGTGGGAACTAAGTGCAGATGAATTTAATCATGATAAGGAAAAAAAAATATTTGAATACAAAAATTCATGGTTAAAAATATTTAATTTTAAAACATTTTACTTGCCATATTTTAACCATCCGGATCCAACTGTTAAAAGAAAATCTGGATTTTTAACTCCTTCATACTCAAGCTCTGAAAGCTTGGGTACATCAATAGTTATTCCATACTTTAAAATTATAGACTTAGATAAGGATATAACTTTTAGCCCAAAGTATTATGCAGACAAAAGTTTTTTGCTTCAGAACGAATATCGACAAGCACTTGAAAAATCAAATATTTTAAGTGATTTTAGTTTTCTCGTGGGTGAAGCGGGAACTAAATCTCATTTATTTTATAATCAAACAGGAGATATTAAGAATAATTTAAGATACACTTTAAATTTGCAAGATGTTAAAGGAGATAATTACCTTAAAACTTATAAATTATTAAATTCATCTCCTTTGATCAAAGATGATAATTTATTACTTTCAAATTTTGATATTAGTTGGAATAATAGCAACACTAGCTTTAGTAATTCTTTAAAAGTTTATGAGGATCTCTCTAGAGGTTACCACGATAGATATCAATACATTTTACCTGAATTTAATTTTAGAAAAAGTTTAGAAATTCCTGAAAATTATAAAGGCAATTTTACATTTAATTCAGGTGGATATAATAAAAATTATAATACAAATATAAATGAAACAGTTATAATAAATGATTTTATATTTGAGTCTGAAGATTTTATTGATAATTATGGTTTAAAAACAAACTATCAACTGTTACTGAAAAATTCTAATAGCTATTCAAATAATTCTAATATATTTGAAGAAAATGAGAATTATGAGCTATATGAAACTATAAAGATTGATACAATTCTTCCATTAAGAAAAAAATCTGAAAATTATACAAACTTTCTAATACCTAGAGCGACTTTAAGATATAGTCCTAATGGTAATAATGATATCTCATCAAAAGATTTGGTTTTAGATTATAACAGTGCATTTAATTTAAATCGAATAAGCACCAACTCACAAATTGAGGGTGGGAAATCAATCACTTTGGGACTTGAGTTTGACAGTGAACATGAAGAATTAGGAAATTTTATAAAAGCAAGAATAGGTAATGTAATAAGAGATAAAGAAAATATAAAGCTTCCAACAAAATCAAAATTAAATAAGACTAGATCAGATATTTTTGGTGATATAAATTTTAGATTAAATGAAAATTTGAATTTGGCATATTTGTTTTCATATGATAGGGACTTAAGATATTCTAATTTAGATAATGTAAGTCTGGAACTGAAGAACGAGAACTTTTTAACTAGTTTTAATTATTATACACTTAGCCACGATTTAGGTGATAGTGAAAATGTAACAAATAAAACTATATTTAATATAGATACTGAAAACAGTATTGAGTTTAGTACAGCTGAAGATTTAAGAGATAATTTTACGCAATATTACAATTTAATATATGGTTACAATACAGATTGTCTATCTATAAATTTTAATTACAATAAAACTTTTTATAGTGATGGTAGTCTAGAACCGGACGAGAGTTTATCTTTCTTAATTAAAATAATTCCATTTACTGAACTAGGAGTATCAAATTTTGGTAATATTATTGAAAAATAGCTTATGTTGAATAAAATTTTATTTATTTCGTTATTATT
>CACAUA010000029.1 GCA_902535625.1 uncultured Pelagibacteraceae bacterium | reverse complement strand
TCTGAACACACTATAACAAGAGTTTACCAAACTTTAATATGGGGGAAATTAAGACCTCAAAATGGAATTATTGAAACTTTAATAACTAGAAGTTCAAAAAATAGACAGATGATGGAAGTTTCATCTAGGAAAGGTAAAAAAGCGATAACACATTATGAAACTTTAGAACTTTTTGAGAACGATAAGGTTCCAACTTTTAGTTTTATACAATGTAAATTAGAAACTGGGAGAACTCACCAAATAAGAGTACATATGTCATATAAGGGTAACAATATTCTTGGAGATAAAAAATATAAAAAGAAATTTAAAAAATTTAAAAATATTGATAAAGATCTTAATAATAAAATTTTAAATCTAGATAGGCAATTTTTACACGCAAAACAGTTGGGTTTTGACCATCCTAGGACAGAGGAAAGATTAGAATTTTCGTCAAATATCCCAAAAGAGTTAAATGATATCTTAAAAAAACTAAGAAAATTAAGTAAATAAAACGATTGTAAAAAAAAATTTCTCTATTACATAAATACTTCCGATGAGCAATAATACATACAATTTGCCAACTCTTTCTAATGAAGGTGGTCTAGCTGCATATCTAGCTCAGATAAAAAAATTTCCTATGCTGGATGCAGAGGAAGAATACATGCTTGCTAAAAACTGGCAAACTACAGGAAATGTTAAATCAGCTGAAAAACTTGTTACAAGTCATTTAAGACTAGTTGCTAAAATAGCGATGGGCTACAAAGGATATGGTTTGCCTCTTAATGAAATGATTTCAGAAGGTAATGTAGGTTTAATGCAAGCTGTTAAAAAATTTGAACCAGAAAAAGGTTTTAGGCTTGCAACATATGCAATGTGGTGGATTAAAGCTTCTATTCAGGAATATATTCTAAGATCTTGGAGCTTAGTAAAAATTGGAACTACAACAGCTCAGAAAAAGCTTTTTTTCAATTTGAAGAAGTTAAAAAATCAAATTGCACCTAGAACTGAAGGTGACTTACGTGATGAACACGTAAAAGATATAGCAAACAGATTAGATGTTAGTGAACAGGAAGTAGTATCTATGAATAGAAGACTTTCAGGAAAAGAGCAGTCTTTAAATGCACCTATTGGTGAAGATGGTGATGAATGGCAAGATTGGGTTGTAGACAATGATATGGATCAAGAACTTAAATTTGCACAAAACGAAGAGATGGAACAACGAAAAGATCTTCTGCAAGATTCTATTAAAATTTTAAATGAAAGAGAAAAAGAAATACTTTACTCAAGAAGACTGACAGATGATCCAATAACTTTGGAAGATTTAAGTAAAAAATTTAAGATAAGTAGAGAAAGAATAAGACAAATTGAAAATAAAGCATTTGAAAAGCTTCAAAAACACATGCTGAACTCTGCTAAATCAAAAAATCTACTACCAGCCAATTAAGCTTATTAAAATTCATTTCAAATATTTGCAGTTAAACTAGTGTTAAATGCTTCATTATCATTTCTATAATGATCAATCATAAAACTTATACTTAAACCATCTTCCAGCGTAGCCCCTATGCCAAGGGTTAGTTTTGCATGTGATGTATTTTGATCAGATATTGCATTATCTGTAGGAGTAGTTGATGATAAATCAACAGCATATACTTGCTTAGGATTAATTAAAATAATTAAAAAAAAAACAAGTATATGAAAATATTTAATATTCACATTAGTAATATATGATGGATTTTATTATTAATTAAATTAATTCTAATATTAATTAAATGGATCTATTAAGAGAATAGTGTCTTCCCTCTCTGGACTTGTCGAAATACTGGATATTTTTGTCTCGATGAACTCTTCAATAGCTTTTACATAATACTTTGCATTATTAGGTAAATCATCAAATTTTTTAATTCCTTGAGTTTTAGATTTCCAACCCTTGTAAGTTTTATAAACTGGTTTGACATTTAATTGATCTTCTACAGCAGCAGGAAAATAATCTATTTTTTTTCCGTTTAGCTCATAAGCTATACAAAGATTTATTTCATCTAGTTCATCTAATACGTCTAATTTAGTTAATGCTATTCCATCAATGCCTGAAATTTTTATTGTCTGTCTTACTAAAACTCCATCAAACCAACCACATCTTCTTTTTCTACTAGTTACGGTTCCAAATTCATGTCCTTTTTCTCCTAAATGATTTCCAATATCATCTGTTAATTCTGTTGGAAAAGGTCCTTCGCCTACCCTTGTAGTGTATGCTTTTGTAATTCCTAATACATAATTTATTGAGTTTGGACCACATCCAGATCCCGTCGCTGCAGAAGCTGCGACTGTGTTGGATGATGTTACATACGGATATGTACCATGGTCAACATCAAGTAATATTCCTTGAGCCCCCTCAAACAATATTTTTTTATTTTCTGATTTAAATTGATCTATTTTTCTCCATACAGGTGCTGAATATTTTAAAATATTTGGAGATATTTTTAATAATTCCTCAACTAGTTTATCTTTTTCATATATTGGCTTACCCAATCCCTTACGGATTGCATTATGATGTTCAAGTACTAATGATAATCGATTTTCAAGATTTTGTTTTGAAGCAAGATCCATTACCCTTATAGATCTTCTTCCTACTTTATCTTCATATGCTGGACCAATTCCTCTTCTAGTAGTTCCAATTTTTGATTTACCAGCAGAGTCCTCTCTAATTTCATCCATCTCTCTATGAAATGGCAAAATTAATGTAGCAGCCTCAGATAAAATTAGATTATTTTCATTAATCTCTACACCTTTAGATTTAGCTTCTTCAATTTCATCCAAAAGCGCCCAAGGATCTACAACAACCCCATTTCCTATAATAGAAATTTTATTTTTTCTTACAATTCCAGAAGGTAATAATCTTAATTTATAAGTAACACCATCTATTACTAAGGTGTGACCAGCATTATGTCCTCCTTGGAATCTTATAACAACGTCTGCTTCACTGGATAACCAATCAACTATTTTTCCTTTTCCTTCATCTCCCCACTGAGATCCAACAACGACTACATTTTTCATCTAAATTTTTTTTCTATTATAAAACTATTTAAATGGTTAATTGGTCCATTTCCTTTTCCAAAGTTTGGCCTTGTCTTAATGGCATTGTTTACATATCTAATACCTAACTCACAAGATTTCTTTAGAGTTTTTCCACACCCATAATATGTTGCTATTGCACTGGATAACGTGCATCCAGTTCCATGAGTATTTTTTGTTTTAATTTTTTTATTTGTAAATATTTTAG
>CACAUA010000028.1 GCA_902535625.1 uncultured Pelagibacteraceae bacterium | reverse complement strand
TTATTTAAGGAATTATATGTCTGTTGATACCATTTTATTATACACAATTTTTGCTGGAATATTATCCATTGTTTATGGATTTGTAACAGGATCTTCAATTTTGAACGCAAGCGCGGGAAATGCAAAGATGCGAGAAATTGCTTCTGCTATTCAAATTGGTGCAAAAGCTTATTTAAATAGACAATACAAAACTATCGCTATAGTTGGTGTTGTTGTTTTGGTTATTATTAGTTTTGCATTTTCATTATTAGTTGGAATTGGATATTTAATCGGCGCAGCATTATCTGGTATAGCTGGATACGTTGGAATGTTAGTATCTGTTCAAGCAAATGTCCGTACAGCAGAAGCCTCAAGAAAAGGTTTATCTCAAGGTCTTTCCATAGCGTTTAAATCTGGAGCAATTACAGGAATGTTAGTTGCTGGTTTAGCTTTATTAGCTATAGCTGTTTATTATTATATTTTATTATCAGCCGGTGTTGATGAAAGAGAGATTGTAAATGCACTAGTAGCTTTAGGTTTTGGTGCATCTTTAATATCTATTTTTGCAAGATTAGGTGGTGGAATTTTTACAAAAGGTGCAGATGTTGGTGCAGATTTAGTTGGAAAAGTAGAGGCAGGAATACCCGAAGATGATCCAAGAAATCCAGCTGTTATTGCAGACAACGTAGGTGATAATGTAGGAGATTGCGCAGGTATGGCAGCTGATTTATTTGAAACATATGCTGTTACGATTGTTGCAACTATGGTTCTTTCATCAATTTTCTTTGTATCAGATTTAAACATGATGGTTTACCCTTTAAGTATTGGTGCGGCTTGTATCTTAACATCTATAGTAGGTACTTTTTTTGTGAAACTTGGACAATCAAAAAATATAATGAATGCATTATATAAAGGTTTTGTTGCTACAGCTATTTTCTCTTTAATTATTTTATATCCTATAACAGATTACGTTATTGGATTAGATACTAGCTATTCTGTAAATGGAGTTTCTTTTAATGGTATGAGTTTATATTATTGTGGTGTTATAGGTTTAATTATCACTGGGTTATTAATTTGGATTACTGAATATTACACTGGTACAGATTATAGACCTGTTAAAAGTGTTGCAGAGTCGTCTACCACTGGACATGGTACTAATGTAATTCAAGGTTTAGCTATATCAATGGAAGCGACAGCAATTCCTGCGATAATAATTGTAGCAGGAATTTTATTAACTAATTCTATTGCTGGATTATTTGGTATTGCTATTGCTGTGACTACTATGCTTGCATTGGCTGGAATGGTTGTAGCACTTGATGCATATGGTCCTGTAACAGATAATGCTGGTGGAATTGCCGAAATGTCAAATCTCCCAAAAAATGTAAGAAAAACTACTGATGCCTTAGATGCTGTTGGAAATACAACAAAAGCAGTTACAAAAGGTTATGCAATAGGTTCAGCTGGATTAGGAGCTTTAGTTTTGTTTGCTGCATACACTGAAGATATTAAACATTTCTCAAAAGAAGCAGGATCTAAATTAGAAGGTATTGTTGTTACTTTTGATTTATCAAATCCTTTTGTTGTAGTTGGTTTATTAATTGGAGGGATGTTACCATATCTTTTTGGATCTATGGGAATGCAAGCTGTAGGAAGAGCTGGTGGTGCAGTTGTAATTGAAGTAAGAAGGCAATTTAAAAAAATTCCTGGTATTATGAAACGTAAAGCAAAGCCTGATTATGGCAAGCTTGTAGATTTACTTACAAAAGCAGCAATTAAAGAAATGGTAATCCCATCGTTATTACCGGTTTTATCACCAATTGTTTTATATTTAATTATTTTACCAATTGGAGGTCAAGTTGCAGCATTATCATCTGTTGGAGCAATGCTGCTAGGAGTAATAATTACAGGATTATTTGTTGCAGTTTCAATGACAGCTGGTGGTGGAGCTTGGGATAATGCAAAAAAATATATTGAGGATGGAAAATTTGGTGGTAAAGGTTCTGAGGCACATAAAGCTGCTGTTACAGGTGATACAGTTGGTGATCCTTACAAAGATACAGCGGGGCCAGCAGTAAATCCTATGATTAAGATAACAAATATTGTTGCATTATTATTGTTAGCTGTAATCGCGGGATAATTTATTTACCTTTGTTTTTAGCAGGTGCATTAATTTTTTCACGAAGTGAGGTGAATACATTATATAATAAATTATCGTTTTTGAATTCTTTTTCAGTTGAAATTTCTAAGTATTTTAAATCATTCATATCATTCAAGTCTAATAATTTCTTCTTTTTAATTACACCTAAATTATTTATTTCAACAATTAATATATTATTTTTTTTTATTTTTTGCGTTCCAAGTTTTAGCAATGATTGATTGGCAAGTTCTAGTGCCAATCTCATGAATGCTTTATTTTTTTCTGATGTTTTATCTTTTCTTAAAGACATCGATTTTATCAACAAATTGAACGAAGTCTTTTTCTTCTCTAAAATTTCTATATACTGATGCAAATCTTACATAAGCTACTGGGTCCAATTCTTTTAATCCTTCCATTACCATTGTACCGATTGTGTTTGAAGAAATTTCACTCTGACCTAGTTCCTCTAAAGACCTTGATATTTTAGATATAAATTTTTCTGCTGTCTCTGTATCTATTGGTCTTTTTTTGAGTGCTACATATATTGATTTTGATAATTTTTCTCTATCAAAAGTAGATTTTCTACCGTTTTTTTTTACTACAGTTAATTCTCTGAATTGTACTCTTTCAAAAGTAGTAAATCTTTGTCCACAAATACACAACCTTCTTCTTCTGATAGCTGTTCCGTCTTCGGTGGGTCTGGAGTCTACAACTGAAGTTTCTCCCTTTTTACATATAGGACAAATCATAATTCATTATCCCAAATTTTTATAAATTGGGAAATTTGAACATAAATCAACAACTTCTTTTCTTACTTCGTCTTCTATTTTTGCATTATCGTCAGGGTTTGATGACAAACCTTTAATTACTTTAGTAATTAGTTCACCAACAATTTTAAATTCATTCAAACCAAAACCACGAGTTGTAGCTGCTTGAGAACCTAGTCTTATACCTGACGTTACCATTGGACTTTCTGTATCGAAAGGAATTCCATTTTTATTACATGTTATGTTGGCTGTTGATAAACTTTCAGCTGCAGCATTACCTTTGACACCAAAAGGTCTTAAATCTACCAACATTAAATGAGTATCTGTTCCTCCAGAATAAATCTTAAAACCATTCGTTTTTAAAGTTTCTGCAAGAATTTTTGCATTAGCTAAAACATTAGATATATATTCTTTGAAAGAAGGTTCTAATGCTTCTTTAAATCCAACTGCTT
>CACAUA010000027.1 GCA_902535625.1 uncultured Pelagibacteraceae bacterium | reverse complement strand
GCTTGTCAAAAATAAAAAATATAAATTTATAATATTAGGAGATGGAGAACAATTATCTGAAATAAAAAAGTATATAAGAATTAATAATCTTGACGAATATATTTATTTGTTAGGACACAAAAAAAATGTCTTTAAATATATTTATAATTCTCAAGGACTAATTTGCTCTTCTTTATGGGAAGAACCAGGGTTTGTAATTCAGGAAGCATCAGCTTGTAAAAAAATAATTTTAACTTCAAATTGTTATTCTGGACCTGCAGAATTTCTAAAATTTGGAAAAAATGGATATATATTTAAAAATAATAATTTGAAAAGTTTCATATATAACTTTAAAAAAATGATAAAAGAAAAAAAATTACATAAAAAAAAAATTGAAAATAACTTTAAAGAAGTCAATCTCTATACAAAAAAAACTTTTGTAGAAAATTTTAAAAAGTGTTTAATTTAATTTTTTAATTAAATCTAAATATTTTTCAAGATTAGCTTTGTGATTAAATTTATACATATTTTTTGAATAATTAATTTTATTATTTTTTAGTTTATGCTTTTTTAAATTATTTAAAATTGAATTAAGTTCATAAACATTTCCTTGTTTGTATAGTTTTCCATATTTATAACTTTTAATTATTTCTTTAGGACCTGTTTTGCAGTTTGAGGATATAATATATTTATTAAGGCTGGCTGCTTCTAATAAAACATTAGGTAATCCCTCGTATTTTGAAGAAAGTATGAATACATCTGACTGTTTTATAAAATTAATAGCATTTTTACTGCTAATAATCTTTACAATTTTTCTCATAAAATTATTTCTTATATAATTTGTTAAATAATTTTTTTTTTCACCACTCCCAACTATTAATAATCTAAAGTTGGATATTTTATTATTTAATTTGTTGAATGCCTCCAAAATTTCTATGTGATTTTTTTGATCTACAAGTCTTCCAACTGAAATCAAATTTATTTTGTCTTTTTTAAAAAAAGTATTTTTAATTGGATATTTAATTTTATTATTTTTTAATAATATTGGATTATATATAACTTTAGACTCAATTTTAAAAATTTTCTTTAGTTCTTTTTTAAATTCTTCACTATTTACAACTATTATATTAGCCCTCTTTAATAATATTTTATAAATTTTTTTTTTTAATTTATTTTTCGTCCATGCATTTGGACTAAGATTAGACCTTATCAATATTTTTTTTTTTAAAATTATAGCTATAATTAATGAATAAAAATTTCCTTGAAAAGATATAATTATTGATTTTCTATACTTAATACATTCTAATAAAAGTTTTATAGCGCAATATATAAAATAAAGTCTTCTATTAAATAATAATAATAAATTATTAGCTTCAATTATTTTTATTTTTTTGTTCAATTTATTGTAGGGCTTCGAATTAGTAATGAGAATTAATTTATCAAAAAATTTAGCCAGATAATTAGAAATTATAAAAAAATTCTTTTCAACACCACCTATACTTATATCTGGAAAAAAAAAAATTATTTGATTTTGTTTATCGTGTTTCATATAATTATCAATTTAAACCAATAGTTGTTGTCTAATATAAATAAACTTAAATATTTTTTACCAATGATATCTATAATAATTACCAATTTTAATAAAAGTCAATTTTTAAATAAAACTATTAAAAGTTGTGTAAATCAAACAAATAAAAATTTTGAGGTAATTTTTTTTGACGATAAATCAACTGATAACTCTTTGAATATTGCCACTTCTTTACTAAAAAATTCAAAAATAAATTATAAAATTATTCTAAGAAAAAATAAGAAACAATTACATAATAGTTATAATCAGATGTCTGCAATATATTATTCTTTAAAATTTTGCAAAGGCAAGTATATCTCACTCTTAGATGCTGATGATATCTTTATAAAAAATAAAATTAATTATTTACATTTTTTAATCAATAATAAAAAAAAAAAAATAATTTATAATTCTTATTACATACTTAAAAAAAAAAAATATTCTAAAAATAAAAGGCACTTTAAAATAAGAAAATATATTTGGCCTATTTTCCCACCAACAAGTTGTTTGACGATCGAAAAGAAACTTCTAAATAAAATCATGAAAAAAATTTATTTTAAAAAATACCCAACTTGCTGGTTTGATTTTAGATTGGCAACTTATGTTTCAAAACACTTGCAAAAAGAACTATATTACACCTATAAAAATTTGTCAGTATACAGACAAGATCCCACTGGAAATGATTTCAAATATAATAGTTTATTCTCAAATTCTTATTGGAAAAGAAAACTTGAAGCTTTCTTTTTACTTAAAAGGCTTTAATTATTATCAAAATTCTTAAAAACGTTGATTCAATTTTTAAGCTCGTTATCAATTTCTTTTTTTTGAGAAATATAAATTAAAATTGCAAAGTTAAACCAAAAAGGCAAGCCATACACGGTTCCAAAAAAACTACCCGAAGGTAAAATCGGAAATATAAAAAATAAATATAATATAATATGTGAGAAAATTTGAATATTTTTTTCTTTTAAATAGTTCTTAATTGATAAAAAAATAGACCAGACGAATAAAATTAAAAAGTATGAGGTTCCTATTAAACCTGTCTCAGATAACATCTCGAAGTAAATTTGGTGAGGATGCGTTGATGACCTATTATCATTATATTTGTATTTTTTCTCCGAATAAATATTCTTTTTACTTTCTTTCTCAAAGTTATTAATTCCAATCCCAAAAATTGGATTATTATAAAATATTTTAAGTGCTGTTGAATAATGAGGAATATGTTTTGAATTATTAATAATATTTTTAAAATTTGAAATTTTTTCAATTTTTATAAACATTTTGCTTGCTTGCTTTGTATTTTTAACAGCAATTACAAACAGAATAGAGCAGATTAAAAGAACTATAATTGATTTTAGAAAATTTAGCAGTTTAAAATTATTTTCTCTTAAATATAAAAAACTATATGAGAACAATAATAAAAAAAATAATTTTAAAAAGTTAGATCTTTCACCAATAATAAAACTTACAAGCAAAATAAAAAATAATAAAATTATTATATAAAATTTCTTGTTAATATTTAACAATTTATCAAAACAGATTAGGGTAAGGAAACAAAATATATATCCAATTATTAACTCAGTGTTCGTAAAACTAGAAATTCTTCCTGTATATTCTGTACTATTCCCAAAAAAATTTGTTCCAGTAAAATATTCATTTAATACATCAATTGAAATAATAATGAGAAAAAATAAGTAATAATTTTTGAATTTTAATTCATGAAATTGACTTTTGCTTAAAAAAATAATTATCCCAAAAGTCATTAATATAAATCTTAAAAAAAATATACTTTTCCAAAAACTACTTTGAAAATCTAATGAAATATTTA
>CACAUA010000026.1 GCA_902535625.1 uncultured Pelagibacteraceae bacterium | reverse complement strand
GGATCATCTATTGCTGGATGGAAAGCAATAAATGAATCTGACATGATATTAAAACCAGATTTAAACAGACAAATCGTTGATCCATTCACATCTCATAATACTCTTGTTTTATTTTGTGATATATTAGACGCGATTAAAAGAAATCCTTATGAAAGAGATCCAAGGGGAATAGCAAAGAAAGCTGAAGCTTATTTAAAGAAGACTGGTATAGGTGATAAAGCTTACTTTGGTCCAGAGCCAGAATTTTTTGTTTTTGATGATGTAAAAATCAAAAACGATATGAACGAAACAAGTTTTTCAATAGATAGTACAGAAGGACCATATAATTCTGGAAAAAGTTATGAAAATGGGAATATGGGTCATAGACCTGGAGTTAAAGGCGGATATTTTCCAGTCCCTCCAGTAGATAGTGCTCAGGATATAAGAGGTGAATACCTAAAAGGTTTAAGAGACGTAGGTATCACAGTTGAAAAACATCACCATGAAGTTGCTCCAAGTCAGCACGAACTTGGAATGCTTTTTGGTACATTAGTTGATCAAGCTGATAATGTGCAATTATACAAATATGTAGTTCAAATGGTTTCACATTCATTTGGTAAAACTGCTACGTTTATGCCTAAACCTGTAAAAGGTGATAATGGATCAGGAATGCACGTACACCAATCAGTTTGGAAAGGAAAAACTCCAGTTTTTTCTGGAAATAAATATTCAGGTTTGTCACAAACTGCACTTTATTATATTGGTGGAATACTTAAACATGCTAAGGCGATTAATGCGTTTTCAAATGCCACAACAAATAGTTACAAAAGATTAATTCCAGGTTTTGAAGCTCCAGTATTGCTTGCTTATTCTGCAAGAAACAGATCAGCATCTTGTCGAATTCCGATAACTCTAAGCAAAAAAGGAGCAAGATGTGAAATTAGATTCCCAGACGCATCTGGTAATCCATATTTAACATTTGCATCTATGTTAATGGCGGGAATTGATGGTATCAAAAATAAAATTGATCCAGGTAAATCCTTTGATAAAGATCTTTACGCTTTATCAGAGAAGGAAGTTAAAAAAGTTCCAACGGTTTGCGGATCATTAAGAGAAGCAATGGAAAGTTTAGATAAAGATAGAAAGTTTTTAACTCAAGGTGGAGTATTTACTGACGATCAAATTGATGCTTATATTGCTTTAAAATTTGAAGAGATACACAACTTTGAACATACACCTCATCCTATTGAGTTTGATATGTACTATAGTTGTTAAATAGCTTTTTTATTTTTTAGCTATTTTATTTTTTCCTAAACCTTTTTTAACCACGTAGTTGAGGGTGCCATGTGCGCCCGCTTCTACTGGTTTAATTAAACTTCTGAATAAAGATTTTCTTTTTTGTGTTTTAACTTCAGAGTTTATCAGATTTTTATGCTCAAAAGTGTTCATATTAAAGATTCTATCATAGATATGCAATAAATGCAATGCTGATATGCGTATATTAAATACTATATTTTAAAGGATTCTCCGCATCCACATCTTTCTGTTTCATTCGGGTTATTGAATACAAATTGTGAAGAAAATTTTTCTTTTTTAAAATCCATTTCTGTTCCAAGTAAATACATTACCGCTGCAGAGTCTATGAAGACTTTCACACCCTTATCTTCTACTACTTCGTCATTTGGGTTTGCCTCTTTTGTATACTCCATAACATAAGACATCCCTGCACACCCACCTGACTTAACACCAACTCTAACTCCTAAAGAGTCTTTTTCAGCATTAGACATAATTTCTTTTATTCTTTGAGCTGCGTTATCGCTTAATGTTATAATTTGTTTTGTCATAAATTTAGTTCAAGTTTTGCAGCTTCAGACATCATTGTTTTGTCCCATGGTGGCTCCCAGACTAAATCAAGATCTACTTTTGAAACTTCTTTAATTTCTAATATACTGTCTTTAACTTCTTTAGGCAAACTTTCGGCAACTGGACAATTTGGTGTTGTTAAAGTCATTTTAACCTTAACTTCGGAATTATTAACGATAATATCGTATATCAATCCTAATTCATATATATTAACAGGTATCTCAGGATCATAAATTTTTTTTATTTCAGCAATTACTTTTTCTTTAAGATCCATTTTCAATCCTCTGTTTTTACAATTTGATCTAAATTATCTAATGCTGATGTAAGAGTATGCCAAGATAAAGTCGCACACTTTACTCTCATAGGGTATTGCTTCACACCAGATAAACTCATTAATTTAGTTTTTTCGTCATCTTTCAAAATATTAGTTTCTAAAGAATCTTTTTCTTTTATCATTCCTAAAAAATCAGTTATAATTTCTTTTACCTCTTTCTCTTCTTTGCCTCTAACCATATCAGTCATAATTGATGCTGATGCCATTGAAATAGCACAGCCATGCCCCTCAAATGCAATATCTTCAACTTTTTTATTTTCATTTAATCTGAGATAAACATGAACGTTATCACCACATAAAGGATTATTTCCCTTTGCATCTTTATTATAATTGTCAAACTTACCTAAATTCCTTGGATTTTTTCCATGGTCTAATATTATTTCTTGATATAAATCTTTTAAGTCCATTATAAGTTAAAAATTTTTTTACATTTATTTATTGCTTCATCAAGTTTATCAATATCATCTTTTGTATTATAAACTCCAAATGAAGCTCTTGCAGTTGCAGGTAAATTTAATTTATCATGTAATATTTGACAGCAGTGATGCCCTGCTCTAATAGCTACTCCATCTTCATCAAGAATTGTTGCAATATCATGTGGATGAACACCTTCAATAGTAAATGATATAACCCCACCCTTTTCTTTTGGATTTCCTATAATATTAACTGAATTATTTTTTCTTAACTTTTCTAGTCCATAATCTAATAATTCTTTTTCATGTTTTTCAATATTTTGAATACCAATTTTTTCCATAAATTTTATGGATTCATTAAAAGCTATAACTTGAGCTGTAGCCATTGTTCCAGCCTCATATTTATTAGGTAATTCACCATAAGTGATACCTTCTTTTTTAACCTCATTTATCATTCCTCCACCACCTTGATATGGGGGTAAATCTTCAAGCCATTTTTTTTTAGCATATAGAATACCAATTCCAGTTGGTCCGTACATTTTATGTCCAGATATTGCATAAAAATCACAATCAATATCCTGCATATCTAATTTTAAGTGGGGCGCACCTTGGCAACCATCAATTAGAACCGGTATATTTTTCGAATGAGCCAATTGTACAATTTCTTTGATAGGTAATATTGCGCCTGTTACATTTGATAAATGACTTACACTAATTATCTTTGTTTTGTTTGTAATTTTTTTTTCTATAGCTTCTAATGTTACTTCGCCATTGTCATTAATTTCAGCAAATTCTATTTTTATATTTTTTGCTTTTCTAAGAAAATGCCAAGGAACATAATTTGAATGATGCTCGAGTTCAGTCAACAATACTTCATCTCCTTCAGATAAATATTTTAGACCAAAAGTGTTAGCAACTAAATTAATTGCTTCTGTAGCACCTTTGGTAAATACAATTTCATCTTTATCTTTAGCATTAATATATTTTTGAACTGAAACTCTTGTTTGTTCATATAAATTAGTTGCAGCAAC
>CACAUA010000025.1 GCA_902535625.1 uncultured Pelagibacteraceae bacterium | reverse complement strand
CGTAAATGAAGAAGAAAAACAAAAATTTGGAAAAGGTAGCGTTCATGGGTTATCTGCACCAGAGACAGCAAATAATGCAGCTTGCTCAGGTTCATTTGTTCCATTACTAACATTAGGAATTCCTGGAAGTGGTACAACTGCTGTAATGCTCGGAGCTCTTTTAGGATTTGGTATTCAGCCTGGACCAAGACTTTATCAAACAAACCCTGAAATTTTTTGGTCGGTTATTATGTCAATGTACATTGGTATGGTTGTACTTTTAATTTTAAATTTGCCATTAATTCCCTATATTGCTAGAATTTTAGCGGTACCTAGAAATTACTTAATTCCATTAATTTTATTTTTCTCAGTGACAGGAATTTATTTAATGTCATTTAATAATTTTGATATTTTCTTAATGATAGGTATTGCAGTGGTTGCAACTTTTTTAAGGCTCTATGATTTCCCCATGCCACCTTTAATATTGGCTTTTGTTCTCGGTGGACTAATGGAGGAAACATTGAGAAGATCACTATTAATAAGTGATGGTTCACCTAATTTTTTATGGGATAGACCAATAACTCTAATAATATTATTGATCACAATAACAATTGTTGGTTGGCAAATTTTTTCAACTTTTAGAAAAAAAAATTAAATATAAATTTTATCAGCTAGACCGTAGCAAAGAATTCCACTTAGCACTGTTAAAATGCCGGATGCAATGACACCTTCACTATTTGTTTTTTCGTTATGTCCAAGTTTATTGATATAAATTGTATAAATTCCAATTAACAAATATAAAACGTTTTGTGCAAAGATTAGTGTAAAGAAACCCCATGTTCCAGCCAAACCATCTGCTTTAATTAACATTATGTATAGTGCTACTAAAACTGATGCAATAAACGGTGCTCCAAAAAATCTAACCATTACAGCTGCAGAGTGATCTATATTGTATTGATCTAAAAATGACTTTGTTGCAACCACTGTTCTGAAAGCGTAAACGGCATAAACGATAAAATGAACGATAAAAATACTTAAGTAAATTATTCCATTAAATTTATCTAGCATATTTTAACTTTATAAGATTCTTTTATAGTTTTCAATTATCTTATCCCAAAGAAAATTTTCGGAATGACTTTTACACTCTTTTCCAAACTCAATATATTTATTACCTTCAAATAAACCATCTATACTTGAATAAATTTCATCTAGACTATTACCATCACAAATTAATCCCGTTTTATTATGAACAATTGCATCAGAAGCACCACCATCTTTACCACCTATAGATGGAATCCCGTATTGCGCAGCTTCAATAAAAGAAATTCCAAAACCCTCGACTGAAGTTTTGTGAATTATTGATGGCATTATAAAAATATTTGATTTTGCAATTAATGCATTCTTTAATTCATTAGATATATCGCTTAAAAAATTTACATATTTATCAAGTTTTAATTCTATCACTAATTTTTTTAAATTTTCTTCCTCATCTCCGTATCCTATACAAGTGTAAGTAATATTAGGATATTTCTCTTTTAAATTCCTAATAGCCATTATAACTTTTTCATGATTTTTTCTTTTGTCAAATCGAGAAACAGTAATTAGCCTTTGTTTTTTTCCTTTTAGCATTTCTTCTGCTTGTTTAAGGTCATCTTTTGGAATTTCTTGAACGGGATCTACACCTGGATTTATGACTATTAATCTTTTTTCTTCAACTCCAAGACTAACCGCTAAATTTTTCGTAAAGTTTGAGTTTGCAACCACATGATCAATATTATTTAAAACTTCTAGAACTTTTTTATTTAACCTAGATCCTTTAGGGTGATTAATTTCTTTAGAATGAATTAAACATATTTTCTTTTTTGGAGACTTTATTAGTTCTAAACTTTTCCAGTGATCTGCAATAATGCAATTTATATTTTTATTTTCGTTTAAATATTCATTTATTAGTAAAGATTTTCTATATTTTCTTAATAATTTAACACCACTAACTCTTTCAATGGTAAATGAAACTTTATCATCAAACTTTTTATGGTCCTCATGATGATCAGCGAAAACTTTAACCATATCAATTTTTGATAAAGATCTTGCCAAACCCCACATTAGATTTTGCATACCACCAACATCAGGAGGAAAAGTTGTTGTAATAATTAAATACATTAATTAGATGACCACTTTATGCCACAACCCATACTTGGGAATTGTTCTTCTGGACCTTTACCTGTTTCTGAAACTTGTTTCATAGCAATAAATAAATCACTATCTCCAGATCTGACAGGTTTTAATTCTCTTAATTCTCTAATTCTTCCTCTATATTGAAGACCAAAATCTTTATCATAACCAAAAAAATCTGGAGTACATACAGCATCATATTTTCTTGCAATGTCTTGTGTTTCATCAATTAGGTAAGGAAAATTAAACTTATGTTTAATTGCAAACTCAATCATTTTTTCAAAAGAATCTTCTGGATAATTAATTGGATCATTAGAGCATATTGCAACTGAATTTATTCCTAAATCATTAAGTTTAGTACAATCCTCCACCACATCTTTTATAATTGCTTTTACATATGGACAATGATTACAAATAAACATTATCAAAGTTCCATTTTCACCTTTGATATCACTTAAGGATATTAATTTATTTTCTGTAGATTTTAATTCAAAGTTTTCTGCTTTTTTTCCAAAATCACATACTGGTGTTTTAATAGGCATAATGTAATAATATATAAATTATGTTTTACGATTTAAAAGATAAAAAACCAAAAAACTCTGGCGAAAATTGGGTAGCACCAAATGCAACTATAATTGGAGATGTCACATTAGAAAAAAACTCTAGCGTTTGGTTTAATGCTGTAATTAGAGGGGATAATGAAAACATTCATGTTGGAGAAGGTTCAAATGTTCAAGATGGGAGCGTTCTACATACTGACCCAGGTTGCCCATTAAGAATAGGTAAAGACGTAACCATCGGTCATATCGTTATGCTTCATGGATGTTCGATTGGAGATAATAGTTTAATTGGGATTGGAGCTGTCATTTTAAATAATGCGAAAATCGGCAAAAACTGCATCATAGGTGCAAAAGCATTAATAACTGAAAATAAAGAAATTCCAGATAACTCATTAGTAGTTGGGGCACCAGGAAGAGTAGTTAGAAAACTAACTGATGAAGAAATAGGTAAAATTACTGAGAACGCAAAACATTACCAAGATAATTGGAAGCGATATTCAAAATCAGTATTTTAAATGAAAAAAATATTATCAATAATATTTTTTATCTTTATATGGTGCGAAACATCTAATGCAGAGAATCAAAATATATGTGATTGGATAATCGATGAAGTTTATGCCGACCTTTTAAATCAAGGTTCTGATGACCATCTTTTTGTTGTAGTCGGGAATGATGGAAAATGCGAGTACGGACGAGGAACAGAGGAGCAAGATGGATTTAATGATTGTGAAAAACATAGAAAAGAAAAAGGAATAAATGGTGAGTGTAAACTTTTTGCAATTGGTAAAAAAAAATTTTTAGAAAATAAAACAGCACTAAAGACCGGTTGCATAAAAGGTAATTGCATCAATGGAAAAGGAACTTTTAAATGGACACATGGAGATAGATATGAAGGTGATTGGGTAAATGGTCAAATAACTGGACAAGGTAAATATTTTTATAGTAGTGGCGGAGGTGTTTATACCGGTGAATGGAAAAATAATAATAGACATGGTGAAGGAACAATGATTTGGAATGATGGTGTAAAACAAGTTGCAATATGGGAGTTAGATAAAGCTGTGAAAACTATAAGTATAATCAAAAATTTTATTTTTAAAGGTGGTAGTGAGTGGAAAGATGGAGACATAATAAATAAAAAAGACCCAAGTAATTTTATAAATTTATCATTTGTAGAGAAAAAGAAAGTAATGGGTTACGATGTGAGAACCTTATCAAACAAATACACAAAAGATGGTTGGGGTAAAAGTAGTTTTACAGTTTTTGTCTTTAACGCAACTTTTGATAATAGTAAGGATATATTAATAAATGTTAATGATGAATTTAAAACTGCTAAAAAGGCAAAAAAACAAGCAATTAAATGGGCAAAAATATACGGGCAAA
>CACAUA010000024.1 GCA_902535625.1 uncultured Pelagibacteraceae bacterium | reverse complement strand
AATGGATTTTTATAAATGGAGTCCAAATGACCCTTTAACAATAAGCTCATTAGGAATTCCTCAGCCACTAAAATTGAAAAAAGTATACCCAGATATAATATTTGTACCAATAGTTGCTTTTGATAAATTCAGGAACAGAATTGGCTATGGTGGTGGATTTTATGATAGATATTTAGAAAAAATTTCTCAAATTAAAAAATGTACAACAATTGGACTGGCTTTTTCACATCAAAAAGTTAATACAATTAAGGTTGAAAATTTTGATAGAAAATTAGATTTAATTTTGACAGAAAAATTAATGTAAAAATGAAGATTTTATTTTTAGGTGATATAGTTGGAGACGCAGGCTTTAAATCAGTTAAAAAAAACTTGCCAAATATAGTCTCAAAAAAAGGTATAGATTTTGTTTGTGTTAACGGTGAAAATGCAGCCAGTGAAGGTGTGGGCCTAACTGAAAATATTGCTAATGAACTTTTTAATGTAGGTGTGGATGTAATTACAACAGGCAATCATGTTTGGGATCAAAAAGAAATCTATGAATATATAAAAACTGAAAAAAAATTATTAAGACCAATAAATATGAGTGGAAATTTGCCTGGTAAAGGTTTTTCCATATTTAATTCAAAAAAAAATCTAAAAGTTGGTGTACTAAATCTTATGGGTAACGTTTTCATGAAAAAGTGTGATGATGTTTTTAAAATTGCTACTGAATTTATTGCAGAAAAAAAAAAATCAAAAGATTATGATTTTTTAATAGTGGACTTTCATGGAGAAATAACAAGTGAAAAAATGGCTATAGGTAATCTATTTGATGGATATGCAACTTTAGTTGTAGGTACCCATACGCACGTCCCAACAAATGATGCTAGAGTCCTAAAAAATGGAACTAGCTATATTACTGATGCTGGAATGTGTGGCGACTATGACTCGGTAATTGGTATGAATGCACAAAATTCAATAAACAGATTTCTAAAAAAAGAAGCCGTAAAACATTTTCCTGCAAATGGAGAAGCATCTCTGAGTGGGGTAGTTGTAGATTGCGATGCAAGAAATGGACTAGCAAAAAATATAGAAAGTTTCATTTTTGGTGGGAGTTTAAATAACGTAAATTAATTATGGCTGGACACTCACATTGGGCGGGCATTAAACACAAAAAAGGCAAAGCTGACAAACAGAGATCAAAAATTTTTTCTAAACTCTCCAGAGAAATCACGGTAGCTGCAAAACTAGGAGATAAGAATCCCGATATGAATTCGAGATTAAGATCAGCAATACAAGCAGCCAGATCAGCCAACATGCCAAAAGAAAATATTGAAAGAGCAATTGAAAAGTCTTCTAACAATGATCAATCAAATTTTGAAAATATTAGGTATGAAGGTTTTGGACCTAGCAAATCTGCTGTAATAGTTGAAGCATTGACTGATAATAAAAATAGAACTGCTTCTAATATAAGAACAATATTTTCGAAAAATAACGGTTCTTTAGGAACCCAGGGGTCTGCATCACATAATTTTCAAAGATTGGGTGTAATTAAAATAGATAAAAATGAAATTGAACAAGATAAAATTTTTGAATTAGCAACCGAGTCGGGTGCAAATGATTGTATTTCTCGTGATGAATTTCATGAAGTGCATACTGATATCGATGAAATATATGAGGTAAAAAAAAAATTTGAAAAAGTTATTGCAAATTTTCTTTCTACTGAAATCGAGTGGCTACCCATAAATAAGGTATCTCTTAAAGGTGAAGAAAATCAAAATATGGTAAAATTTTTAGAAACTCTTGACGATGAGGATGATGTGCAAAATGTTTATACAAATGTTAACTTTGAAGATTAAATGATAATTGTTGGAATTGATCCAGGAATAGCAGGTGCTATCTGTTTTTTTTCTAGTGGGAATGTTATTGATGTAATCGACATGCCTACAATGGCCGAAGGAAAAAAAAATAAAAAACAAGTTAATGGTAGGCAAATTTATAATGAAATAATGCTAATAAAAAATAAATTTAAGAACGAAAAAATGAGTGTAATAGTCGAACAAGTTTCTGCTATGCCAGGACAAGGTGTAACAAGCATGTTTAATTTTGGACAATCATTTGGAGTAATTAAAGGCATATGTTCTGCAATGGAGCTTCCCATTTTTTATGTTAGACCAGCAAAATGGAAAAAATATTTTAATTTGATTAATTCTGAAAAAGATGCCAGCAGAACTAAAGTAATAGAAATGTTCCCTAGGATTTCTAATAAGTTATCAAGAAAAAAAGATAATAATAAAGCAGACGCTATTTTAATTGCTAAATATTTTGAAAACACAAGGGAAAACAACGATAACTAGAGTATTAGAGTTTGTTGAAGTCAAATTAATGACATATTTTAATGGGAAACGATTGAATGGAAGCAGATATTGCAACACAAAGCTTAGGTTTAGCAAGTAACACAGATTTTTCTTTAATTAGTTTATTTTTACGCGCAGATATAATTGTCAAGTCAGTAATCATAATATTAATTATAAGTTCCATTTATTCATGGGCAATAATATTTGAAAAAATAAGAATGTTTAGAAAAATTAATAAAAGCGCTGAGGAATTTGAAGAGAAATTCTGGAAATCAAAGTCTGCTGAAACATTTTATAACAGTTTGCCTTCAAATATTGAGGATCCTATGGCAAAATTATTTAAAAGTTCTATGCAAACAGTTATGAAAACTAGATCAAAATCAAATTTATCTGAGAGACTATCTAGTGTGTTAGAAGTAAATATTGAAAAACAAATGGTGGTAGTTGAAAAGTATAATAGTTTTTTAGCAACTGTTGGATCGACAGCTCCATTTATAGGATTATTTGGAACTGTTTGGGGAATTATGAATTCATTTCAATCGATTGCAATTTCAAGAAATACAAGTCTTGCAATAGTTGCCCCAGGTATTGCAGAAGCCTTATTTGCAACTGCACTCGGATTATTAGCTGCAATTCCTGCTGTAATTGCATACAATAAATTTAATTCAGACTCTAGAAAATACTCACAAAAATTAGAAAATTTTTCAAAAAGATTCTTATCAATTATTTAAATGGGATTTAAGCTCAAAAGTTCAAAAAACGATCCAATGAGTGAAATTAATGTTACTCCATTTGTTGATGTAATGTTGGTTTTACTAATTATATTCATGGTTACTGCACCACTACTTACTGTTGGAGTCCAAGTAGATTTGCCAGAAACTTCTGCTGATACACTTCCTGAGGAAAATGAACCTTTAACTTTAACAATTAATTCTAAAGGTGAAATTTTTATTCAGGAAACAAAAGTTGAATTTAATAATTTAATTATAAAAATATTGGCAGTGTCAAATAATAGAACTGATACAAGAATATATGTTAGGGGAGACAAAGCTATTAACTATGGAAGGGTTCTTGAAATTATGGGAATGCTTTCAGGATCAGGATTTACAAAAGTTGCTTTAATATCTGAACCGAATAAAGAGAGATAAAGATTATGTATCGAGGTCTTTTAATCTCATCTGGATTTCATGTTGCTATTGTTATGGTGAGTATTTTGGCTTTGCCATTTGTTGCAAAAAAACCTCTGGATATTCCGCCTCTTATTTCTGTTGAACTTATCCAAATAGCTGAAAAAACAAATATTCCTTTTGCACCAAAAGCATCAAAAATAATTGAGAAGGTAAAAAAAGAGAATGAAAAGCTTTTGTCTGAACAGGCCCCTCCTAAAAAAGTAAAAAAAGATGAAAAAAAAGAAGTTCAGACAGATAAAAAAAAAAATGAAATTTCTAAGGTTGCATCAAAAAAAACACCAACCAGTGAAAATAAAATACAAAAGTTAGAAAAAGAGAAATTAAATGCTGTACCTATGCCAGATGAAGATAAACAAAAAATTCAACCCAAAGAAGAAAAAAAGCAGAAACCTTCAAAAGAAATTAATGACGAAAATATCAAAAAAATAGTCCAAACTAAAAAACCTATTTTGGATGAGAAAAAAGTTAAACAAGTGTCTGAATTTGAAAAAAAAGAAAAATTGGATTTAAATGAAATTGCAGCTTTAATTGATAAAAAAAAAGAAAATTTAGCAGAAACAAAAAAAGAAGTTGATAAGATTTCTCAATCAACTGATGAAACTATGGACTATTCAAAGCTAACATTAAGTGAGGAAGATGCTTTAAAGGCTCAAATATTTACATGTTGGAGTGTGCCTATAGGTTTGCCGTTTAGTGAAGATTTATTAGTTAGAGTTAAACTTCAATTAAAACCAGACGGAACAATTGAAAAGCTTGAAATGTTAGATCATGTAAAAATGAATACACCTGGTAAAGAAAAATTTAGAACACTAGCAGATAGTGTGAGAAGAGCTATACAGCTGTGCAATCCATTAAAAGTTCCTACAAGTGGTTATGAAAGATGGAAAAATATGATTTTAAATTTTGATGCCCGTGATATGCTTGGAGGATAATGATTAGAATATTTAAATTAACTTTATTAGTATTTTTGTTTTTTATAACGAAAGCAAATTCTTTAATAGAAATTGATATAACGAGAGGTAATTTAGATCCTTTGCCAATTGCGGTTTCACCATTATTTCAAGACGATAACTCAAAAAAAAATTCAATTAATGAATTAAAAGTAGAAAATGTAGGTTCTGAAATTTCATCTGTAGTAGAAAATAATCTAAAAACTTCAGGTTTATTTAATCCACTTAGTAAAGAAGCATTTTTACAAAAGCCAGATATTGCACACTTAAAACCAAGATTTGAAGATTGGGCGTTGATTAAAGCTCAAGCTTTAATTACAGGAAAAGTTACAATTGAGAAAAAAAAATTAAAAGTTGAGTTTAGACTCTGGGATATTTTAGCTGGAAGAGAAATGATGGCTTTAGCATTTACAACAGTTCCAAGTAATTGGAGAAGAGTTGGACATATAATTTCTGATAAAGTTTATGAGAGATTGACTGGAGAAAAAGGATACTTTGATACTAGAATTATTTATGTATCTGAAGAAGGACCTAAGACAGCAAGAGTAAAAAAGTTGGCTATCATGGATCAAGATGGTTCTAACACAAAATATTTAACATTAGGAAACGAGTTAGTATTAACTCCTAGATTTAATCCGACAAGCCAGATGGTAACTTACTTATCTTATTTTAAAAATCTACCAAGAGTATATTTATTAGATATTGAAACTGGCACACAGGAAGTAGTCGGTGATTTTCCAGGTATGACATTTGCTCCAAGATTTTCGCCAGATGGAAAGAAAATTATTATGAGTTTTGCTAAAGATGGTAACTCAGATATTTATACTATGGATTTAGAAAACAGAATTGTTGAAAGAATAACAAATCACCCATCAATTGATACATCGCCTTCTTACTCACCGGATAATAAGTTTATAACATTTAATTCTGATAGAAGTGGGTTTCAACAAATTTATATAATGAAATCTGATGGCTCAAATGTAAAAAGAATTTCATTTGGTAAAGGTTTGTATGGTACACCTGTATGGTCCCCAAGGGGTGACTTAATAGCATTTACAAAATTACATAAAGGAAAATTTTACATCGGTGTTATGAGAACAGATGGTTCAGGAGAAAGATTACTAACTGAAAATTATTATCAAGAAGCTCCTTCATGGTCTCCTAACGGACGAGTATTAATTTTTTATAGAGAAACTAAATCTAACGATAAAGGAGAAGGATTTAGTGCAAAGCTTTGGTCTATTGATCTTACAGGATATAATGAAAGGCAAGTTCAAACAGAGACTGACGCTTCCGACCCATCTTGGTCGTCTTTACTGAGTAATTAGGGCCTTTTTATTAATTTTTAATATAAATTAAGTTGATTTTTATGCTTGAAACATCTAATTAGTTGTGAAAAAGTTCTAATAAATTATTAAGGAGCATTAATGAATTTTAGAAAATCACTTAGAAATACTTTTCTAGTTATATTATTAAGTTTAATCGTATCAGCTTGTGCAACAAAAAAAACCACTACGAAAGTAGAAGGTCAAATGCAAGGTGATGTTTATATGGGCACTGATACTGTTAAATATTTAGCTGACGGTGTTCCTGATAGAGTATTTTTCGCAACTAATGAATCTATTTTAACAACAAAATCAAGAGACACCCTAAGAAAACAAGCAAATTGGTTAAGAGAAAATTCAAGCATCAATGTTGTAGTTGAGGGCCATGCTGACGAAAGAGGCACTAGAGAATATAACTTAGCATTAGGTGAAAGAAGAGCGAATGCTGCTAAAGATTATCTAATTACTTATGGAATATCTGCTGACAGAATATCAGTAATAAGTTACGGAAAAGAAAGACCGGTCGATTCTGGTTCTAATCCACTTTCATGGTCGAAGAATAGAAGATCTGTTACTGTAAAAGCAAATTAAAGCTAATTGAAATATTTAAAAGACCCTAAGAT
>CACAUA010000023.1 GCA_902535625.1 uncultured Pelagibacteraceae bacterium | reverse complement strand
AAAAATTAAACAATATGATGGTCCTGGTATCTGCAAAGCAGATAATGTTTACAGAGGAATTGATAAAGCAAGTGGTGATATTATTGTTATTTATGACGCTGATTTAACTGTTGATTTTAAGGATATTGAATTTGCACTAAAAATTTTAAAAACTACAAATACTGATTTTATAAATTGTACTAGAATGATTTATCCACAAAGAAATAAAGCTATGAAAATTTTAAATTTTTATGGAAACAGCTTTTTCGCAATTTTATTTAGTATACTTTTTAAGAAAAGAATTACAGATACTTTATGTGGAACAAAAATATTTTACAAGAAACATTGGGATAAAATAAAAAATGATAATGGCAAATGGGGAGCAAAAGATCTTTGGGGAGATTTTGATTTATTAATAGGTGCCTACAAAAACAATTTGAAAATTATTGAAGTACCTGTAGTTTATTATGAGAGAATAGAGGGAGAAACAAAAATGACTTCACTATTTTCAAATACGATAAGGATGTTATGGATAGTTTTATCGGCTTACTACAAATTAAGATTAAAAATATGAATTTTGATTATAAATTTTAATATTCTTTCTTCTTATATTTTGTATTCTCATAAACATATTCAAAAGACTTTCTAAAGATCATTTTTGACTTTAAAATCATTTTAAATCCATAAAGCTTTAATAATTTATTGATATCGTTAAACTTGTAATCTTTAATAATCATATCGTCATAATGATGTTCAAAATAAATAAACCTAATAATATTATGATTTTGATCTAATCCTTTGATAACTTTAAATTCATACCCTTCAGTATCAATCTTTAATAAATCAATAGAAGAAATTTTTTTTTCCTCAATAAATTTATCTAATGTAATTATTTTAATTGGTATTCTTTTGTAATATTGATCTTTATCTTTTATTTTTAATACATTTAATTTTCTAAAATAGTATCTTGATTTTTTATTTAATTTATTAATAGTTGATGATGAAGATTCAATGGTTTGGTTGATAAAACTATTTGATAATTTTTCACCTAAAGCAAAATTATAAATTTCAAATTTTGATGAATTAAATTTATTTATATTTTTGAGTAAAATTCTAAAATTAACAGGACTAGCCTCGAAAGAATAAATTTTCTTAATCGATAATTTTTTGTTAAATTTCTTTATTGTTTCTCCATGATGAGCACCGACATCAAAAATCACAGCCTTTTCTCTAAGTTTTAATGATAGCAGATCAATTATTTTTCTTTGATTAACGTCATCCAATAAATTTAAAATATTTCTAACAATTTTAATAAAAATCATTTATTTAAATCAAAGTTTTTAGATATATCTTTCAAATTGCTTTCGGTTAATTGAGATATTTTACCATATTTATTAAATCGATTATAAGCTAGCCTTATGACAAAATATAATGTTCTTATAAAACTTTGCTCTTCAAATTTTTTATATACTTTAAACGCATTGTAAATATTGATTACCAAGTTTTTGGATAAAGAATTTTTTTTTGATCTATAAATTGCTACTATCCTTTCATCACCAAATAAATAATACATCTTTTTTGATAATTTTAGCCATAATATGTAGTCTTCTTTTGTTGAAATTTTCTCAAATTTATTCTTTTTGCAAATTTTAGCATCTATCATAACAGTCGATAAGCCAATATCACAAGATTTCATCAGATTATTAAAATTCTGATTTTTGGCTTTTAAATAACCTTTAAACTTTTTATTCTCATCAATAATAAAGTAACTTCCATGAATGTAATCTAATTTTTTTTTTTTTATTAATTTATATTGATATTCTAACTTATATGGAAACCATTGATCATCAGAATCTATAAAGGCAATATATTTTCCTTTGGCTAAATCAATTCCTCTATTTCTAGAAATTGAAACACCCTGATTTTTTTCATTTTTGGCTATTTTAATTAAATCTGGATGCAAACTTTTATAGTAATTTAATTTTTTTTCATAGATTAAATCACTCGCATCATTAATAATAATTATCTCGATATTTTTATAACTTTGTTTCAAAACAGAATTTATACATTCATCAAAATAGTCTTTCTCATTATAGAAAGGAATGATTACTGAAATCAAATCAGTTTGGTTAGAATCATCAGTGTTTTCATTATATTTGCTATGCATAAAAGATTAATACAATTAGAACTGTCAATATTGTTTAATTTTACTTTAGTTTATTGATAAAAAAATATCCATTTCTTTTATTTACAAAAATCTTATTATTTACTGAACCACAAGGTGTTGGGGAAGCCCAACAATGATGAATTGTTGAATAAATGTTAAAATCATTATTAAATACTTTCTTATCAAATTTTTTATCTTCAACAAAGAAAAATGGGAAATCTTTATAAGCATATTTATCCGTCCTATTTATTTCTTTATAAATTCTGTTGACGTTTTTTAAATTAAAAACAAAAAAAACAATAACAATTAAAAGGATAGATTTTTTTTTGAAATTTGCTTTATTTTCAAACATTAAAAAAATATAAGAAAAAGGAATTGCTAAAGTTAAGAAATATATAGAGTACCCACCATATCTTAGCGTGGGATGTTTTAAAAACCAAATAAAGAAAATTATTAATATTAAAACATAAAATGGCAATATTCTTTTAAAGATACTTTTATTTGTTATTTTTGTAAAATTTTTACTTTTGAAGATGAAGAATATAACAGTAAAACTTAACAATAATAACACGAATTGATCTAAAAATTTAGTAAAAAAGTATTTATCTATCCAATTATTAAACCAATTAAGTCTCACAATATACTCATTTGGATTATCTACTCTGTAACCTGATCCTGCACCAGCTTTCGACCACTGCTCAAGCCATAATGATAGTTTGAAAATTTGATCTTTTTCTCTCGCCCAATCAAAACTTTCAAAACAGGTGAATGAAATTGGAGAAATTAAACAACCAGTAGAAACAAAATGATGAGAAAAATAAAATATTAAAAAAAATATGCTAAACAAAAATGATCTAGAAATTAAAATATTTTTGAATGTGTATAATATATTAAAATTATAAAAACAAAGAAATAACCCAAACAGAATATATGGTAAAAAATAAGTTTTTAAACTTATGCATAGCGCAAATAAAGGAATTAATAGCAATATATTGGAAATCTTTTTTTTATCAAAATCGAAATTAATTAAGTGTAAGAGTTTAATAATCAAAACTACAATTAACAGCTGCCCAGATTTATCTGTGCCAAATTCAGCAAGTCTGTTAAAGGATAAATTAAAATATACAAAAGAAAATAAGTATAAATAAAATGCTGGATCATAGTTTTTTTTTAAAAGAATTTCTTTTAATAAAAAATAATTAAAAAAAATTAAAAAATAAATAGCACTGAAATGAAATGAAAAAAAATTTATAAAAGGTAGATAAAATGTTGAATTTAAAAAAAATGTTGAGGATAGAAGGTTGTAACCATGATTGATATTACCCATGCCAAAAATAACTTTATGCTCTGTAAGGTACTTTGTGAAAGGTAAATGGTAGTAAGGAAAATCGTCATGAGTTTTGGAAATTAAGACTGCCAAGAACAATATCAGAGATAGGAAAAAGATATGTTTTATATATTTTTTTTTTTCTTTAAATTTAACAAAAATAAAAAATGAAATACCAAAGAAATGTACTAATAAATTGTGCTTAAAATCATGTGCTAAAAAAAAACTCGAGATAAAAGATATAAACGATATAAGTAATATACCATAAAATCCTAAGTATAATGTAATATCATCAGACTCATTTAGTCTAGAAAATGTCAATTTTTGGAATATTGCTCCATATCCAATTACAGATAATAATAAAAAATAGAATGCAGCAACGAAAATTATTAAATTAAACATTTTAGTAAAATTTATTTATTATAAACTTACAATAATTTATTTAAATCTTTTTAATTTCATTTCCCATCTCAAAGATGATGCAATAATAGTCTTTAGATCATTGAACTTGGGTTTCCACAAATAGTAATTTTTAAATTTTTGGGAATTTGCTACTAAATATTGAGAGTCCATTTTCCTCCTACTACCTATTTGAACAGAGATTTTTTTTTTTAAAATTGAATTCAAGCATTCTATGACTTCTTTTACAGAATAGCCTTTTCCATAGCCACAATTGAATATGTGAGATTTTTTGTTTTTAATTAGATCTTTAAGAGATAGTAAATGAATTTCCGCCAAATCACTTATGTGAATATAGTCTCTTATAGTAGTTCCATCCTTAGTTTTATAATTATCCCCATTTATTATAAGTTTATCTCTTTTTTTTACCGCAACCTCACATGCAACTTTAATCAAATGTGTTGAAAATTTGGATTTTAATCCTGATCTCATTTTAATTTCTGTACCAGCCACATTAAAATATCTTAAGATAATATAATTAAATTTTTTTGTTTTACTTTTTTTAATAAGATATTTTTCAATTTTCAATTTAGATCTTGCATAAGGATTTATTGGCTGAGTCTTAGCTTTTTCAGTTAGAGGTTTTTGTTTTTGATTTCCATATACTGAAGCTGTAGAAGATAAAATTATATTATTTAATCCAAATTTAAAACATATGTTAAAAAAATTTTTTGCTTTTTTGTAATTATAAAGGAAATATTTTTCTGGTTTTTTTACTGACTCATCGACTCTGATTAGTCCAGCTAAATGAATAACTGCATCAAATTTAGTTTTACTGATAATTTTAGAGATTTTTATTTCATCATCAATATCACACTTTTCAAACTTTGCACGTTTAGGAATAAAGTCTATATTTCCTGTGATGAGATTATCTATGATGGTTACTGAGTAATTATTTTCCAGTAAAAAATTTGCAACACAACTTCCTATATATCCTGCTCCACCAGTTATTAGTATATTTTTTTTCATTATTGAAAACGATCTAATTATTTAAATGCCAATCCAGATATTTTTTTAGCCCCCTTTTTAAATCTATTTTAGGTGCGTATCCTAATTTTTTTTTGCTTTTAAACATATTAGACTTTGTTATTCTCATATCAGTAGGGTGATGTTTTTTAAATTTTATTTTATAATCTATCTTGAGAATTTTTCCGATAGTTTTGGTCAATTGCAAAGTGCTGTAAGTTCTACCTGTTCCTAAGTTGAATATTTCATGTTGGTTTTTTTTATTTTTAAAATTTAAACATTTAATAATACCATTAACAGTGTCATCAATGTATGTGTAATCTCGTTTTGTTTTACCATTATTGAGAAGAATAACTTTTTTTTTTTTAATTATATCATTTGTAATTTTAGTGACTGATAAGTCTGGCCTTCCCCATGGGCCATAACATGTAAAAAATCTTAAACCAATTGATGGTATTTTATAGTAATGACTGTAATATCTCGTAATTTGTTCAATTGATTGTTTAGTGGCAGAATAAAGAGATAACGGTCTTGTTAATGGATCCGCTTCTGAATAATTTTTTTTTTTTGTTGATCCATATATAGATGAAGAGCTAGCATAAATAAATTTTTTCAAATTTCTGTTTTTAAATTCCTGTAATAGGTTTACATGAGAAACTATATTATCATCGATATAATCAAGAGGTTTAAATATTGAGTTTCTAACACCTGGTTGCGCTGCCAAATGTATTACAGCAAAAAATCTTGTTTTTTTTAATAAAGATAATGAGTTTTTTTTTGATAAGTTTATTTTTAAAAACTTAAAATTTCTGAACTTGAGTAGTTCATTCAATCTATCTAATTTTAATTTTTTTGAGTAATAATTTGTTAACTTGTCAATACCAACTACATCAAATTTATTTAATAATCTTTTTGATAGGTGAAATCCAATAAAACCGGCACATCCAGTAATTAATATTTTTTTTTTCATTCTTGATTATGTTATATAAATATAGGTAAATCCTTAAGATACGTAAACCTTAAAATGTTGTATTTAAAATTTTTAATAATTTATTTTATTCTATTCTCATTAGTATTTTTTTTGTCAAAATATTTCAATTGGGTTGATGAGCCAAATAATAGGAAAATTCATAGCAATCCAATTTATAACACAGGTGGTTTAATAATTTATTTGTTTTACCTAATAATAGTTAGCCAATTTGAACTTAATCATAATATTGAATTAATTATTACAACAGGCTTTTTTGTTATATTAGGTGGCTTCATAGATGATAGAAAAAATATTAGACCTTTAACAAAATTAATTATTATTTTTATACCATCTGTATACTTGCTAGGAAATGGAATTATTATTAAAGATTTGGGAAACTACGATTACATTGGTCTTATAAATTTAGGTAAATTTAGTATACCATTTTTGATTTTGTCGATAGGTTTACTAATTAATGCAACAAATTATATAGATGGCGTCGATGGTCTTTTGTTAAGTTTCTTTTTTAGTACATTGGTTTATTATATTTTCTTAGTTGAAAATGTAGAATTACAAAATCTTCTTTTATTACTCTCAATACCTGTAATTTTTAATTTTATATTAAATATAATTCCAAGTAAAAGTGGATTTAAGTTTTTTACTGGTGACAATGGAAGTCTTTTTATTGGTTTTTTTATAAGCTTCTTAACAATAAATCTCTATAAGGAATTTAATGTCCACCCGGCATATTTAATTTGGCCTTTATGGTATC
>CACAUA010000022.1 GCA_902535625.1 uncultured Pelagibacteraceae bacterium | reverse complement strand
GAAATAGCTTTATTGTCAATAAGCTTAGTTCCACCTTTGGCTACCATAACGGGATCTAATATTATTTTTTTTAAATTAGATTTTTTTATTGATTTTAACACTGAGTTTATAACTTTAGTAGAATGCAGCATTCCTATTTTTACTGAGTCTGGTTTAATATCTTTTGATGTAAATTCGATTTGATTGGAAATTTCCTTGATAGGCATTGCTATTATAGACTTTACACCTGTAGTATTCTGAACTGTAACAGCGGTAATTGCTGTCATAGCAAAAGAACCAAGAGAAGTAACTGATTTTATATCTGCTTGAATGCCTGCTCCTCCAGACGAGTCTGATCCTGCAATAATTAATATTTTAGATTTGATTTTCAATTTACTGAATAGATTTTTTTATTATATTAACACACAATTTATTCAAGCTTGTATCCTCTGACTCACTCATAATTCTTATTTTTGGTTCAGTACCAGATTTTCTAACTAAAATTCTACCTCTATTTTTAATTATTTTATTTGCTTCTTGAATTGCTTTTTTGCATTTTGGAGTATTAATAATTGATTTATCTTTAACTTCAACATTCTCTAATATTTGAGGAGTCGGTTTAAATTTGTTAAAAAGTTCGCTTGCTTTCTTTCTTTTTCTTAATGAGAAAAGGATTTCTAGTGCAACCAATAATCCATCTCCTGTTGTAGCAAACTTTCCAAGAATTATATGACCAGATTGTTCCCCCCCTAAATTAAATTTATTTTTTTTCATTTTTTCTTTTACATATCTATCTCCTACATCCGATCTTAAAAATTTAATTCCATTGTTTTTAAAAAATTTTTCTAAGCCATAATTCGACATTAATGTACCGATAACACCTCCTTTTAAAATCTTTTTTCTTTTCCATCTTTCACCTAACATTGCAAGAATTTTATCTCCATCAATAATATTTCCTTTTTCATCACATACAATTATTCTGTCAGCATCTCCATCCAATGAAATACCTATATGAGCTTTATTTTTTTTTGTCATTTGACAAATTTTACTTGGGTAAGTAGATCCGGATTTAAGATTTATATTTAAACCATTAGGCGATGTGCCAGTGTCATATACTTTAGCACCTAATGATTCAAATAAATCTGGGCCAGCTTTGTAGCCAGCTCCGTTGGCACAATCTAAAGCAATTTTGATACCTTTTAAACTAAATGAGGATGGGAAATTTTGTTTTAATATTTTAATATAACTATCGTTAGCATCCTCTAATCTTTTAACTCTCCCCAATTCAATTGGCTTTGATAGATTTTTAGTAATCTTTGAATCAATTAGTTTTTCAATTTTCTTCTCAATTTTATCAGATAATTTAAGTCCATCAGGTCCAAATAACTTTAATCCGTTGTCGTGATATGGATTATGAGATGCAGTAATCATTATTCCCATATTAGCTCTCATTTTTTTTGTTAGCATTGCCAAACCATTTGTCGGTAGAGGTCCCAAAGTGTAAATATGCATTCCTGCAGATGCCAATCCAGACACTAAAGCTGGTTCAAGCGTATATCCTGATAATCTAGTGTCTTTTGCAATAATTGCTGTTTGTTTATTCTTTTTTAAATTTTTAAAGTATGTTCCAGCTGCTAAGCCAAATTTGAAAAACATTTCTCCATTTATTTTAGATCCATTAACCTTTCCTCTAATTCCATCTGTTCCAAAATATTTTTTAATCATTGTTAATGTTGTAATTCTTTAAATACTTTAAATGCTTGATTAATTTCCTTAATATCATGAACCCTTAGAATTTGAACTCCTTGAAGATATGCTTGAATGCATGAAGATACAGTTCCACCGATCCTTTCTTTAGTATCATTTTCTCTTGAAATATCCTTAATAAATCTTTTTCTAGACAAGCCCAACATTACAGGAAGCCCTAATGAATGAAAAATAGAAATATTCTTTAGAAGAGTAATATTATGTTTCAAATTTTTTCCAAACCCGATACCTGGATCTAATATAATATTATTATGCTTAATACCTTCGTTTCTTAAGTATTTTAATTTATTTTCAAAGAAATCATAAATATCAAGCAATACATTATTGTATGTTGGATTTAATTGCATACTCTTTGGTGTTCCATTCATGTGATGAATAACAAAAGGTTTTTTAGTTTGTTTTAAATAATTTATGGTCTCAGGATCATAACATAGTCCAGATACATCATTGATAAGATCTACTTTAATTTTGGAGGCATTTTTCATCACGAAACTTTTTCTAGTATCTAATGAAACAAAACTTTTTTTATTTTTTAAAATTTTTAAAATAAATTTTATTCTATCCCATTCTTTTATAGGATTAATATCTTTTGCGCCTGGTCTTGTAGACTCTCCACCGACGTCTATTATCTTTGCGCCATTTGATAATAAGTTATTCACATGTTTTAACGCTAAATTTTTTTTATTATACTTACCACCATCTGAAAAACTATCTGGAGTTAAATTAACTATTCCCATCAAAATAGGGATATCAGATAAATTTATTTGTTTAAAAATTTTCTTTTTTTTTATATTTTTTAAATCTCTGTTGACTTTTTTTTTTAATTTAGTCGAAAGTTTACTAATATCTTTGATATCGATGATTTTGTTTTTTTTTCTGTCTATGATTTCTATTTTATCAAATGATATTTTTGTATTACCATGAAGAGGAATTGATTTATTTTTTTTAATGTTTATTTCTGATACTGATCCAAAATAAAAATTACACGCTCTTGTGTAATATTTATTCATTAGTGCTTAGTGCACTATCTTTGGTTTTAAGCCCATTGAACCAAGTGCTGAGCTTTGGTCATCATCTTCAACTTTAAGATCTTCTTTATTTTTTGGATATATGTTCCTATTTATTAAATCTTCAATTTCTGCACCAGTCAAAGTTTCATAAGTTAATAAAGCTTTTGCTAATTTATGTAAGTCATCGATTTTATCAGTTAATACTTTTCTTGCTCTTTCATAACCCATATCAACAAATTTTCTAATTTCACTATCAACTTTTCTAGCAGTCTCTTCAGACATATTTTGCTGTCTAGCAACAGATCTACCCAAAAATACTTCTTCTTCATTTTCACCATATGCTACTGGACCCATTTCTTTACTTAATCCAGCTCTCATAACCATTGCTCTTGCTCTTTTTGTTGCTTGTTCGATATCACTTGAAGCTCCTGTGGTTACTTTATCATCTCCAAAAATTAATTCCTCTGCAACTCTACCTCCCATGGCTATTGCCATTTGTGCATGAAGTTGTTCTCTTGTTTGTGAAACTTCATCTCTCTCTGGTAATTGCATTACCATCCCTAAAGCTCTCCCTCTCGGTATAATCGTTGCTTTATGTATAGGGTAAGCAGCTTTTTCATTTATAGTTACTATAGCGTGACCTGCTTCATGGTAAGCTGTTAATTTTTTCTCTTCTTCTGACATTACCATTGATCTTCTTTCAGACCCCATCATCACTTTATCTTTTGCTTCTTCAAATTCTTGATAGGTTACTATTCTTTTATTCTTTCTTGCAGCAAGCAATGCAGCTTCGTTAACAAGGTTTGCTAAATCTGCGCCAGAAAATCCAGGTGTTCCTCTAGCAACTGTTCTTAAGTTAACATCGGGTGCCATTGATATTTTCTTCGCATGTACTTTTAAAATTTTTTCTCTTCCAATTAAATCTGGATTTGAAACAACAACCTGTCTATCAAATCTCCCAGGCCTCAAAAGGGCTGGGTCTAATACATCTGGTCTATTAGTGGCGGCAATAATAATTACTCCTTCATTAGTATCAAAACCATCCATCTCAACTAACAGCTGATTAAGAGTTTGCTCTCTTTCATCATTTCCACCGCCAAGACCTGCTCCTCTACTTCTACCTACAGCATCTATCTCATCAATGAAAATTATACATGGAGAATGTTTTTTGCCTTGTTCAAACATATCTCTTACTCTTGAAGCTCCAACGCCAACAAACATTTCAACAAAATCTGATCCAGAAATCGTGAAGAAAGGGACTCCAGCTTCTCCAGCAATTGCTCTAGCTAATAATGTTTTACCAGTACCTGGGGGACCCACCAACAAACATCCTCTTGGAATCTTACCACCAAGTCTACTGAATTTCCTTGGGTCTTTTAAAAATTCTACAACTTCCTCTACTTCTTCTTTAGCCTCCTCTACACCTGCAACATCATTAAATGTAACTTTACCTTTTACCTCATTCATCATTTTTGCTTTCGATCTTCCAAAGCCCATAGCTCCACCTTTTCCTCCTTGCATTTGTCTCATAAAGAAAATCCAAACGGCAATTAATAAAAGCATTGGAAACCATGAAAGAAGTATTCCTAATAATGAAGGCATTTTTTCCTCTAACGGGCTCGCGGAAATGCTAACGCCTTTATCACTTAGCTTCTGAATTAAGTTAGGGTCTTCAGGTGCATAAGTGGTAAATTGATTCCCATTTGATAATACGCCTTTTATATTTTTTCCTTGTATTTCAACTTTAACTACTCTTCCGTTATCTACTTCGGTTAAGAACTCTGAGAAGATAATTTTGTTTTTTTGAGAAATTGAACCTTGAGGGTTCTTAAACATATTATAAAGGCCAATCGTCAAAATAACAATTATTCCCCACATTGCTAAGTTTTTAAAATTCATAAGTCATTAAATTAAGAATTATTAATAAATTAACAAGTGTCATTTTGATCATTTAATAAAAAAATTAACGTTTTTCTGGGTAAATAATCACTGAATCGTTAATTTTTTCAACCATACATCCTGAAAGTGACAATTTTACATTATTGTTAGAGAACTTCAGAGAATCTATAAGACCAACGACTTTTTTTCCTCGTGGATAGTTTCTTTTCTTACCAAGATTTTGAATTAATTGTGTAAAGCTTCTTAAAATAATTTCGTCTGGATTGTTAAAAAAAGCTTTGTTTAAGATTATTTTTCTATCTTTTTCAAAATATTTTGAATTTTCAAAAATATTTTTCTCAACAAAAAACTCAACAACTTTATTACTTTTTGATAAATTTTTTAATGTTAAATAAAATTTATTAAAGTTTAAACCTTCTTTATCCAAGCTTCTTAAAAGTTTTCTAATTCTGTTCCTTAAAAATTTATCATTGTTATTTGTAAGATCATCTACAAAAAAGCCAAAAGTTTTTTTATTGATATTTATTAGTTTTTTTTTTGAGGTAGATAAAAATGGTCTGATAATCTTTATACCTTTAAAATTACTTATATTCTTGTCAAAAGAAACTAGTCCCTTTAAACCAGAACCTCTTAGAAGTCTTATAAAAAAATTTTCAATCAGATCATCTTTATGATGGCCTAAAAGGAGATAGTTTATTTTATGTTTTTTGCATTCTTTTAAAAATAAATCATATCTTAAGTCTCTTGCATAAGATTGTATATTTTTATCAATTTTAGTAATTTTTTTTGATAGAATTTTACAATCAATTTTAAAGTTTCTTTTCAGTTTATACTTTAAAATTTTTGCTTCATTTGTAGAATCTTTTCTTAGTTTATGGTCTATTATTACTGGATAAACTTTAGCCTTATTTTTTATTGCATAGCACTTAGAGAAAAATAAAGTAGATAAACTATCAACTCCACCCGAGACTCCAACCATAATTTTCTTTTTACCAACATCTAAAGATGTAAGATTGTTTGAAAATACGTTATATAATTTTTGTACTTGAGGATCCTTTAATTTTGTTAAATAAAAATTAAGAGTTTTCTTTGTTGCACTCAAACTTTTTCTCTTCATATTTAGCTTTTTGAAGAACTGATTGAGTGGCATTTGGATACTGTTTTTTAACTCCAGCAATCATCAAGCAACCCTGATCTTTCTCCCCAATTTGAACTAAAGATACACCAAGCTTCAAAAGGTTAATAGGTGCTTTTTCACTCTTTGGGTATTTTTGATAACCTTCTAAATAAGCAGATGCAGCGTCAGTGTAGAGCTGTCTTATTCTAAAAGTCTCTGCATACCAATACTGTGCATTTCCAGAAAGATCATTATCTGGGTTTGTGTCTACAAATTCTCTAAACGCCCTCTCTGCCATATTATAATCTCCTACCTTTAAAAAGCTAGTTGCAAATTCATATTGCTCTAAAGGAGATGCTTCAGGTAAAATTTTTTCTTCATTGATAAAATTTTCTGTTAAAATAGATTTGGTTGTATCAACAGATTGTATTGCTTGCGTCTCACTAGTATCTGTCATATCTTTATATGATATTGTTCCTAAATCTTGAGGTTGAGATGTACCTGGCATTATTTTTTTATTAGTTAACTCAATCTGTTTATTTTGATTATTTTCGTTTGTTGATAAATTCTGTTCATTATTTTCACTTTTTTGTATAATGCTAGAATTGTTTTCTAATTCTTGAAATCTTAACTGATTGTCAGCTTGAGTTTTTGATAATCTTGAAGACAATTTATCAATTTTAAAATTAACTTCTTCAAACTTATTAGTTAAATTTTGAAATTGCTTTTCTATTTCAGACAATTTTAATAAATGTCTTGTTAATGCATCTTCGGTTTCCTTATCATTTAAAGAGTTTTCGCTGCTAGATTTTTTTTGAAATGACTCTGAGTAAACTGCTCTTTCCAATGTCCTAAGATCTTTTTGAATAATTTCTAAAATTTCTCT
>CACAUA010000021.1 GCA_902535625.1 uncultured Pelagibacteraceae bacterium | reverse complement strand
ATTTTGGTGAATTAGAGAATTTACAAGTATCAAAAAAAGGTCCAAAAGACTTTGTAACAAAAACTGATAAAAGAGTGGAAAAAATTTTAATCGACGAGCTATCAAGATTAAAAAAAAATTATTCCTTTATAACTGAAGAGACTGGGAAAATTTTAAATCAAAATAAAGATGTTTTTTGGATAATAGATCCTATTGATGGTACAACTAATTTTTTACATGGAATTCCACATTTTGCGATATCCATTGCTCTAGAGATGCAAGGAGAAATCACAACGGGCCTGATATTTGATCCAATAAAAGATGAAATTTTCTACGCTGAAAAAAATTGTGGTTCTTTTTTCAATAATGAATGTTTATTTTCATCAAATTGTGAGGGAATAAAAATAGGATATCCTAAACTTAACATGAGAAATACAGGTTGTGCAGCATTAGATTTGGCATATGTTGGTTGTGGAAGATTTGATGGATATTTTCATGATAAAATCAATATATGGGATATTGCTGCAGGAAAGATAATTATCGAAGAAGCGGGTGGAAAAGTAAACGATATAAATGAATTTAAATTTAACAAAATAGATATAAGAGCAGCAAATCCAAATATATATGATAAAATGTTAAAAAAATTAGATAAGTTTTAATTGTTTTTAAAAAATTTTTTGTTATAAGGCTGCCCATGAAAAAAAATATTCACCCTAAATATCATATCATTAAAGTAGAAATGACAGATGGCACAAAATTTGAGACTAGATCAACATGGGGATCAGAGAATGAGGTTTTGAAGCTTGAAATCGATCCCAACTCTCATTCTGCTTGGACAGGTGGAAAACAAAAAATATTGGATAAAGGTAGAATAAGCAAATTTAACAAAAAATTTCAAAATTTTAGATCAGAGAACAAAAGTTAATGTCAAAAGCTCCACTTATGCCAATGGCAACTGCAGTATGGCTTGTAGAAAATACCTCACTAACATTTAAGCAAATTGCAGATTTTTGTAAATTACATGAAGTAGAAGTGCAAGGAATAGCTGATGGTGAAGTTGCAAAAGGTATTGTAGGTTATAACCCTATAATATCAGGACAACTAACCGATGAAGAGATTAAACTTTCCTCAAAAGATAATAAAAGATCTTTAAATATCACTAATAAAGAAGTTGAAGTTAGAAATATAGATAACAAAATAAAAAAATACATTCCACTATCCAAGCGTCAAGACAAACCAGACTCTGCATTATGGTTAATTAAAAATCATCCCATTCTAAAGGACTCACAAATAGCAAAGTTAGTTGGGGTAACAAAAAACTCTGTTATTTCTATAAGAAATAAAAGTTATTGGAATTTTAATAGTTTGAATGCAAAAGACCCTGTTGCAATGGGTTTATTTACTCAAAAGGAATTGTTAGCAGCGATAGAAAAAGCAGAAAGACGGATAATAAGAGAAAAAAAAGATAAAGAAAAATTAAATTTAACCAATAAAAATTAAATTTCAAAGATATAGACAAATAATATTTAAAATGTTAACTAAACGCACTTTTTGGAGGTTGTTATTAAAATAGAAGTTAAAGATAATAATGTTGAGCAAGCACTGAGAGTTTTAAAAAGAAAACTCCAGAGGGACGGTTTTTTTAAGATAATTAAATTAAAAAACAATTATGAAAAACCATCTGAAAAAAAAAAGAGAATTCTTCAAGAAAACATTAAAAGAGTAAAAAAACTTAACAAACTCAAAAATAGGATTTAGTTACCGCGGGGTGGAGCAGCCTGGTAGCTCGCAAGGCTCATAACCTTGAGGTCGGCGGTTCAAATCCGTCCCCCGCAACCAATTACAATTTAAAATTTGATCTTTTTGTATCTACCAAAAAACCTTTAACAGTATCAATTGTTAAATCTTTAAAACTCTTTCCAAATTTTTCAATTTTTTCAATTATTGAGGGTGGTACAGTAATTATATGACAACCTAATTTTTTAGCTTGCAAATAATTGTAAGGCTCCCTTGTGCTTGCCCATAGGATTTTAACATTCTTGTATTTTTTTGAAGCTGCAATACTTTGCTCAATATGTGGTAAAGGATCTTTTCCTTTATCTGCCATTCTTCCAGCAAAAATTGAAATGATAACTGGTGTTTTCATGTCAATTTTTTTTAGAATTTGCATAGTTTGTTTTGCACTATATACCGCTGTGATATTCAACTTTATTTTTTTCTTATTTAGTGAAGAAATTACTTTTCCCATAAAAGTCCCTCTCGAATTAGTGACAGGTACTTTTACATAAACATTTTTACCCCAATCACTGATTTTTCTTCCTTGCGCAATCATATTTTCGGCATCATCTGCAAAAACCTCACATGACACAGGTTTATCGGTTATGTTTAATATTTTTTTTGAATATTTTGTGTAATCTTTAGCTCCAGCTTTTCTCATCAAACTAGGATTTGTTGTAAATCCTTTAACTATTTTTTTTTATCAAATTTTTTTATAAGTTTAATATCTGCAATATCACAAAATATTTTAGTCAATTATAAACTCTTAACAATCTCTTCTGTCATTTTTTTTGCGTCCGCAAATAGCATTAATGTATTATCTCTATAAAATAAATCATTGTCAATTCCCGCATAACCAGGTGATAGACTTCTTTTAACAAATAAAACTGATTTACTTTTTTCAACATCTAAAACAGGCATACCATATATTGGACTTTGGGGATCTGATTTTGCTACAGGATTAGTAACATCATTTGCTCCAATTACATATGCTACGTCACAATTTGCAAAATCATTATTTATTTCTTCTAATTCAAACACTTCATCATATGGAACATTTGCCTCTGCTAATAAAACATTCATATGTCCTGGCATTCTTCCAGCTACTGGATGAATTGCATATGAAACTTTAACCCCATTTTTTTTTAATGCATCTACCATTTCTCGTAAAGCATGTTGAGCCTGCGCAACTGCCATTCCATATCCTGGTACAATAATTACTGATGAAGCATTTTTCATTAAAAATGCTGCGTCATCTGCGTTCCCATTCTTAACTGGTTTTTGCTCTTTATTTTGTAAGGCTGAGGTTTGTTCATTTGCACCCCAACCACCAAGTATTACATTAAAAAAAGATCGATTCATTCCTTTGCACATAATATAAGATAATATTGCGCCAGAGGATCCAACCAAAGCTCCAGTAATAATCAATGCAGTATTTTCAAGAGTAAAACCTATTCCAGCTGCTGCCCAACCTGAGTAAGAATTTAACATTGAAATTACTACCGGCATATCTGCGCCTCCAATTGGAATTATTAATAATACTCCTACTAGAAAAGAAATTAAAACAATAGACCAAAATATGTTTGAGGATTGAGATATACATAAATAGTAAATAAGAGCAATTATAGATAGTCCCAAAAATAAATTTATAAAATGTTGACCTTTAAAAGTAATTGGTGAACCAGACATTATTCCTCTTAGTTTTAAGAAAGCAATAATTGATCCTGAAAATGTAATTGCACCTATAGCAGCACCCAAAGACATTTCGATTAGACTAGCTAGTTTAATATTTCCAATTGTTCCTAAATTGAAGGCTTCTGGTTTTAGGAAAGCTGATATTGCGACAAAAACAGCAGCTAAACCTACTAGACTATGAAAACCTGCAACAAGTTCAGGCATTGCAGTCATAGGTATTCTAAAAGCTATGAATGCCCCTATTGATCCCCCAATTACAAGAAAAATTAAAACATAAATTAGTCCTATTCCAAAATTTCCTACTGATAAAAATGTAACTATTATTGCAATTAACATACCAGCAATACCAAAATAATTTCCCTGCCTGGAGGTTTCTGGTGATGATAATCCTCTTAGAGCTAAAATAAATAAGATGCCAGAGATTAAATAAAATAATGCTGATAAATTTGCTGACATACTATTTTTTCTTCTTATACATTTGCAACATTCTTTGAGTAACCAAAAAACCACCAAAAATATTAACTGCTGCTAAAATTATTGCTAAAAAACCAAATATATTTGAGACTTCAAACACATCCTTTGATGATCCAGCCAATGAAGCAATTATTGCACCAACTATTATCACTGATGAAATAGCATTTGTAACTGACATAAGAGGTGTATGCAAAGATGGGGTTACGCTCCAAACCACATAATATCCAACAAAAATTGATAATATAAAAATACTCAACCTAAATATAAAAGGATCTATTTCCATTATTTCACCATTGTTTTTTCAATTATTTCATCTTCAAGATTTATTTCAAAAGTTTTTTTCTCTTTATCGAACAAATTATCTATAAAATTGAATATATTTTTTGCGTAAAGATTTGAAGCTGAAACAGGTAATTTGTTTAATATATTCGATTCTCCCATTATTTTTACACCATCGATATCTACAATTTCGTCCACTTTAGTCAATTCAGAGTTTCCACCTTGTACAGCAGCCAAATCATAAATTACTGAACCATTAGGCATCCCTTCTATCATATCTTTTTTAATTATTATTGGAGCCTTTTTTCCCGGTATCAATGCTGTGCAAATAACTATATCAATTTTTTTTAACGTATCTTTTAGTAAATCTTCCTGTTTTTTTTTAAATTCGTCTGATGCTTCTTTAGCATATCCACCTTCTGTTTCTAAATTTTCAGCTCCCTCAACAGTTAAAAATTTACCTCCAAGACTTTCTACTTGCTCTTTAGATGCCAATCTTACATCTGTTGCAAATACTACAGCTCCCATTCTTTTTGCAGTTGCAATAGCTTGTAATCCAGCAACTCCAGCGCCAACAACTAATACTTTTGCTGCAGATATTGTACCTGCTGCGGTCATCATCATAGGTATTGCTTTTTGAAAAAAAGCAAATGAATCAACTACAGCTTTGTAGCCTGCAAGATTTGCTTGAGAAGAAAGAATATCCATTGACTGTGCTCTTGTAATTCTGGGTAGCAATTCAAGTGAAAAACAACTAATATTTTTAGATACTATTTCATTTAATTTATCTTTATTTAAGTAAGGATTTAAAACACCAATTAAAATTTGGTTTTTTTTTAATTTATTTAATATTGAGTCATTCGGAATATTCATTTGTAAGATCGCGTTCGAGTTTAATATTATTTCTTCCTCAGATGAAATACTTGCGCCTTCAGCCTTATATTGATCATCATTTATACCTAAATGCAAAGCATAATTTTTGCTTAAATGAATATTCAAACCCAAAGATTTATATTTTTTTATTACATCTGGAGTAATTGCAACTCTTTTCTCAGTTTTAATATTTTCAGATAAAGATCCAATAATCATTTTATAAAAGAAATATAGCCATTAAAACTAATACAACTACGACTGCTACAGAACCCCATAAAACAAATTTTGTGAAATTATTCCATGTATTTTTATGACTTTCATTATCCATTGTTTATTTCTGTCTAGCTTTAAATTTAGGATTTTTCTTATTAATGATATAGACTCTGCCACGTCTTTTAACTAGCTTTGAGTTTAAGTCTCTTTTTTTTAGCGATTTTAATGAACTTGCTATTTTCATAATTTTTAATTGTTAATAAACGAACTTATATAATCTTTCAAATTTATTTTTCCATAACATTTTATTACCTTGTTATTATGTGAAAAATTAGTCAATGCTGACGCAAAACGCTCTCCTGGCCTAGAAGGTAAAAATTTGATTTTGTGATCAAACATTTTTGCTACATTTATTATTGAGTATTCTTTTTTATGACTAATGCTATAGTGGGCACATTTATTTGCTTTCCATGCCTTATAACAAATATTAACTGTATCATCTATATGAGTAAACCTCCTAGTTTGTGAACCTGGCCTTACTACAGTTAGAGGCTTATTAGCTTTATATTGATTTTGAAATATTCCAATTACGGTTGCCATATTTCCAGTTTCAATTTGTTTTTCTCCATATACATTATAGAAGTATATTATTTCAAATTTCAACTTAAACCACTTTTTTAAATTTTCTAATAATTCTAAATTATTTGACTTGGTGAATGCATATGGAGACAGATTTTTATCAGTACCATTCTTTCCTAATGTTGCAGATGTTGCTGAGTAAACTAATTTAATTTTATTATCCAAACAAAACTTAAAAACTTCTTTTGAACCTACTGAATTAGACGCGTAACACTCATTAAAATTTTTAAAACTTTGATAAATTCTTGAAAATTCTCCAAAATGAAAAAGGGCGTTTATCTTTAGTTTATAATTTTTTAACAAAATTTTTATATCTGACGTGTTTCCTTTAAAATATTTAATCCTTTTAGATTTTATGTGGTTTTTTTTCAAACCTGTTGAATAGTTATCAATACTAATAATATTAAATTTAGTTTTTTTAAGAAAAAGTTTTATTAAATTTGAACCAACAAATCCTGCGCCACCAGTTATTACAATTGTATTTCTCATCAAGGATAGCCTGGCAACGTCCTACTCTTCCAAGTCTTAAGACTAAGTACCATCGGCGCAGAAAGGCTTGACTTCCGAGTTCGGAATGGGATCGGGTATTTCCCTTTCGCAATAATTACCAGGCAGGGGTTTTATACTTAAATAATTGAATTTGTAAATATATATTTTATTTTTACCGAAAAAGTCCTAAAAGAATTTTGATAAATAATAAAATTGTTGAATTATGATACTTGTAACAGGTTCTGCTGGTTTAATTGGTCACTCGGTATCTAAATTTTTATTAAATAAAAAAGAAAAAGTTTATGGCATTGATAACAACCAAAGACAAAAATTTTTTGGAAAGAATGGTAGTGTAATAAAAAATATCTTAGATCTAAAAAAAACTAAAAATTTTAAATACTCATCAATAAATATTATAAATAAAAAAGATCTAGAGGATTGTTTTAAAAAAAATAAATTTGATTTAATAGTTCATGCAGCCGCACAACCCTCTCATGATTGGTCGGCATCAAATCCTAATCTTGACTTTAATATTAATGCAAATGGAACATTAAATATTTTAGAGTGTATGCGTAAATTTGCAAAAAATTCCACGATGATTTATATGAGCACTAATAAAGTTTATGGAGATGTTGTAAATTTTTTTAATTACAAAGAATTAAAAAATAGATACGAAATTAGTGGCAAATATAAAGATGGCTTTAATGAGTTGGTGAGTATTGATAATTCAAAACATAGTCCATTTGGAGTATCAAAATTATCTGGTGATTTGCTAGTTCAAGAATATGGAAAATATTTTAATTTAAAAACTGTTTGCTTAAGAGCGGGATGTTTAACAGGAGAAACTCACGCAGGTGTAGAATTGCATGGTTTTTTATCTTATTTATTCAAATGCGGATTTTACAAAAAAAAATACATAATTTTTGGATATAAAGGAAAACAAGTCAGAGATAATTTAAGTTCGTATGATGTGGCATCCATAATATGGGAATTATACAAAATGCCTCCAAAACCTGGTGAAGTTTTCAATATAGGTGGTGGTAGATACTCAAATATTTCAGTTATAGAAGCAATAAAAAAATGTGAAACTT
>CACAUA010000020.1 GCA_902535625.1 uncultured Pelagibacteraceae bacterium | reverse complement strand
GAATATGAAAAAGGGAAAAGCATCAAAACAAACGATGTTTTAAAAGCAATAGAAATAAGAAATAAATATATGGATAAAATACAAAACCTATTTAAACATTATGATTTTTTAGCATTACCTTCGGCTCAACTATTTCCTTTTGAAAAGAACCTTAACAATCCAGAATTTATCAATGATAATAAAATTGACACTTATCATAGATATATGGAAGTCTATACATTATCAAGTTTGCTTGGTTTGCCGACTATATCTATTCCAGTTGGTTTTAATAATAAAGGGCTACCAATGGGAATGCAGATTATAGCAAATGTTAAAGAAGATAATAAACTAATTAACTTTGCCAAATCTTATGAAGAAATTTTTAACTTTTCAAAATTTAAACCAGAATTAACGGAATAATAATGGCCAGACACCCTCATCATTTTAAAATTTCATTTGCATTAGCTATTGCTGCTGGTTCATGGGGAATTTATTGGTTACCTCAAAGAATACTAGAAGATGGAGGTTTGACCGGTGGCTGGGGAACAATATCTCAAATGGCGGTTGGAATATTAATATTATCACCAGTCGCAATTTGGAGAGTTATAAAAGGAAAGTCTATTGGATTGGAATTTCCTCTGACTGGTTTTTTTGTTGGAAGTGGATTTGTTTGTTATGCTCTTAGCTTTCTTCTTACTGATGTAGTTAAAGCATTAATCATGTTTTACATGATACCTGTTTGGACAACAATATTTGAAATTATATTTTTAAAAAAGAAATTTGGTTGGAAGAGGGTAATCACATTAGGTTTGGCACTAGGAGGTTTATGGATTGTATTCAGTCAAGAAAATATAATCCCATTACCTCAAAATGCAGGGGATTGGCTGGCTCTTGCTGGAGGTGCACTATTTGGTGCTGGTTTAATTAGAATGGAAATAATTAAAACAGATGGAGTCTTTCCAATTATATTCACATTCTTTTTTTATGGAGGTTTAGCCAGTATACCTATTGGGTTATTCTTAGTAGATTATTTAGGACCAGTTCCATCAGTGGAGGTTATCATGTCAATGTCCACTTTTTTATTACTTATCTCGATATTTTATTTTATTCCTACAGGAGTAATAATCTTTTGGGCTCCAAGCAAACTAGGAGCCGGCTTATCATCTATTTTATTTTTAGCTGAAATAATTGTTGGTGTTGTTAGTGCTAGTATTTTAACAAATGAACCTTTTGGTTGGAGAGAAACAATAGGTAGTATTCTAATAATTCTTGGTGGTGTAATTGAAGTTGTATATGTTCCAAAGTCAGAGAAGAAATTAGCATAATGGATATTAATGAATTATTGAAATCAAAAAAAAAAGTCTTCTTAGATGGTGGAACAGGCTCAGAAATTCAGAGACTTGGCGGAACTATGGGACCAGCTTTTTCTGGTTTAGCAAATGTTTTCTCACCAGAAATAGTAATCAAAGTACACGAAAGTCATATAAACGCCGGATGTGATATGATAACAACCAATACTTTTGGAACTGCAAGACATTGTCTTGAGCCTTCAAATTTAGGAGATCAGACTATAAAAATTAACATTGATACAGTTAAGTTAGCAAGGCAAGCAGTCAAAAATTCTGGAAAAAAAATTAAAATTGCTGGGAGCATGTCAACATATTTAGCTTTGGCTGAAAATGAATTTAGACCTGACACAAAATTTGTACCATCATTTGCAAAAGAAGAAAAAAATTATAAAGAACAAGCGAAGGTATTAAAAGAAGAGGGAGTCGAAGTACTTATTCTTGAAATGCTTTTAGATATTGACCATGCTAAAATTTTGCTTAATGCAGCTTTGGAAACAGGTTTACCTGTCTGGGTTGGATTAAGTTGCTGCATAAGTAAGTTTGATGAAACCGTAGTAGGTAGAAATTTTAGAGTTGAAAAAGAGAGATCTATTATATATGACCCTTTAAAATATCCTGATGAGCCAAAATTCCTTCCTGAAGATAAAATTATAAATTTCGCTGAAATAATTAATTCACTCAAATCTATCGGTGGAGATGTTTATGGCATTATGCACAGTTGGTTTATTGATACAAAAGAGGGAATGAAAGTTTTAAAATCAAATTGGAATGGGCCAATTATGTTCTATCCAGAAATTCATAAATTTGACACGAGTACTATGCAAGCATTAATAACTGAAAATGAAATTGAATTTGTTGAGAAGTGTTCTGAGTTAATAGACGATCAGGTAAAAATTATTGGGGGTTGCTGTGGCGTCACAGATAAACATTTAAAATCCTTGATAACAAAATTTTCTTAAATTAGTAATCTTTACTAATTATTTGGTCTATCATATTTACCATATCTTTTTTATATTTTTCATTTGTTGCAGATTTAGTCTCTAAGACAGAAAAAAACGCAGCAACAACTTTTGTTTTCAAATTTATTCCTAAAAATTGGCCCCCATACCCAGAGTGACCAATCCAGTTACCGCATTTCATTAATGAATTAACATAACAGACAAATTTATCTTTAGATAATTGAATGTATTTGGGTCCCTCACTATTAATAGTTTTACTCAAAAAAGTTTTAGAACCAATATTTTTTCCATTTATACCTTTTCCAAACCTAGAAAAAAGTAAACCCATTCTTAAAAAATCTCTTGTAATTAAACTTCCGCCTCCAGACATCCACGGTGTTCCAAATCTATCTGTTCCTATATACAATCCTTCTTCAAATCCTGTTGCTTCAACTGTTTCCAACAGCCATTGTCTTAAACTTTTTTTACTTACTTTTTCTACAATTAGTCCAATAACATCGGTATTAGCTGATTTATAATGCGCCAGATCGGTATAATTTTTTAAATCTCTGCTTTTTAAAGATTTAATTGAATTTAAATATTGTTCCTGGCTTTGAATGTTTTTGCCTTTAATCGGCAGTCTCCATCCTCCCACAGGCTCATGTAAAAATGAAGACGAATAAGCTTTTGTATAATCTTCGCTATATAGATTTACAATGTTCATGTCTAAAACGTCTTTTACTTTTGCATTTGCATAACCACTGCCAATTTTTGGCAAGTAAAATGAAATTTTCTTATTTAAGTTAATTAGCTTTCTGTCTATCAGCTCTCCCACAAATAAATGTATAAACATTTTTGTAATTGACATAATTGTTTGAGGCTGATTTGTAGAAAAGTCCTTTGCGTACTGCTCGAATAAAATATCCTGATCTTTACCAACTATTAAAGAGCAAAAAGCTTTATTTTTAGTTACCTTTTTTACAGAAGATAATTTACCAATTCTCTTATTAATTTTTTTTTTTAATTTTAAAACAAAATCTGATCTAAGGTATATTCCATATCTATTAATTTTATATAAATTTCTAAAACCCAACCTCCTTTTATTTGGGAGATTCCATTGAGCTTTATTATCTTTTCTTGTAACTAATTCTGGATTTTTTTCTGAAATAATTTTTTTCAAATTAGTACTTTTTATCCAAACTTAAGAGATTTATTTTTCTCGTACTTTTGATGATAGCCTTCTGCTTTACAATAGTTTTTTTCTTTGGAAATTTTTGTAGTAACTTTTCCATCTAATTTCTCATTCATTTCTTTTAAAATTTTCTCTGCTGTATTTTTTTCATTATCATTATTATAAAATATCTCAGAGCGATATTGAATTCCTACATAAGTTCCTTGTCTATTCTTTTGAGTTGAGTCATGGAGTTTAAAAAATAATCTGACCATATCTTCATAGCTTAAAATATTTTCATCATATTGAACTTTGACTACTTCTATGTGACCCGTATCCCCACCACAAACTGCTTTGTAAGTAACATTAGGATCATCACCTCCGCAATAACCACATTCGGTAGATAATATTCCTTTTATACCATCGTATTTAGTTTCGTCCCAAAAACAACCAATACCACCAATAAAAGTTTTCATAATTTTACAATATATTATTACTTCAAAATTGATACAGCTTTTATCTCTTCAACTCCTATACCACAACAACCACCAACAATTTTTACACCTTTGCTAAACCATTTTTTTGCAACTTCCAAATAATCATTGGGTGAAAAATCATCCACAAACTTCCAATTTGGTTTTTCGTAATAGCCTTTGTTAGGGTATGCACCAATAACTCCATTATAATTTTTTAATGCAGTATCTAAAGCTGCACTCGTTGTTTTAATATCTGAATGAGCAATTAAAATTGGCCCCTTATGTAATTTACTAAAATTTTTCAACGATACTTCTAAATCCTCGTAAATTTCCGTTTTATTCTTCACATCATCATAACCAAGTGTAATATTTTTTGTATTCTGATCTATTACACAGGAAATAGAAAGCCAAACAGGTAACTTTATATTTGAAGAACACTCAAGCATAGTCTCCACGATTTCTGCTTGAGATGTCATTGCTTCTAAAATAATTAAATCAACACCCTCATTTGATAAAATTTTAATATGTTCATTAAAACATGGCTTCATGTTCTTTGTTCCTAGTTTAAGAAAACTTCCATAACTCGAAACACTTCCCGCTAAACAGATGTTCTTTTTTGAATTATTAATTGCTTGTTTTGCAATTTGAACTGCTTGTCTATTAAATAATTCAATTGAGTCTTCATATCCGTGCTTTCTAAGAGAAATTGGAGTTGTAGCATAAGTATTTGTTGTAATAACATCAGCACCTGCATCAATATAATTTTCATGAACTTCTTTTAGAAATTCTGGGCTATCTACCGAACATTTTCCACACCAGAGGTTTATATCCATTTTAGCTCCTTTTTTTTCAAGCTCAGCACCTATACCTCCATCAAGTAAAATAATTTTTCCTTCATTGATTTTTTCTTGAATTAAATTGTAAGACATTAATTGTTTGTGAAAGCACAAATTTTATTATTATCAAGATCTCGAATATAAGAATAGTAAACTCCAGAACCTTCTGGTCTTTCACCTCCAGCTCCTTCACTTTTTCCACCTGCCTTAAGTCCAATCTCATGAAACTTATCAACTATATCTCTAGATGATGTAATAAATGAAACTTGCGTTCCATTTCCATTAGTTGCCTCTTTCATATTGACAGGTTTGGTCACATAAAACTCTATAGTTCCATCGCCATTTTTTTCTGTGTAACCAGCGCAAACTTCATCTTTATAATTTCTTTCTAGATTTAAAACTTTTAAGACTTCATCATAAAAAATTATTGCTTTTTCTAAGTTATTCGTTCCTACCATTACATAACCAAGCATTTTAATTTTTCCATTCAGTAATAGTTTTTACCTCTAGATATTCATGCAATCCCCAGGTTCCACCCTCACGTCCATTTCCAGATTGTCTATACCCACCAAAAGGAGTCCCAGAGTCTGCCGCTTTATGATTTACATACACAATTCCAGATCTTAATTTTTTTGAGACTCTTTTTGCTTTTTCTTTATCCTCTGTTTGTAAATAGTTTCCTAATCCATATTCTGTGTCATTTGTAATTTGGATAGCTTCCTCTTCATTTTCAAAAGGAATGATTGACAATACTGGTCCAAATATTTCCTCTTTAGCAATTCTCATATTATTATTAACATCAGTGAATACCGTCGGCTTAATAAAATAACCTTTCTTTAAGTCTTCAGGTTTATCAGGACCACCTGCAACTAAAGTAGCACCTTCTTCAATTCCACTATTTATTAAACTCTGAATTTTATCAAATTGAGTTTTTGAAATTACAGGTCCTATGTGATCACCAGCTTTTGAAGCAAGATCAACTTTAATTTTATTAGCTTCGTCTGCGGCTTCTTCAACAGCTCTTTTATAAATTGATTTTTCCACAAGCATTCTAGTTGGAGCATCACATGATTGACCTGAATTACTCATTACATTTCTAATGCCATCTCTAACTGCATCAGGATATGCATCAGCAAAAACAATATTTCCACCTTTGCCACCAAGTTCAAGACAAACTCTTTTTATAGTTTCTGCAGCATTCTTTGTAATTAACTTTCCAGCTCTAGTAGATCCTGTAAATGAAACCATATCAACATCAGGATGTCCTGACAGGTCAGTTCCAACACCAGGCCCATCACCATTCACTAGATTAAACACTCCAGCTGGAAATCCAGCCTCAGCTATCATCTCTGCAAATAACATTCCTGACAATGGTGCAATTTCAGATGGCTTAAGTACCATCGTACATCCAGTAGCAAAAGCTGGAATTACTTTTAAAGCAATTTGATTTATAGGCCAATTCCAAGGTGTAATTAATCCGCAAACTCCAATTGGCTCATATACAATATGATTAGTAGATCCTTTATCAAAACCTGGTTCGAATTCGAAATCTTTTAATCTTTTTATAAAGTCTTCTATATGACCTGCGCCAGAAGATGTTTGATTAGCTGAACACCAGTCTTTAGGACAACCAAGTTCTGTAGTAATAGCATCAGTCATATCATCCCATCTAGAATTATAAATTTTTAATAATTTTTCTAATAAATTTAACCTTTCTTCTTTTGAAGTTTCTTTCCAAGTCTCAAATGCAGATTTTGCTGCTTTAACTGCAGCATTTGTATCATCAGAACTCCCAAGGCTAATAATTGCACAAACTTCTTCTGTTGATGGATTAATAACCTCATATTCATTCTTGTTTACTGGCTCAACCCATTTGCCATTGATATAAAATTTTTTTTTATCGAGCATTTATATTTCAAAATTAATTTTTCTTATTATACGTTTATTTACTATAACCATTCAAGAAATTAGATACAGTTTTTAAATTTTAATGATTAATCAATAAGTGGTGGTATATTGTATTTATGAAATCACAAAAAATAGAACCAAAGTTTGAAAATAACCAAATTCCACGTATTGGACTTATCGCTTTAGCAACCGATCTAGTGATTGAAAAAGATTTTATAAGTGTAATTAAAGATAAAAAAATAGATTTTTTTGTAAATAGAATAGAATGTTACAACCCCTTAACCAAAGAGAATTTGATCAAAATGTCAGAGAATATTACTCAAGTAACAAGAGATATCTTGCCAGAGCAGAAATTAGACTGTGTTGTATATGCTTGTACATCAGGAACTATAGCAGCAGGATACGATAATATTAAAAATAAAATTCAAGCAGCAAAACCTGAGGCAAAACTTTCAACACCAAGTACAGCAGCTTTAAAAGCATTGAAAAAATTAAATATTAAAAAACTCTCTATATTCACACCTTATAGTAAAAAAGTTAATGATGATGTTGTTGATTACTTTAAATCATCTGGTTTTGAAATCACCTCAAATTCATATTTTGATATTCATTCTGACATGGAGATTGGTAAAGTAGATCAAAATTATCTGTTTGATGTTCTTATAAATTTAGATGTAAGTGAATCAGATGCTTTATTTGTATCTTGTACCGCTTTACCAGTTTTACCTCTAATACAAAAATTAGAAGATAAACTTGGAATACCAGTTCTTTCAAGCAATCAAGCTTTAATCTGGGAGTCTTTGGAAAACATAGGTGAAAATAAATCTGTAAAAGGATTTGGAAGACTGTTTGACTAATTTATGTCCTTTTCAAAAGAAGAATACAAACAAAGACTATTAAAAGTTCAATCTCTGATGAGAGAGAAAAAAATTGATTTAATTATTTC
>CACAUA010000019.1 GCA_902535625.1 uncultured Pelagibacteraceae bacterium | reverse complement strand
CTATCAGTTGGGAAAAATCTTTTATTATTTATGTCAGCATAACCTCTATTAGCTATTACTGAAATAATACTTGCATAAGTTGATGGTCTTCCAATTCCTAGCTCCTCTAGTTTTTTAACTAGACTTGCCTCTGAATATCTAGGTGGTGGCTGTGTATAGTGCTGTTCATCAATATGATCTTCAAACATTACATCACCTTTTTCAACATCTGGCAAAGTATTTTCATTGTCATGATCATTTTCATCGATCTTATACAGTTTGAGGAAACCATCAAATTTTAATGTTGAACCACTAGCTTTGAATATATTTTTATCATCATCTGAGTTGATGGTAATAGTTTTTCTATCAAATTTTGCTGACTGCATTTGTGATGATAAAGATCTAGACCATATTAAATTATAAATTTTATATTGATCAGTACTTAAGTATTTTTTCATATCTTCTGGTTTTCGAATTATTTCTGTTGGACGTATAGCTTCGTGAGCTTCTTGAGCATTTTTTGCTTTTTTGCCACTATAATTTAGAGGTTGTTCTGGTAAATATTTATTACCATAATTCTGCATTATAAAATCTCTGAAAGATGTTATTGCATCTTTTGAAATATTAGTTCCATCTGTTCTCATATAAGTAATTAATCCTATGGTTTCACCTTCAATATCAATTCCTTGATATAGTCTTTGAGCAATTTGCATTGTCCTTGATGCTCCAAAACCAAGTTTACTCGATGCTGTTTGTTGTAATGTTGACGTTGTAAAAGGTCCTGATGGATTTCTGTTATAAGTTTTTGAACTTATATCTGTTATGTTATATTTTTTATTTTTAATTTTTGATAAAGCTTCATTAATATCTTGTTTGTTTTTAAATGAAAATTTTTCAACCTTATTTCCGTCTAATTGTGAAATAGTTGTATTTATTTTTTCATTTTTTTTGTTTTTGAAAATTATATTTAAAGTCCAAAATTCTTTTGGTTGAAAAACTTCTATTTCCTGTTCTCTTTCGGTTAAAAGTCTTAGAGCTACAGACTGAACTCGACCAGCAGATTTAGAACCTGGTAATTTTGTCCATAGAATAGGGGAGATATTAAAACCTACTAGATAATCTAGAGCTCTTCTTGCCATATAAGCATCAACTAAATGTGGCTCTATTTTTCTTGGGTTATCTATTCCATTTGTAACTGCTTTTTTTGTTATTTCGTTGAAAACAACTCTTTCAACTTCTTTATCTTTTAATAATTTTTTTTCTTCAAGAAACTCTTTTACATGCCAAGCTATTGCTTCACCTTCTCTGTCAGGGTCAGTGGCTAGAATAATTTTTTTTGAATCTTTAGCACTATCTGTAATTTCTTTTAAATATTTTTTTGAAAAACTATCTACTTCCCAAATCATTTTAAAATCATTTTCAGGATCAACAGAACCATTTTTCGAAGGCAGATCTCTTATATGCCCATAGCTTGCAAGAACTGTATAATCTGATCCTAAATATTTATTAATTGTTTTTGCTTTTGCTGGACTTTCAACGATTACTAGATTCATATTTAGAGAACGTACTTAAAACAGTTAAACTGTCAAATTATTAAATTTTTGTCTTAGTTTCTTCTTTATTTATCAAGCGTTTAACGTTTCCTCTATGAGTGTAAAAAATTAAAATAAACATTATGAAGTAAAACATAATGTTATCATTGCTATAAAAAAATATAAAAATAGGAACACTTAATGATCCAAGAATTGATCCTAAAGATGAGTATTTAGACATTAAATATGTAATTACCCAAACAATACCAAAAACAATACCCAAAAAATAATTTAAAATAATCAATATTCCAACATATGTTGCAACACCCTTACCACCTTTAAATTTTAACCATATTGGAAAAACATGTCCTAAAAAAACAGATAATGAACAAATGTAAATAAATTCTGGATAATTTAATTTAACATAAATTATTGGCAAAACCGCTTTTAAAATGTCTAGTAATAAAGTTGAGTAACCTAAAAATTTATTACCAGTTCTTAAAACATTGGTGGCGCCTATATTACCTGATCCAGTTTCTCTTATGTCTTTTTTTAAAAAAAATTTTGTTAATAAAAAACCAAAAGGAATAGAACCTAATAAATATGATAAAAGTGATAAAATAAAAATTTCCATTTAAATATTGTAAAGCTCTTGTCCTTTTACGTATGTATTGGTCACTTTTCCTTGTAATCTTTTATTTTCAATTGACGTATTTTTTGATTTAGAAACCAAATTTTCTTGCTTTACTATCCAAGGTTTATTTATATCTACAATACAGAAATCTGCATCATTACCCACGGATAAATTACCTTTATTAATTTTCAAAATTTTTGCTGGATTGGAGGTTAATGCAGCAATGATTTTTTCAAGTTTTACAGATCCATTGTGATATAATTCTAATGACAAGGATAATAACGTTTCAATACCAGTTGCTCCTGTTGCGGCTTGAGCAAATGTTAATCTTTTTTGCTCTTCATCTTCAGGTTTGTGATCTGAAACTATTACATCGATTGTACCATCATTTAATCCTTGCACTAAACTTAATCTATCATCTTCAGTTCTAAGTGGCGGTGACAATTTTAAAAAAGTTCTAAAGTCACCAATATCATTTTCATTTAAAGATAAATTATTTATTGATACCCCACAGGAAAATTTTACCTTATCTTTTCTATCTTTAATAATTTCAACTGCTTTTCCTGATGAAATCTGAGAAATGTGATAACGACAATTAAATTCTTCTAATAATGTTAAATCTCTCTCTATAATTATTAGTTCTGCTATTTCTGGGATACCTTGCAAACCAAGTTTTGTAGAAATTATTCCATCATTTATCATGCCATTTTCAGCTAATTCTTGATCTTCAGCATGTTGCATTATTAAAGATCCTAAATCTTTTGCTGAATTCATTATTCTTGACATAACTCTTGTATTCTGAATCGTTCTAATTCCATCTGTAAATGCTATTATCCCTTTACTTTGTAGAAGACCAAACTCTGTCATATTTGTACCTTCAGTACCCTTTGTTAGAGATGCTGTGGGAAATATATTTATTTTTGATTTATCTCTACCTCGTCTTTTTAAAAAATCTACTATTGAAACGTTGTCGATTATTGGATCAGTATTAGGCATTGTTACAACTGAGGTTACTCCCCCGGATAATGCAGCATTGCTCAAAGTTCTAAAATTTTCTTTATATTCATAACCTGGCTCACCGACAAATACTCTCATATCAACTATACCTGGGAAAATATAATTCTCTTTTAAATCAATAACTTTTTCTCTACTAGGAATGTTGTTTTTATTCACCTTTTTGCCAACACCTTCAATTTTTCCATCTTCACCTATTATTAATCCTCCTATTTCACTTATGTTGTTATGAGGATCAATTATATTTGCGTTTATAAAGTATTTTTTTTTCATCATTCACAAAAAATTTTTAAACATGCCATTCTTATTGCAACACCTAATTCAACTTGTTCTTTTACAACACTCATATTGGTGTCATCAGCTAGTTTTGTATCAATTTCAATACCACGGTTCATTGGACCAGGATGCATAATAATTGAATCTGATTTTGCATATTCTAATTTATCCTGTGTTAGTCCATAGTATTCATAATACTCTCTATTAGATGACAGGAATGAACTACTCATTCTTTCATTTTGAAGTCTAAGCATCATTACTATATCGCAATCTTTTACACCTTTCTTCATATTTGAAAAAATATTAACTCCAAATTTTTCTATATCTTTTGGTAAAAGGTTTGAAGGAGCTACAATATTAACTTCGGCACCCAACATGTTTAGCAAGTAAATATTAGATCTTGCTACTCTTGAATGTAGAATATCTCCACAAATTGCAACCTTTAATCCTTGAATTTTTTTTTTCCTATTCAATATAGTTAATGCATCAAGTAATGCTTGGGTAGGGTGCTCTCTCCTTCCATCACCAGCATTTAAAACAGCACAATTAACTTTTTGAGATAAAAGATTACAAGCTCCTGAATCTTGATGTCTAATAACTATTATATCAGGATGCATTGCATTTAATGTCATTGCAGTGTCTATTAGTGTTTCACCTTTTTTAATTGCTGAGTTTGTTATATTCATTGACATAACATCTGCACCTAATCTTTTTCCTGCTAGTTCAAATGAGCTTTGTGTTCTTGTTGATGGTTCAAAAAAGAGGTTAATTTGTGTTTTCCCCTTAAGTATATCTAATTTTTTATTTTTACTTTTGTTTAATTCAATAAATTTTTCAGCTTCTTTTAAGATTAAATTAACATCATTTATTGATAAATCTTGAATACCTAGAAGATGTTTTTGAGAAATTTTAATAGCTTTCGTTTTAATTGCCATTAAAACCAACTCTATAGCCACAAAGGTTGATTAATGCAAGTATTAATTATTAATAAAATCTATGGCACCCTGTAAGATAAATGCAGCAGCATTTTTATCTATATTTTTTTCTCTTTTAGTTACGTTAATACCTAAATTTTCGGTTAATTTAAACGCTCCAACTGTTGATAATCTTTCATCCCAAAGACTTATTGGAAGATCAATTTCTTTTGATATTGCTTTTGACACATCATTTACTGATTGAGAGGATTTACCTAAGCTACCATCCATATTAATTGGATTGCCAATAATTATTCCTTTAATATTATTTTCTTTAATAATATCCTCTAATTCATTGATAAGATCTTCAAATTTGGATTTGTTTATTGTTTTAAGCGGTGTGGCAATTTTTTGATTTTCATCACATATAGCTACTCCAATTCTCTTTGAACCTAAATCAAGACCAATTAATCTAGATGTATTTAGCTGTTTCTTTTTAAATTCCTCAATTGTGATCATATTGTATATTATTTACTTAAGTGATAGTTTGCGGCAATATTTTTACCATATGAGTATAGATCTTAAAACAGTAAAGCACATTTCGAAATTAGCAAGAATTTCTATTGATGATGAAAAAGCTAATAAATTAAAGGGCGACTTAAATAATATATTTGAATTTATAGAAAAATTAAATGAATTAAATACTGATAATGTTCAAGCCTTAACATCAATTGCTGAAACCACCCTAAGATTTAGAAAAGATGAAATTAAATCAGAAAATATTAGAGAAAAAATTTTAAAAAACTCTCCTGAAGAAAATAAAGATTTTTTTGTTGTACCAAAGGTTGTTGAATAATGTCAGATATAACAAGTCAAAGTTTATTCGAATTAACATCGAATATAAAAGAAAAAAAACTATCTTCAGAGGAAATTACAAAAGCATTTATAGACCGTGCTGAAAAATCAAAAAAATTAAATGTTTATGTTACGGATAATTTTGAAAAAGCAATAGATCAATCAAAGAAATTTGATTCTAATCCTAACTTTGATTTAAAATTACCAGGTATTCCCATTGCTGTTAAAGATTTATTTTGTACAAATGGAGTTAGAACAACAGCAGGTAGCAAAATATTAAATAACTTCGTTCCCACATATGAGTCTACAGTTACTCAAAATTTGTGGAGTCAAGGAGCAATACTTCTTGGTAAACTTAATTGTGATGAATTTGCTATGGGCTCTTCAAATGAAACTAGTTTTTTTGGAAATGTTCAAAATCCGGTAGGAGAAAATTTAGTCCCTGGTGGATCTTCAGGAGGTTCTTCTGCAGCTGTCGCTGCAAATTTAACTCCGGTTACCATTGGAACAGATACAGGTGGATCTATTCGTCAACCAGCATCATTTACAGGAACTGTTGGACTTAAACCTACATATGGAAGTTGTTCTCGTTATGGAATTGTAGCATTTGCTTCATCTTTAGACCAAGCAGGACCTATGACGAAAAATGTAAGAGACTGTTCTATGTTTTTAGAGGTAATCTCTTCATTTGATCAAAAAGATTCAACTTCAATTGATTACAAAAGAAATTGTTATTCAAAAGAATTATCAAAAGATATTAAAGGAAAGAAAATTGGTATTCCTAAAGAATATAGAGTTGACAATATGCCTGACGAAATTGAACAGCTATGGAAAAATGGTATCTCATATGCAAAAGATTGCGGAGCAGAAATTATCGATATTTCGCTTCCACATACTAATTACGCATTACCAACTTATTATATTGTTGCACCAGCTGAAGCATCTTCAAATCTAGCAAGATATGATGGTGTTAAATATGGATTTAGATCTCCTGGTCAAAATTTAATAGAAATGTACGAAAAAACTAGATCTGAAGGTTTTGGTGATGAAGTTAAAAGAAGAATTATGATTGGAACTTATGTTTTATCTTCTGGCTACTATGATGCCTATTATCTAAAAGCGCAGAAAGTTAGACAATTAATAAAAAAAGATTTTGATGATGCCTTTTCTAAAGTTGATGCAATTTTAACTCCATCTACTCCAAGCTCAGCATTTAAAATTGGTGAAAAAACAAATGATCCAGTATCAATGTATTTAAATGATATATTTACAGTTCCAATAAATCTAGCAGGCTTACCAGGTATTTCTATACCAGCTGGTAAAGATAAAAATAATTATCCTTTAGGCCTTCAAGTAATTGGAAAACCTTTTGATGAGCAAAATATACTTAATATTTCTTATGCATTAGAAGATAAGATTAATTTTAAAAATGATATTTCAGACTGGTGGCTAAGTGAGTAAAAATAGTGAATATCTTATTGAAAGAGAAAATAAACAATATGAAGTAATAATTGGTTTAGAAGTGCACGCTCAAGTTACTTCAGAGTCAAAACTTTTCTCTCAATCATCAACAAAATTTGGTGCAGAACCAAACACACAAGTTAGTCTCGTAGATGCAGCATTTCCAGGAATGTTACCAGTTATAAATGAATTTTGTATTGAACAAGCAATTAAAACTGGAATAGGACTTAAAGCCAAAATAAATAAAAAATCTGTCTTTGATAGAAAAAATTATTTTTATGCAGATTTACCCCAAGGATATCAAATCTCTCAATACAAATATCCAATTGTCGGTGAAGGAAAAGTAATTTTGGATATGCCGAATGGTCAAAAAGAAATTGGAATTGAAAGATTACACTTAGAGCAAGATGCAGGTAAAAGTATTCATGATATTGACCCAAATAATACATTAGTTGATTTAAATAGATCTGGAGTGGCTTTAATGGAAATAGTAAGTAAGCCTGATTTGAGATCTCCAGATGAAGTCAACGTTTATATAAAAAAATTAAGATCGATAATGAGATATTTAGGAACATGTGATGGCAATATGCAAGAAGGTTCTTTGAGGGCAGATGTTAATGTATCAGTAAGATTAAAAGGGGAGACTGAATTCGGCACCAGGTGTGAAATTAAAAATGTTAATTCAATAAAATTTATGCAAATGGCAATAATATCCGAAGCAAATAGACAAATAGATTTATTAGAGGAGGGGAAAGAAATAGATCAAGAGACAAGACTTTTTGACACTAAAAGAAATGAGACAAGATCTATGAGATCAAAAGAAGACGCGCATGATTACAGATATTTTCCTGATCCAGATCTATTACCGCTTGAAATAAGCCAAGAGTTAATTGAAAAAATAAAATCAGATATACCTGAATTACCAGATGAAAAGAAAAAAAGATTTATAGATAAATTTAATCTTTCACCATATGAAGCAACAATTTTGGTATCTGATATTGAAACATCAAATTTCTTTGAAGAAGTTATAAAAAATTCAGATGTTAAATTAGCAACAAACTGGATTACAGGTGAATTATTTGCAGTTTTAAATGAAAAAAATTTAGAAATATCTCAAAGCCCCGTTAGTGCTAAAAATCTATCAAAACTTATAAACCTTATAAAAGATGGAACCATATCAGGAAAAATAGCTAAAACGGTTTTTGAACAAATGATAGATGGAGATCAAGATCCATTAATAATAGTAAA
>CACAUA010000018.1 GCA_902535625.1 uncultured Pelagibacteraceae bacterium | reverse complement strand
ACGATCTTTTAAGAGAATAGATTAATGAAAACTTATAATGAACTCACGTTAGCTCAAGAGCTAATAAAATTTCAAACAATCAAAACAGAAGATAAAGGTATTATGAATTTCCTTACAAAGAAACTCTCATCAATAGGTTTTAAATGTCATATAATAAAATCAAAAGGAACGGGTGCTAAACCCGCATTAAATTTATATGCAAAATTTGGTAAATCAAAACCTAACATTAATTATTTGGGTCACACAGATGTTGTTGCTAACCTCAATAATTGGGAGTTTCCTCCATTTAAAGCAGTAGTAAAAAAAGGATATTTATATGGAAGAGGATCCCAGGACATGAAAGGTAGTGTGGCATGTTGGATAAGTGCTGTAAGTAATTTTATTAAAAATAAAAAATTTAATGGTTCTATATCAATAATAATTACTGCTGATGAAGAAACTACAGGTCATGGTTGTCCAGCTGTAATGAAATATTTAAAGAAAAAAAAAGAAAAAATTGATTTTTCGGTAGTAGGCGAACCGTCATCAAATAAATCAGTTGGAGATGAAATCAGGATTGGAAGAAGAGGTTCTATGAATGGAACAGTAACAGTATATGGAAAAAGTGGACACTCTGCATTTTATGGGACATATATAAATCCATGTACTGCTCTCGCTAAAATAATATCTAAACTGAAAAATGTTCAGCTAGACAAAGGAACAAAGTATATGCCACCATCAAATTTGGAATTTACAAAAATGAACGTTGATAATATATCTGAAAATGTAGTCCCACAATCTGCAAGTGCTAAATTTAATGTCAGATTTAATTCAACTTATAAATCGACATCTTTGAAAAAAAAACTTAGTAAAATCATTAATGCAGTTGCAAAAAAAGAAAATTGCAAAACTAAAATAGATTATAAAGTAAGTGGAGAAGCATTTTACACAGAGCCAAATAAAGAAATTTATATGGTAAAAAAAATTGTAAAAAAAATTACAGGTAACAATGCAAAATTAAATTGTAGAGGTGGCACAAGTGACAGCAGATTTTTAGGTTCAATACCACGTCTTGAGCTTGGATTAAGAAATAATACTATTCATATGGTTAATGAAAGAACATCGATCTCAGATTTAAAAAAGTTAACTAAGATTTATAAGAACATTTTACATAATTATTTCGCTTGAAAACTGCAATTATAACATCTGAATCTTCAGAAAAACATATAACAGGTGATGGTCATCCAGAGCAACCGAAGAGAGTAGTTTCAATAATTGATACTTTAAAAAAAAATAAAAAACTGCTTTGGGATAAGCCAGATGTTGTTCCTAATGATATTCTTAATATGACACATTCTGAAGATTATATTAATAATTTAAAAAACTCATTTCCTAAAAGTGGCTTAAATTTTTTAGATGGTGATACTGTTGTATCGCCTGGAAGTAAGGATGCAGTGTTTCAAGCTGCAGGATCAGCTATAAGTGCAATAGATGGAATTGAGAATAAAAAATATAAAAATGCATTTTGTGTGGTACGACCACCAGGACACCATGCTGAAAAAAACAAGTCAATGGGCTTTTGCTGTATTTCTAATGCGGGTGTTGCAGTTAATTATTTAATAAAAAAATATAATTATAAAAGAATTGCATGTGTAGATTTTGATGTTCATTGGGGAAATGGAAATTATGATATAATGTATGACAACAAAAATTCACTTTATATATCAACACACCAATATCCATTTTATCCAGGTGGTGGCTCAGAAAAAGACAAGGGAAAGTATAATAATTCTCTTAATATACCTCTTCCTGCTGGCACAAATTCTGAGGAGTATTTTAATGCTTATGATAGAGTTTTAGATAGGTTAATTGAATATAAGCCTGATTTCCTAATCTTTTCTGCTGGCTTTGATGCTCACAAGAACGATCCATTAGCTCAATTTGAACTTTCATCCAAAGATTTTTATGAAATAACAAGAAGAACACTAAAAGCCACTAATAAATTTACTAACGGGAAAGTGGTATCTTTATTAGAAGGTGGATACGACCTAAAAGCACTTGCTGAAAGCGCTAATTATCATGTAAATGCATTAATCGATTCATAAAATAAATAATCATGAAACTATATAAACAAAAGTCGTCAAATATTGATAACAGGGGACTGTTTGCATCTAAAAATATAAAAAAAGGAACTAAGATTATTTACTACACGGGTAAAATAATTACAAAAAAACAGACAGAAAATAATCCAAAATTTGATAATGATAAAGCGATTTATCTTTTTAACTTAAATAATAGATATGATTTAGACGGTGATTTTGCTTACAACACTGCAAGACTTATTAATCACTCTTGTGATCCAAACTGCGAAGTTGAAGGCAAAGGTTTAAAATTATGGATTAGTTCTATTAAAGATATAAATAAAAATGAGGAACTAACTTATGATTATGGGTTTAGTTTTGATGAAAACTATAAGGATTTTCCTTGTAAGTGTGGCTCCAAAAATTGTTGTGGTTATATAGTTAGAGAAGGATCAAGATGGAGAATAAAAAAGAAAAAAAAGAAATCTAATAAATAATTTTCTCAAGATATAAGCCATGTGCAGGAGCAATAGGAGCACAATTTTTTCTAGATTTTGATTTAAATATACTGGTAAATTTTTTTAAGTTCCATTTATTTTCACCAAGGTATTTGAGTGAACCAACCATGGATCTAACTTGACTCTTAAGAAATGATTTTGACACAAATTGAATTTTTATAACATTTTTAACTTTGGTTATTTTTACCTTCTTCATGGTTTTTACAGGACTTTTTGCGGCACAATTAGATGCTCTAAACGTTGAAAAATCATGAGTTCCAATTAATTTTTTTGCTCCCTTTTTCATCAATTCAACATCAATTTTTTTTTTTATATGCCACTCTCTGTTAAAATTAATAACAGAAGGAGAGACATCATTTCTTATTAAATATATATACCTTCTTTCTTTTGCAGAATATCTTGAATGAAAAAGTTTATTTTTTTTCTTTATTTTCAAAATAGATATTTTTTTTTTATTTAAAAAGAAGTTTAGTGAATTTATTAGTTTATCTTTTTGAATAATTTTATTTTTAGTATCAAAGTGTGCTGATTGCTCTTTGGCATGAACTCCTGTATCTGTTCGTCCAGACCCGTAAATTTTTATTTTTTCTTTTAATAGTTTGGATAAGATAATCTCAATATTTTCCTGGATTGACTTACCTTTTTTTTGAATTTGCCAACCATTGTATAGAGTACCTTCGTATTCTACTAAAATCTGATATCTATTCATTTGAAATAATTGTTCCTTTTCTAACCTCATTCCCTAATAAAAAATCATTAATTAATTGTGGATTCTTTCCCTCTTTTTGTATCTCAATGATATTTATTGAATTTTCCCCACATGCTATTGTCATTTGTTCGTCAATTACTTCACCGATTGTTGCTGACTGCTTGTTTATTTTGGCTTTTAATATTTTATGTCTTTTTTTGTTAAGCTCAAACCATGCACCAGGTTTTGGATATAATCCATTTATTTGAGCAATTATTTTGCTAGCACTATTATTCCAATTTATCTTTCCCTCTATTTTTTGAATTTTCTTTGCGTATGTAGCTTTTGTATGATCTTGCTCTTTAAATATTGCTTCTCCTTCTAAAACGTTTTGCACATTTTCTAAAATTTTTTCTGTACTCAAATAAGATAATTTTTCAGACAAAGTTTCTGCATTATCTTGGTCAAGAATATCTACTGAATATTTGTTACATACTGGTCCAGAGTCTAATTTTTCATTAATTTTCATAAATGATATACCAGTTTTTTTTTCAATGTTTAAAATCGATCTTTGGATTGGTGCCGCCCCTCTCCACTTTGGTAATAATGAAGCATGAATATTCAAAAAACCTTTTTTACTCAAATCAAGAATTTTTTTTGAAATTAACTGTCCGTATGCAACAACAATTACAAGATCTAAATTTAATTCTTTAAGATATTCAAATTCCTCATCAATTTTTTTTGGGATTTTAATTTTTAGATTAAGTTCCTCTGCGCATTTATGAATTGGTGATTTCATAAACTTTTGTCCTCTATTTGATTTACTTGGAGGCTGAGTAAAAACACAGTTAATTTTATATTTTTGATTAATTTTTTTTAGAATAGGCACAGCAAACTGTGGTGTACCCATGAATACAATGTTTGACATTTAAACAACAACTCTATTAGAAGTTTTTTGTTTAGACAATTTTTTTATTATTAAATCTTTTTTGATTTTAGATAAATAATCAATTATTAGTTTTCCATCTAAGTGATTTATTTCGTGTTGTAAACATGTTGAGAGTAGTCCATCGCATTCCATTTCTTTCTTATAACCATTTTCATCTATATATGATACAGTACAAATTTCTGGCCTCTCTATCTCAATAAAGGTATTAGGTATTGATAAACAACCTTCCTCATATGTAGACATTTTTTCACTTAAAGTTTTAATTTGTGGATTAATAAAGCATAAAGGTTTTTTTTCATTTTCATTTTTTGAGACATCTAAAACAACTACTCTTTTAAGGATTCCAACTTGAACAGCTGCTAAACCTATACCATTGTGATGGTACATAGTTTCAAATAAATCTTTTATGAGTTTTTTTTCATTAATATCAACTTTATTTAATGGCTCAGATTTTTTTCTAAGAATATCATCGGGTACAGTGATTAGTTCTTTTACTGACATAGTTTATTTATTGTTTAGACTTTTAAAGGCAAGACTTCTATTAGAATTTCGTTCCTTAAATCTACATTTTTTAACTCATTCATAGTTGAAACTAATAAATTCACTGTGTTTATATCTAGGTCTTCAAGGTTACTTTCACCAACAATATCTACTATTTTAATTAATAATAAGCCTAACTCTCCATTCGATAGCATTTGTTTTATATCTGATGAAAACTGAAAGTTGTATTCATAAAGGTTTGAGTATTTTTTATCTATTTTTACACCATCTGATTTAAGCGATTCAATAAGGATCATATCTTTTGTAGAAAAAATATATTTTTTGTTTCTTTTGATTTTTTTCAAAATATCGTTTGTTTCCTTTTCAGCTTTAGGCAAACTCGTTTTATTTAAAAAGTAATTTAATAATTTTGACTGATGTATTTTTTTATTATTAAATTTTATCTTTCTCTCTTTTTTTAACTTATTGTCAGTATGATTTTCATAAAAGGTAGTAAAATTTGAGGGAACATCATCTTTTTTTATTTTTTTTAATATTACTTTGATTTCATTATCAAACGCATTATCTAATTTTTTTTTTTGGAAAGATTTATATAGTTCAGACAACATACTTAATCTTTGCTCGACATCAACAGATAGAAGTAATCTTTGATATAATAAAGCTCTGCCCTCATAATCCGGAAGTAGCTTATAAGCATCTTTGGCATTTAATAGTTGTGTTATGTTAAATTGAAATTTTTTATATGCATCTAGTAGTTCTCTCTCATCAAATACATTTTCATGAGTTGCTCTTTCTAATAATCTTAAATCTTCTGGATTTTCAATTTCAAAGGAATTTGCATTTTTAAGAATATTAGATGACGACAAATAACTCCAGATATATCTAGGAGAGTCCATCTTTGGCTCATAATTAAAATCATAATTTGTTTTATGAGATAAATGAAAATATAAAATATTTTCGTCTGAAATTATTTCATCTTTGCTTGTGTAACCCATTAATATATTAAATTTATTTTCAAAAAAAATGTCAATCTCATCCAACTCCTTTGACAAATCAAAAAGTAATTGAGCTTGTTCTTTTTTATCTTCAAGAATTAAACAATAAATTTTAAAATTATTTAGATACTTATCAGTAATAGCACCACTAATATTAAATATTTCGCATGCTTTTTTTACTTCAGAGTTTGAAAGAAAATATTCTGAATAAAATTTAATCAATTTATTTTTATTTGAAACTTCAGAGTTATTAATTAAAAATTCTTTAATTAATTCAAAATCTTTTTTGTTTATTAAATGATTAAATTTAAACTCTAAAAATTCCTCCTCAGTAATATTATTTGTAGGAATATATGAATTTGTTAGTAAAGCTATATCTAATATTTTTTTTGAAAATTCAGATAAATTTCTATTTAAATTTTTATTTAATATACTTTTAATTAACTCACCATCGCTGTTCGACCACATGTCAATTTTTAGGCCATTCTGCGCAGGATCATATAATCCAGCTAATTTTATGGCGGATGACTCGATTTCTTTATTTATCATTATCTCGGAACTAGATTGAACTGATAATGTTGTATTGGTATTTAGATTATTACTTGCGTTTATATTTGAGGTTGAATTTTCTTTGTTAATAACGTTTTTATTTTCAATTTTCCAGATATCGATTGGTTCATTTGCAAAAGAACAATTATAAAAAAATAAAATTAAGGTTATTTTGAAAACTATTTTATTTAATTGTTTTAAAATTTTCATTAGGCAAAATCACTTCAATTTTTTTGTTGGGGGATGGGAAATCAATCTGACTCAAAACAACAATAAACAAAATTAATATAAAAAAAATAATTCCAGCTTTAATTGCAAATTTCATATTATGTTATATTTCTTTGTAGTATAATGTTTTAAAAGCATATAATTTTGTAAAATCAAAATAAGACATATTTGTGTTTTTTCAACTTAGAAATATATGGAATCAAATAAAAATCTAGTTTTAGTAGGTATGATGGGCTCGGGAAAGACTTTAATAGGAAAATTGATTTCTAAACAAACCAAACTTAAATTTATTGATATAGATAATAAAATTGAAGAAGAAGAAAAAATGAAAATTGTAGAAATTTTCAAAAAAAAGGGAGAAAAATACTTCCGTGAATGTGAAGAAGAAGTAACATTATCATGTTTAAAAGGTGAGAAAAAAATTTTATCACTAGGTGGAGGCGCATATATTAATACTAATATTAGAAAAGAATGTAAGAAAAGTTCTTTAAGTTTTTGGTTGAATTGGAAAAAAGATATAATAATTAAAAGAATAAATGGTAGCAAAAAAAGACCTCTGGCTATGACATTAAGTGTAACAGATCTAGAGAAACTAATAAATGAAAGAGCTAAAATATATAGTTTGGCAGACTTCACAATTAATTGTGATGAGCTTAATAAAAATGAAATAGCAAATAAAATTATAAAAAAATATGAAACAAAAAATAATAAAGGTTAAAACTAAAAGTAAAAATTACGAAGTTCATATTGGTTCCAATCTAATTTCAAAATTAAAAAATATTTTAAAAAAAAATAAATTATCATTTTCAAAATGTTTAATCGTAATTGATACTAATATACCAAAAAATTTTAGAAAATTACTCTTAGGAAATTTAAAAAATCAAAAAATTTATACTTTAAACTTTAGTGCAAATGAGAAAAATAAAAGTAACTTAAGTATAGATAAAATACATAATGTTTTATTTAAAAATAATTTTTATAGAGAAGACTGTATAATTTCATTTGGTGGAGGAATTACAGGAGATGTAGTTGGATATGCAGCCAGCACATTTAAAAGAGGAATAAAATTTATTAACATACCCTCCACTTTATTAGCTCAAGTCGACTCTTCGATAGGAGGCAAAACAGGTATTAATAACAAATTTGGGAAAAATCTTGTTGGAAGTTTTTATCAGCCAGATTTAGTAATTTCAGATATTAATTTACTACGTACCCTTCCCAAAAGAGAAATTATATGTGGATATGCTGAAATATTAAAAAGTAGTTTAATTGATAGCAAAAATAATTTTATTTTTTTAGATAAAAATTTTAATAAGATTTTAAACTTAAAAGGAAATTTTATTATTAAAGCAATTTTAAATAGCTGTTTATTAAAAAAAAAAATTATTGAAAAAGATGAAAAAGAAAAAAATTTAAGAAAATCTTTAAATCTTGGCCATACTTTTGCTCATGCATATGAAGCTAGCCTTGGTTACTCAAAAAGATTAAATCATGGAGAAGCTGTTATATTTGGTTTAATGAATGCTGTAAATTTTAGTAAAGAAAAAAAAATTATTTCAAATTCAAATTCAGAATTAATAAACAATCATATTAAAAAGATAGAAATTAAAAATAAATATAATGACCTTTTTAATAAAAGAAAAATAACATCAATTCTTAATTTTATGAAAAGTGACAAAAAAAATAAATCAGACAGTATAAACTTAATTTTAATAAGGAATTTTGGAAAATTAAACCTTAATTATCAAGCCAAATCTGGTGATTTGAACAAATTTTTAGTTAAAGAATTAAATAAAGCTTATTTGTAAAGAATGAATATCAGTTTTTAATTCTTCGCTTAAAATTTTGTAGATTACTTTATTAGACTGAATTCTATTTGTTTTTTTTAATATTTCAGAATTTATTTCTAATTTAATATGATATTTGCCTTTTTGATGTGAATTGTGTTTTAAATGCTTATAAGTGTTATCAATTATCTTTACATTTTTTATAGAACTGTCATTCAAAAGTTTATTTTCAATTTTTTTTGAAAGTTGATTAATATCCATTAAACTTGATATTATATTATATGAAAAATATTTGTGAATGGAATAATTGCAATGAGGAGGGGCTTTACAAAGCTCCAAAAGAAAAGGATAACAGCAAAGAATATAGGCTTCTATGTCTAGAGCATGTAAGAGAGTTTAATAAAAGCTGGAATTATTTTTCAGGTATGAGTGACGAACAAGTAATCAACTTTTTAAAGTCCGACATGACATGGCATAAGCCAACGCAGAGTTTCAGCTCTTCAGACAATTTTTTCAAAATATTGTGGAATAATACTTTAAAAGATGAAAATGGAAAATTTAAAGATTTTAGTAACTTGAATCATATGAATAAGTTTAAGTTTAACAGTAATGATCTTAAAGCCTTTGAAATTTTGGGTGTTGGAGTTGGTTTAAAATGGGCCAAAATACAAGAAAAATTCAAAAGACTTGTGAAAAAATTTCACCCTGATATGAATGCTGGCAACAAAAAATTTGAAGATAAGCTTAAAGTAATAACTTTAGCTTATACCCAATTAAAAAATACTTATAAGGAAAAAATTGACAACAAATATTGAACAGACCCCAGATATTAAATTATCGATTAAACAAACATTCGGTATAGATTCTGATATGGAAGTCGAAGCATTTTCAAAAAAAACTGATTATGTGCCAGATATAGATAAAACTTATAAATTTGATAAAGATACAACTTTAGCAATCCTCTCCGGATTTTCATTTAATAAAAGAGTCTTAGTGCAAGGTTATCATGGAACAGGTAAATCCACACATATAGAACAAATTGCAGCCAGATTGAATTGGCCATGTATCAGAATTAACTTAGATAGTCATGTTAGTAGAATAGATCTAATTGGTAAAGACTCAATTGTAATCAAAGATGGAAAACAAGTCACAGAATTCAAGGAGGGAATTCTTCCTTGGTCGATACAAAATCCAGTAGCTTTAGTATTTGATGAATATGATGCCGGTAGACCAGATGTGATGTTTGTAATTCAAAGAGTTTTGGAAGCTGAAGGAAATTTTA
>CACAUA010000017.1 GCA_902535625.1 uncultured Pelagibacteraceae bacterium | reverse complement strand
TACTAATTCTTTTGCTGAAAGGATTATTTTTGAGGGAAAAAAAGCAGTTGGAATAGAAGTAAATATTAAAAATAAAGTCACAAAGGTTTACGCTAAGAAAGAAGTTGTTTTAAGCGGGGGTTCAATCAATTCACCACAACTATTGATGTTATCAGGTGTAGGACCTGAAAAAGATTTAAAAGATAAAGGAATTAATGTTGTACACTCGTTAGAGGGAGTAGGTCAAAATTTACAAGACCATTTAGAAACCTACATACAGCAAGAATGTAAAACTAAAGATACGCTCTATTCTTATGTTAACAAAATAAATATGCTTAAAATTGGTATTCAATGGTTTCTTTCAAAAAGTGGCCCATGTTCTACTTCATTTTTAGAAGCAGGTGGTTTTTGCAAATCTTCAGAAGACAAAAGTTATCCGAATATTCAATTTCATTTTTTTCCAGCATTTGTAATCGATCATGGATTAGTTGATCCTGACAGACATGGTTATCAATTACATGCAAGTTTGAACCAACCTAAAAGTAGAGGACATATTAAATTAAATAGCTCAAATCCATACGATTACCCAAAAATTCAATTTAATTATTTAAAAGATGAATATGATTTAAAAGAAACAATTAAGTGTGTTCGTGTAGCTAGAAAGATTTTAAGTCAAGATTCAATGAAACCTTACGCTGGAAAAGAAATAGGTCCAGGTGAAAGTGCAACTGATGATGAACAAATAACCGAGTATATTAGGTCAAAAGCCGAAACAGCTTATCATCCATCCTGTACATTAAAAATGGGTGTGGACAAAATGGCGGTAGTTGATGAAAAATTGAAAGTTCACGGTTTAGAAAATTTAAGAGTTGCAGATGCCTCTGTTATGCCAGAGATTACAAGTGGTAATTTAAATGCACCTACTTTAATGATAGGTGAAAGAGCAGCTGACTTTATCCTTAATTAGACTCGAGATATTCTTTATATCTATCTAAACTTTCTTTAGGCCAAGCAATTTTAGGATCATACATTTCATCATAGCAAATATCTTTGTTTACAATATTTATCCATGGATCTTTACTTTTAACAAATATGTGTGCTTGAGGTGGAAAAAGCTCTGGATTAGATAAAGTATTTGTTCTGATACTTATCCTTTTAACAGCGAATTCATAGTCAGAATAAATGTAAACACCACACTTTTTGCAAAAGTAAACCTTGCAGCTTTTTCCACTGCCTGCAATTAACTTCTTTTCTAAAAGCTCACCTTTGATATCTAATGAATTTTCAAAAATACTTGTATTAACAACGAAAGATGATCCAGTTATTTTCTTGCAATCTTTACAATGACAAGCATGTGTAAATAAAGGCTTAGATTTAATAGTATATTCAATTTCTCCACAAATACAGCTACCAGAAATTGGTTTAAAATCTTCCATAAATACTTTTTAGAGTATCTTAATAATTATGAAGGTTAAAGTTTTTTTGATATAGATGCGATATGCAAACAAATGATAATACAAAAGGTATTTTGTTTATTATGACTGGAATGGCCTTTTTCTCCATTCAAGACTCATTAATAAAGTTCATTTTTGAAGATATTGCATTATTTGAGTTATATTTGGGAAGAACTTTAATACAAGCTACTATTCTCATATCTTTTTTTTTAATAACAAATAAAAAAATTTCTCTTAAAACACATTATCCTTTTTTAACTTTAGTTAGGGTTGTTTGTTTCTTTTTTGGATTTGCTTTTTTTTATATTTCTTTAACTTTTATGTCTTTAGCAATGGTTAGTGCTTTATTTTTCTCGTGCCCTTTCTTTATGTCTATGTTTGCTAAATTTTTCTTAAAGGAGCAAATTGGAATTAGAAGATGGAGTGCAATTGTTGTCGGTTTTATAGGAGTATTAATTGTACTTAATCCAACACTTGAAGAATTTAATTTTTTCAAACTAGCACCCGTCGGGTGTGCACTTTGTTATGCATGCTCAATGACAATTACAAAATATACCTCTGATAAAGATAATATATATACTCAAATGACCTTACTTTATATTTTTGCAGTTATTGTAAGTTTAATTATTTATCTTATTAGTGGAGACGGAAAATTTAATAATTTTTCTGATCCTACTTTGCAGTTTATTGTGAGAGAATGGTTTACTAACCCTTCAGCTTCATGGCCTTATGTTTTTGTAATGGGAGTGGTTGCTTCTATATCTTTTTTTTGTGTCTTTTCAGCTTATAGTATTGCTTCACCGTCAATTGTATCTTTATTTGAATACTCTTATATAATTTTTGCAATGATTGCAGGATATATATTATTTGAGACAATACCTGAGCCAAAAACATTTATAGGTGCGGCAATTATTATATCGGCTGGAGTATATATTTATTTTAGAGAAAAGATACGTGGACAGCTAATTGCAACAGATACCCCAAATAGATAATTTAAATTCTTCAATATAAAATAAAATTTTGATAGGTTTTCATATGAAATTAATTTTCATTACTTTTTCATTTTTTCTTTTTTTTGCTTCAAACAATTTCAGTAAAGCTGCAAATTTTAAGAATTTTAAAGAATTAAGCAAATGTGTAGATTATTATAACTCTTATATTGATTATAAAAAAAAACTAAAAGATTGCTTTGTTGAGCAAAATATAAGCTTGGGTGATAAATCTTTAAATGTTATTCGAAATAAATCAAGAGACTTTGAATATGGTGCTATTGATAACATATTTGAATTAAAAAAATCTAATTCAAAAAAAATTATACTGACCGATAAAAACTTAACAAAAATTAATCAATACATTAAATTAAATCCTCAAGATATTTATATTCTAACTGAGGATATAAATATAATTACTTATAAGAATAATATTCTTGGTGAGTTTGAAAGACAGGAACTGTTATTAAATGTTTATAATTCATTTGAGCCCTTAGTTCTCTCTGAATTTGCTGAAATCAGTCCACCAGAAGAAAAACCAAAACTTAGCAATCAAGGATTTAGTATGTTGGCTGGAATTGGGGCTGCAGCTCTGGGAGGAGCTGGATTTGGAGGTGGATCAAGCGGTGAATCATCAACACCTGCAACATTATCTTATACTGTTTCCTCTACAACAGTGAGTGAGTGTGGCAATGCAATAACGATTAAAGGTAATTTAACAAAAGCACATAGCTCAAATGTAACTATTACTTATACTTTAAGCGGAACTGCAACAAATAGTGTTGATTATAATTTATCTTCTACAACATCAACTATTGTTGCTGGAGCTACATCTGGATCTATAACTTTGACACCAATTAATGATACGACAAATGAAACTTCTGAGACAATTATTTTATCAGCAAGCACAACTGATATCTCAACTACAGGAAATACTTCAACTACAATTACAATTTATGATTATGTTCTTGCTTGTAATTCTACCGCTTATACAGAGGATACCTCTCAGCAGAATACAATTACAAACAGAACTGCTTGGACTAATGTAGATGGAGATTCAACAGGCGGTCATCCATTCGAATTACTAAATATTCATAAAGCTCATTCTTTTAAAGATGGAAGTGGTCAATATCTAACTGGTGAAGGGGAAACTGTTCATGTTGCAGATTTTGGCTGTGATGAAAATCACGAACAATTTAATAATAAAACCGTAACCATGATTGATAATGATGCAACATTCAATCCAAGTCATACAGATTTAAATCACTGCGTCCATGTTGCAGGGATTGCCGTTGGAGATATTAATGCATCAAGACAAGGAGTAGCACCTGATGCAGATGTAGCTTTTTCACATATAGGCACTTCGGGTACTAATATGGCTGGTGATTTAGACTCTGCAAGAGCTTTATCTGCAGTCTCTTCAAATAATAGTTGGGGATTTTGTTCTCAAAAAATTGGAAGTACTTGCGTAGATACTTTTGAGGCAACGACTTTACAAAATTTAATGACAGCAAATGGCACAACACATGCTGAGCAACTTGCAAACAGCACAAGTCTTTTTACAAGTTCAACTGATGTTGATGCTTATGTAACTGCATTAGATAACTTTCAAAATAATGGAATTATAGTTTTCTCAGCTGGAAATGTTGTAGAAGATGATGCGGATGCCATGGCAGCTCTTCCATTTTTCTATGATGGTGTAAAAGAATCAATTGATTTATCTGATGCTTGGATAACTGTTATTTATGCTGATTATACCGGCTCCTCTTTAAATAGCGCAAGCACATCAGATTTTACAAGAAAGGGTAATGCTTGTGGAAATAGTAAAGAATATTGTTTAACAGTAGATGATTTCAAAATTAGTTCTGGTTCACATGTAACTAGTGGAGGCTCAAGTGAGTATGCAAATATTCAAGGATCTTCAATGGGAAGTCCAATGATTAGTGGAGGAATTGCATTACTTGCTCAAGCATTCCCAAATCACACACCTGAGCAATTAGCAGACAGATTACTAGCTTCAGCTAATAACGCCTGGTTTACACCAACAGGAAATACAACGTTTACGACACATGGAGCATCAATAAAACATGGTTATCATAATGAATGGGGGCATGGCGTTCCTGATTTTTATGCTGCATTGTCACCAATAACGACTAGCTTAAATCCATTATCTTTTGGAGGTGGTGGAGGATCCGGTGGTGGAGGATCCGGTGGTGGTGGAAGTGGATCCGCAAATCCAATTCCATTTGCAAATATGATTAGATATTCAGTTGAAAGTTCAAGTATTACATCATCAAATTCTATTGGTGACGCAATATTTAATGGCCTAGAAAATAAATCAATATATGCATACGATGCTTTAAATGGAGGTTTCAAATTAAATATTTCTGATTTTATTTATCATGACAAGATAAGTGATCAAAAAATTGAACTATCATTCAAAGATGAGCTAAGTACCTTAAAAAATTTTGACTATGAAAAAATTTCTCTTAATAAAAAATATCAATCATCAGAGATTTCAAATGAATATATTAAATTTGGAAATGAGTTTGGTAATACATTTAGTATAACTTTAGATGACAATAACATAGCATTACAAAACTTTAATTTATATAATCATAATGCTTACCAAAATCCTTTTACAACTGAAAATTATGGTATTGGGGTTAATGGTAATTTAAATTTTTTTGGTGGTGATCTATTTATTGGATATAATAACTCTGAGATTAACCCTTTAACAAATATAAATAAAGATGTAGTCATACCCATTGAATCTTTAGCACTGTCAATTAATTTAAATAATGAATATTTTGATAAATTATCCTTCACTACGGGTTTAAATAAGGAAAAAGAAACTTTTTTACTATCAAAAGCAAATGGTGCATTTAAGTTAGATGATAATGGAACATTATCAAATTTTTTTGGTTTTAATTTGTTAAAAAGTTTAAATGAAAGCAAGAGTATTTATTTATCTTCTATGATAGGTGATACAAAAATTAATAATTTAGATAATACAATATTTACAAAGAGTACGAATATTCTTTCTTCAAGCTTTGAATTTGGGTTTGAACAAATTAATTTATTGGGTGATGACAAAATAAATATTAGCTTTTCACAGCCAAATAGGGCTGAAGATGGTCAAATGAGCTTTCGATTATTTGGGCTTGCAGATAAAAATGGGATATTGCCTTATACAGATCATACTATTAATGTTTCTCCATCAGGTAGACAAAAAGATTTAAAAATTAGTTATTACAAAAATATAACTGATAATTTTAAAATTGGAGTAAAAGCATTATTTACGGATGATTTAGGGCACATAAGCAATAAATTTATCGATCGAGATATTCTGGTATCAGGAGTTATAAATTTTTAATAAATATTGAGTTTTCTTTAAAATCTTTATCAAAAATAATAAATTTTCTCATTGAAAATTATATTTAATAGGATTTAATTTTAATTATACAAATTGTTAACAATTAAAGGGAAAATATGAAAAAATTATTAATAGGTATATTCGTGTTTGTTTTAAGCTTTACTTCAAAAGCTTTTTCAGACGGGCATGGAATTAAGATGGGAATTATTTTAGGATTTACAGGTCCAATTGAAACCCTAACACCTGCAATGGCCGCTTCTGCGGAACTTGCCTTTAAAGAAGCTTCAGATTCTGGCTCATTACTTGGTGGAAAAAAAATATCTGTAGAAAGAGCTGACTCAACTTGTGTTGATTCTGCTGCTGCTACAACTGCTGCTGAAGGTTTAGTTTCAGGTGGTGTTGTTGCTATTATGGGTGCTGATTGTTCTGGTGTTACAGGTGCAATAGCAACTAATGTTGCCGTACCAAATGGTGTTGTTATGATTTCACCATCAGCTACATCTCCAGGATTAACTGATCTTAATGATAATGGTTATTTCTTTAGAACTGCTCCATCGGATGCTAGAGGAGGACAAGTCTTAGCGGATATTACAAAGGACAGAAAAGTTAAATCATTAGCTGTAACTCATACTAACAATGACTACGGAAAAGGTTTAGCTGATGTTTATGTAGCTGCAGTTAAAGCTCATGGTATTAAAGTCACAGCTGTTACAGCACACGAAGAAGGTAAAGGTGACTATGGTGCAGAAGTAGCTACACTTGCAGCAGCGGGTGGAGATGCTCTTGCTGTTTTAGGTTACTTAGATCAAGCTGGTGGTAGTATAATTCAAGGATCGTTAGACTCTGGATCATTTGATACCTTTGTTCTTTCAGATGGAATGATTGGTGACTCTCTTACTGACAGATTTGGAAAAGATTTAAATAAATCATTTGGATCTTTACCTGGATCAATGGGTAAAGGTGCTGGTATATTTAAAGAAGTTGCTAGTGCTGGTGGTATTGACTCATCAGGTCCTTACACAGGTGAAAGTTATGACGCGGCAGCCTTGATCACGCTTGCAATGCAAGCTGGTGGAAAAGCTGACAGAATGACTGTTCAAAAAAATGTAATGTCAGTAGCCAATGCTCCTGGAACAAAAATTTATCCAGGTGAATTAAAGAAAGCACTTGATTTATTAGCTAAAGGTAAAGCGGTAAACTATGAAGGTGCTACAGCTGTTGAATTTACAGATGTTGGTGAAGCTTTTGGATCTTTTATTGAAAAAGAAATAAAAGGTGGAAAGTTTAAAGACAAAAAGCAAAGATAATTAGAAATTAAAACCCCAGTTTCTTAACTGGGGTTTTAAAATAAATATTTGTCAGATAAATAAAATATTAATCCTAAAACAATACCTAATAAAATATAATACATTATTGTTTGATGATTTTTTCTGGAATAATTCCTTGTGGTCTATAACGCATTATTAAAAGTAAACCAATTCCAATAATCAAGAATCTAAAATATGGAGCACTTTCAATTAAGTGAACTCTAACTGCATTAGTTTCTGGCAGATGGGATGTAAACAAATTAATTAAAAATAATGCAATTGGAGCAGCTTCGACCCATAAAAACCAAACTACAAATCCCCCCAATATTGCTCCGAAATTATTTCCTGTTCCACCTACTATAACCATAACCCAAATTACAAAAGTATATCTCATAGGTCTGTAGCTACCTGGTGTAAACAAACCATCATTTGTAACCATCATAGCTCCAGCTAAGCCAACAATTGCAGATCCCAAAATAAAAATAAGAAGATGCTCTTTAACAATATTTTTACCCATTGCACTTGCCGCCTCTTCATTATCTCTTATAGCTCTCATTTTTCTTCCCCAAGGTGAATAAAGGGCTTTCTGTGTCACAATTAACAAGATAATAACAACAGTAAGAAATAAACCTGTAAAACATAATTTTACATAGACCGATGAAGCATCAATAACCATTTGATTTAGAACTTCTTGCTTATCAGAGATTGAATTAATCAAATTTAATTTTGATGAATTAAATTTTGTAACTAAATTTATAAACCATTCTGAAGTTTGTAGATCTATTTCGTATGGTGCTGGTCTTTTTAATCCTATTACATTTTTTACACCTCTTGCCAACCATTCCTCATGTTTAATAATTGAAACGATAATTTCTGCTATTAATAATGTTGCAATAGCTAAATAATCTGCACGAAGACCTAATGCGATCTTTCCTATGACAAATGCTAAACCGCCAGCCAAAAGTGCACCGAAAATCCAGGAAAATAAAACGGGTAATCCCATGCCACCGAGAAATCCTGTCTTTGCTGGATCAACTGACTCTATAGCTTCTATCCCTGGTGCAGCAGTTACTCTTAGTAAAATTATTCCACCCAAGATTACAGAAGCTACTGAGTAATTTCTTAATTTAGACTTATCAAATCTATTAAGTATAAATTTAACTACAAAGATAATTGCAACAATTATCCATATACAAGCTAAAATATTTAAACCTCCAACTTGCCAAGCTTTTTTGACTGGTTCAACCGAAACTAAAACTACAGCTAATCCTCCTAATGCTGTATATCCCATTATCCCAAAATTAATTAATCCAGCATAACCCCATTGTATATTTGCTCCAATTGTCATAACTGCAGAAATTAAACAATAATTTAAAATAGTTAATGCTATAGACCAGGATTGAAATATCCCAACCAAAATTATTAATAATATCATGATTGAATATGCGGCAATGACATTTTTATAATTCCTCATATCACTTTTCCTTTAAAGATACCTGACGGCCTTATTAATAAAACAATTACTAAAATTGAGAATGAAACTGCAAACTTGTAATCTGTCGATAATAACTGGAGTAAAGAATCTGGCTCAAGATGTTCAGGTAATAGATATGAAATAAATCTTTTGTATGCGTAAGTTACAAATATTTCTGCAAAGGCTATAACGTATCCACCTAGGAAGGCTCCAAATGGATTTCCGATTCCCCCAACAATTGCTGCGGCGAATATTGGAAGCATATTATTAAAATAAACAAAAGGTCTATAACTTTTATCTAAACCGTATAATACTCCACCAATAGTGGCCAAAATTCCTGCGATGACCCATGTTATCAAAACAACTCTCTTAGGATCTATACCAGACAATAATGCTAAATCTTCATTGTCTGAATAAGCTCTCATACTTGTTCCAGTTTTAGTTTTATTTAAAAACCAAAACATTATTGAAACAACAATTAAGGTTACAATTATTGTTATTGCTTGTGTTGATTTTAAAGTTATACCTTCTGCAAGACCAGTCATTTCTTTAAATTCTGTTGCTTTAATTATAAATTTTTCACCATCTAAAAATCTTCTGTCGGATGGTCCAATGATTATTCTAATTAAGGCTTGAGTGACAAACATTACCCCTACACTAACCATTGCAAACTGAACTGGAGGACTTTTTTTTTATCCTGTAATAACTGAAAACAAATTTGTCTATGATTAACATATATAAAATCATCATTAGGATGGCGAAAGGAATTGTTAAAAGTGCTGTTGGTAAAACACCTAATCCAAAACCTAAGGACTGAAAATAATATGTTAGAATAACTGCAAACATTGTTCCAAAAGACATCATGTCTCCGGTTGCAAAATTAGCAAATCTTAAAACTGCATAAATTAAAGTAACAAAAATAGCACCTAAAGCTAATTGTGAACCATAAGCTAATGCTGGTATTACTGTAAAATTAAAAAGTACAATTATTGCATTTAAGAAATCCATTATGCTCCCAAAAATGATCTACGAACTTCGGGATCTTCAAGTAAATCATTACCGGATCCCTCAAATTTATTTTGACCTGTTACCAATACATAGCCTCGATCTGAAATACTTAATGCTTGCTTTGCATTTTGCTCAACCATAATAACGGCAACATTTGTTTTTTTAACTTTTATAATATGTTCAAACAATTCATCCATTACAATTGGAGAAACTCCAGCTGTGGGCTCATCTAACATAAGAACTGACGGATCACTCATTAAAGCTCTTCCAAGCGCGACTTGCTGACGTTGTCCGCCAGATAATTGTCCGACGACTTGGGATTTTTTTTCACTCAAGATTGGAAATAAGCTATAAATACTCTCAATTTTATTTTCTAAACTACCTTCTGTCAAAAAGCCACCAATCTCTAAATTTTCTCTTACAGTCAACTCAGCAAATACATTTCTTGTTTGTGGAACAAATGAAATACCCTTTTTTACTCGATCTTGAGGATTAATTTTTGAAATATCTTCACCATTCAAAGTTACAGAACCTGATTTTAATTTTAATAATCCGAGCATCGCTTTCATGGCTGTTGATTTGCCAGCACCATTGGGACCTAAAATAGCTACTATCTCTCCCCTATTGGCAGTTATAGAACATGAACTAATAATATCAGGGCCCTCCCCATAACCTGCAGTCATTTTTGCTCCTTCAAAGTACGCCATTAATTTTCTTTTTTTGTTAAGTTTGACTTTCCAAGATAGCTCTCAATTACTTTTTCATTTTTTTTGACTTCTTCAGATGTTCCTTCAAATAAAACTGAACCATCTGCCATTACTATTACCGGATCACACATTCTGCTTATAAAATCCATATCATGTTCAATCATACAAAAAGT
>CACAUA010000016.1 GCA_902535625.1 uncultured Pelagibacteraceae bacterium | reverse complement strand
TTCCATGCAAAATAAAATTTAATATGATTAACAAAAAATTTTTTAAAGTATTTTTATTGATAATTTTCACAGGATTAATTACAAGCTGTATAAATAATCAATCTATGAAACCAGAAGATTTTAAAGATCAAAAACCAAGACTAATAATTGAAGAATATTTAAGCGGAAACGTCAAAGCTTGGGGTATACTACAAAACAGATCAGGTAAAGTTACAAGACAATTTTCAGCAGACCTAGACGGTAAGTGGGATGGCAAACAACTTATATTAGACGAAAAATTTATTTGGAATGATGGTGAAATACAAAATAGGCAATGGGTAATAGATAAAATTGATGAACATAATTACGAGGGAACTGCAGGCGATGTAGTTGGTAAGGCTAGGGGGTATTCATATGGCCCAGCATTTAAATTTGAGTATGTTTTGTTAGTTCCTGTGAAAGGAAAAAATATCAAAATTACTTTTGATGATTGGATATTTATGCAAGATGAAAGAGTAGCTATCAACAGAGCTAAGATGACAAAATTTGGAATTAAAGTTGCAGAGTTGACTGTGATGTTTGTTAAAGATTAATTTTATTTTTTTTGTAATTTAGTTAATTTCCGTATTAAATAAAAATATAATCGATCAGGTATTATTTTTAAAAATTTAAGGATCAAAGTTAATTCTTTTGGGTAGTGTATTTCAAAATTAGAACCATTAATAAGCCCATCATAAATTTTGTCTGCTGAGAATTCTGGAGTTTTTAGAAAAGGCATCTTAAAATCATTCTTATCAGTCATTGGTGTTTTGATAAAACCTGGAGAAACTAAACAAACCCTCACACCATATCTTCCAAAATCAAAATGTAAACTTTCAGCAAGATTACTTAAAGCAGCTTTTGATGGTCCATAGCCACTTGAGTTAGGTAAGCCTTTGTATCCTGCAATCGAAGATACAATGGTAATAATACCTTTTCCTCTTTCTCGAAAATGAGTTTCAACTGCTTTTATACAATTTAATGTTCCAAAAAAATTTACTTTAAATACATTTTCAATTTGCTCTACATCAATTTCTTTTTCTTTTTTTGGATCCCAAGTTCCCGTAGAAAAAAAACAAATTTCGATGTCACCAAGTTCCTTTTTTATATTTTCAAAAACAGACTTACACTTTTCCTTATCATTTACATCAAGTGGAAAAGATTTAATATTTTGATGCTTATCTTCGATTTCTTTTAATAAATTTTCTCTTCTTGCAGAAATAGCAACTGTCCATCCATTATTAGCAAATTTTAACGCAAGTGCTTTGCCAATTCCTGTACTTCCGCCGGTGATCCAAATTACTTTTTTATTCATATTTAACTGCTGTATAGTACTTAAATGCTAAAAAATAAAATTTTATCTTTTATTCTCTTTGCAATTACTACGTCTTCAGCTTCATTTATTGGAGGTTTGGTTACTATAAATTTTAAAGAACCTTGGTATTCAAATTTATCTAAACCTCAATACAATCCACCAGATTGGATATTTGGGCCAGTATGGACATTACTTTATTTATTTATGACAATAGCCATATGGAATGCGTGGCATAAAAACACAAAAAATTTAAATATTGTATTTTTATATTTCATTCATCTTTTTTTTAATACAACTTGGAGTGTTGTTTTCTTTGGTTTCCATAATATTTCTTTAGCAATTTTAAATCTTGTTGTGTTAATTATATTTATTGTTTTATTGGTATTTAAATATAAGAATATAAGCCAATTAAGCATGTACTTGATGATTCCATATTTGTTATGGTGTTGTTTTGCATTGCTTTTAAATATAAACATTTTTTTGATAAACTAATATGGATGATGTTGTAATAGTAGGTGGTGGTATAATTGGAGCTGCAACTGCATACTTTATGTCCAAAGAAGGCAGAAAAGTAAAAGTCATTGAAAGGGATCCAACTTATAAAACTGCATCATTCCCATTATCACTTGGTGGATTTAGACGACAGTTTTTTCAAAAAGAAAATATTCTTTTAGGAAAATTTGCAAGGGAATTTATATTTCAAATACCAGAATTATTGAAAACTGAAAAAAATCCAAATCCAACAGCTAGCATGGTGCCCAATGGATATCTTCTAATGTTTGGACCAGATCATGCAGAAGAGCAATACAGAGCTTTAGAAAATCATAAAGAATGTGAAGCGGGTACAAAAAATATTAAAGGTTCTGAATTGAAAAACTATTTTCCTTACATTAATGAGGAAGGAATTGAAACTGCAACATTTACTGATAACAAGAGTGAGGGATGGATTGATCCATTTTTATTTCATAGCGCTTTAAAGCATAAAGCAATTGATCTTGGGGCAGAATTTATTAAGGGAGAGGTTAAGAGCCTATCTGAAATTAATGCAAAGACAATTATTTCCGCAGCTGGGTGCTGGACTAAGGAACTACTTGAAGATATTCCTGTAGTACCTCAAAAACATACAGTCTTTAGAGTTAAATGTCCTAAACATATTCCAGAGATGCCATTATCCGGAGATCTAACAACAGGAGTATATTGGCGACCAGAAGGAAAAGAATATTTAGCAGGTTCTCCAATTTCAGTTTTTGATGCAGAAGATCTCGAACCTGCATGGAATGATTTTGAAGAATTAGTTTGGCCTGCTCTTGCAAAAAGAATACCAGCATTTGAAGAACTCAAATTAACAGGTGGATGGGCTGGATATTATGATTGTAACAAATTAGATAATAATGCTGTAGTTGGAAAACATCCAAAATATGAAAATGTTTACATGGCCTCAGGATTTACTGGCAGAGGTTTAATGCAAGCACCAGGAATTGGTAGAGCTCTAACTGAATTAATAACTACAGGCAGTTATCAAACTATAGATATTAGTGTTTTCGCAGTCGAAAGAGTATTAAATAGTTCTGCAAGACCCGAGCCCTATGTCTTATAATTTTTTTACGTAAACTCCCATCATCCCATTAAAAAAAGATACGGCAATTATAAGAATTTGACCTTTTAGTGAGTAAAAATCAAATGATGGATAAAAACTGATAGCTATACTCAAAAAAATATAGGTTAATAAAAAGGGTCTATAAAATTTCTTTAAAAATTTCATAAAAATTCTAATTAAATTTTTACAAGCATTTTTCCTATGTTTTTACCTTCTAATAAATCAATGAATGATTTTGGCGTATTTTCTATACCCTCGTAAACAGTTTCTTTAAATTTAATTTTATCTTCTAATAGCCATTTAGCCATATCGGTTTCAAACTGTTCTCGATCATCTTCATGATCAAAAATTATAAAACCTTTAATAGTTAGTCTTTTTACAAGAACATGAGCCATATTTTTTAAACCAGAGCCAGGATTAGTTGCATTCATTTGGGATATCCTTCCACAAATTACAATTCTTCCAAAGTTCTTCATTTGAAAAATAGCTGACTCTAAGAAATCACCACCTACATTATCAAAATATAAATCAAATCCTTCGGGACAAACTTCTTTAAGATGCAAAACAAGATTTTCAATTTTTTTATAGTTAAACGCATGATCAATTTTTAAATCATTTTTCAGCCATTTAACTTTTTCATCAGATCCTGTACTTGCAATTACTTTACAACCCATATTTTTTGCAATTTGACAAACAGTAGATCCAACACTACCTCCAGCTGAAGAAACAAGGATTGTTTGACCTGGTTTTAATTCACCATGTTTAAAAAGTCCTATATAAGCTGTATGACCTGTCATTCCAAGTGGACCCAGATATGTTTGTATAGGAATATTCATTGGCTCAATTTTTTTTAGATCATTGGAATTACAAACAAAGTAATCTCTCATTCCGAAATTACTAAAAACAATATCTCCTTCTTTAAAATTTTTGTCTTTAGACTCTTTAACTATACCTAAAGCATAACCTTCCATCTCTTCACCAATATTAAAAGGTGGTTTATAGTTTTTTCTTTCAGTCATCCTTGCTCTCATATAAGGATCAACTGAAATCCATAAATTTAAAACCAATATATTGTTCTTAGTATCTAAAGATATCTCCTTAGTTTTTATTTCAAAGTCAGTTTCTTTTGGTAAACCTGTAGGGATATAGTTTTTTAAAGCTACAAATTTGCTTGTTACAGGCATTAATTATGATCCCCAAATAATATCAAGTATTCTCTCTCTTTTGCATGCTTTCTTATATTTTAAATAATTTTCTAAATATACTTGATAGTAATCTTGATGTTTATCCTCTGCTTTGTAAAAAATCTCAAATTCTTTAACATATGTGACTACCTTTTTTTTAAATTTCTTTTCTAATCTTTTTATATCTTTATCAATTAAATCTTTCTGATAATCGTTTTCATAAAATGCTACAGATCTGTAGCTGTATCCTTTATCGCAAAACTGGCCATAAGCATCAAATGGATCAATATTAAGCCAGAAATTTTTTAAGAGTTCTTTATAGGATATTTTCTCTTTGTCATAAATTATTTCAACAACCTCGAAATGACCAGTATCTCCATAAGTGACTTCCCTATATGTTGGATTTGCAGTGATCCCTCCTGAGTAACCAGATATAACTTCTTCTACACCTTCCAACATTTCAAAAGACTCTTCCATGCACCAGAAGCAACCTCCTGCAAAATACGCTTTATCTTTTGAATGAGAGAATGATGTCGAGATAAGAAATAATAAAAAAAAGTAATAAAATAACCTCATATACAAAATATATAATAATGAGGGTTTAAATCTATGGTATTAAAGGTAGCTACTTATTTAAGTAGCATACCTTTAATAAATCTATTTTATTTTTTTTGATATTTAGCAGCCTCTTCTGATCCACTAGTTGCAGACCCTTTACTGTAAGAGTGCGCACCCATTCCTGCTAATTGGCCATCTTTTACGATCAAATATTGATTTCTAATTTCATTTCCCTCAAAGAAACATTCTAATATTTCTCTAACACCATCTGCATATCTTGCTTGAGCAGATAAAGATGTACCAGAAGTGTGTGGTGTCATTCCATGATTTGGCATTGTTCTCCATACATGATCATTTGGAGCGGGCTGAGGAAACCATACATCACCTGCGTAACCACTTAGTTGTCCGCTTTTTAGTGCTTTTGCTATTGCGTCTCGATTACAAATTTTACCTCTTGCAGTGTTAACTATGTATGCTCCTTTTTTCATTTTGCTTATCATTTCATCATCAAACAAATTTTCAGTTTCAGGATGAAGTGGGCAATTAATTGTAACAACATCGCAAACTTTTACCATAGACTCTACTGACTCATGAAAAGTTAAGTTTAGTTCCTTTTCAACACTGTCAGGTAATTTATGTCTGTCAAAATAGTGCAAATGAACATCAAATGGTTTCATTTTTCTAAGTGCATCTAATCCTATTCTTCCAGCAGCAACAGTTCCTATATGCATTCCTTCAACGTCATAACTTCTTTGAACAGCATCTGCAATATTCCATCCACCTTCATTAACTATTCTATGTTGATTATGATAATCTCTAACCATTGAAACAATCATCATGACTATGTGTTCAGCAACTGATCTTGAATTACAAAAAGTTACTTCAACAACATCAATTTTATTATCCATTGCTGCTTGTAAATCAACGTGATCAGAACCTATTCCTGCTGTAATTGCCATCTTAAGGTTTTTAGCTTTAGCAATTCTTTCTTTAGTTAAATAATAAGGGAAAAATGGTTGAGAGATAACAATGTCAGCATCAACAATATGTTTATCCGCTTCACATCCATCTCCATCTTTACTGTTAGTAACAATCAACTCGTGTCCATTACTCTCTAAAAACTTTCTCAAACCAAGTTCACCTGAAACACAACCAAGTAATTGGCCTGGTGTAAAATCTCTTCCTTTAGGCGATGGCAATGTCATTCCATCTGGATATTTCTCCAATTTTGGTAAATCCGACAGAGGATAAGATTTAGGCATTCCTCCTTTTGGATCATCATACAATACACAAAGTACTTTCATTTTTACTCCTATTACTAGCTTCTTAAAGCTAAATTATTAATTATTATTTGAAAAGACTAGCACAAGTTAAATAGGACTAGCAAACAAATTGTGTTTATTTTGGGTAATTCCTTTTAGCAATAAATTTATTCAAGATTATGCCGAAAACTATCACAATAATTGATCCACTTATAACTGGGGATATTAAATATTCGAAAGATACAGATCCCATGATCACAATTATAGGATTCCCTCCTGCAGGAGGGTGGGTTACATTAAGAATGATCATTAATCCGACACCTATTCCAACAGCGACAGGTATAATAATATATATCGGAAGTGGAACGAAATTCACAAATATCACACCAACAAGTGCAGTTAAAAAATGACCAAAAAATATATTTTTAGGTTTTGCAAAAGGACTTTCTGGATACCCATAAAGTAAAACCATTGTAGAACCAAAGGAAGCAATCAAAAATAATCCATAAGGTGTTTTATAAGTAAGCAATGACAAAACTCCGATTGTCAAAGTAGAAAATATTGCTGCGATAAGAGGTTTTTTAATATCCAAATTATTCATCAATGTTGAGTTTTTTAAGTGTAATTAATGGCATTAATACACAGTTTTTTCTAGATATATTTTTTTTATTAAACAATTTATTAAATTTATTTAGATTTTTTGGCAAAGGTTTAATTTCTTTTTCAAAATAATCGATAAGAATTTTTAATAAATAATTAACTTTATTTTTATTATTTTTGATAAGTTTATGAGATATTAAGCTTGCAGAAGCCTGACAGTATACACAAGACTTTGTCTGATACCCAATATCTTGTATTATATCTTTCTTAATATTAACTCTCATTTCAATTATATCACCACAAGTTTTATTTTTGTATTTCGATCTATGGGTGTAATCTTTCAATATCTTATTATTAGTCGTGTCAGATGCAATTTTTATTATATCTAAATCCATATTTATTTAATAATATCACTAAAAATTTATAAAAAATAAATTAATTTATGCCTGATTTAAAAAATCCTAAAGTAGCTATTCCAATTGTTTTATTTGCAGGCATACTTTGGTCATTTGGACCATATGTTGTAAGACATATAGATCAACCCGAAACTGTCCCTTGGCAATACTTGTTTGCTAGAGGTATTGTTATTTTTTTATTGCTCAATGTTTACTTATTCTTGGAAGAAGGAATTTCCTTTTATAAAAATTATTTAAAAATTGGGATATCTGGAGTTATAGGTGGTGTTGGTTTAGGAACAGCAATGATAACTTTTATTTGGTCAATTACTAATACGACAGCAGCAGTAACTCTATTATGTTTGGCTGCTATGCCTTTTATAACAGCGTTACTTGGTTTTCTTTTTTTGAAAGAAAAAATATCAATTACAGTATGGATATCAATTTTAGTTGCTGCATTTGGTATAATAGTAATGGCCCACGGTAATACTGAAGAAAATTCTTTAATGGGTCTAATATTTGGATTAGTATCTGCACTAGGTTTTTCAATTTTTTCAGTAAGTCTGAGATGGAGAAAACAAACTCCCAAGTTTACAACAGTTGCTATAGCAGGCTTATTTTGTTTTTTATTTTCAACAGTTATGCTTTTAAATAACGATGCAAATTTCTTATCTTCAAATAAAAATGAAGCGTTATTTGCTACTCATGGAACACTTGTATGCATGGGCTTAATTCTTTACTCAATTGGATCAAAACATATTCCAGCAGCTGATCTGACTCTATTGTCTTTGACTGAAGTAATAGGAGGAATATTTTGGGTTTGGCTTCCATGGCTTGGAATAAATGAAATTCCTTCAACTAACACAATTATTGGGGGCTTCTTTATTTTTTTAGCTATATTTTATTATAGTATGATAATGCAATCTAATAGAAGATTTATTGGATTAAATTAATTTTACATGGTTCAAAATAATAAGATTGTTAACAGTTGGAATGAATGGGATCCATTAAAACATGTAATTGTTGGAAGAGCAGATGGTACTTGTATTCCAGCGCCCGAACCTGCTTTAGATGCTAAAGTTCCAGAAGACTCTGATATGCGAGGAACTTATGGTCCAAGAACTAAGGACTCTGTTGATAAAGCTAATGAACTATTAGATAACTTTTCAAATTTACTTGAAAAAAGGGGCATAAAAGTTGATAGACCAACACCTTTAGATTTTAATCAACCAACATCAACTCCTGACTGGAAAGCCGAAACTATGTTTGGATGCATGCCTCCTAGAGATGTTTTGTTAACTGTGGGAAATGAAATATTAGAAGCTACAATGAGCTACAGGTGCAGATGGTTTGAGTACCTATGTTACAGACCATTATTAAAAGACTATTATAATAAAGATCCAAATATGAGACATGAGTCAGCACCAAAGCCTAGATTAACAGATGCAGACTATAGAAAAGACTATTTATCAGATAAAATTGGTGTAACAAAAAGACTTGAATGGACAGAAAATAAATACTTTGTCACAACTGAGGAAGAGCCATTATTTGATGCCGCAGATATTCTAAGATTTGGAAAGGATTTAGTTGTACAACACGGATTTACAACTAACTTAAAAGGAATTGATTGGATAAAAAGACATTTTAAGGATCATAGAGTTCATGCTGTAAATTTCCCAGGCGATCCTTATCCAATTCATATTGATGCAACCTTTACCCCAATTAAAGAAGGGTTAATTATTAATAATCCACAACGAAGACTTCCAAAAGAACAAAGAAAATTATTTGAAGATAATGGATGGGAAATTATTGATGCTGCACAACCTGCTCATAATACCCCACCACCACTTTGTTACTCTTCAGTATGGCTATCAATGAATGTTTTAGTTCTTGACCCTAAAACTGTATGCGTTGAAAAAAGTGAAAAATATCAAGCTGAACAGTTAGATAAATTAGGTATGGAAGTTATTCCTGTAGAGTTGAGAGATGCATATGCTTTTGGTGGAGGCCTTCATTGTTGTACAGCCGATGTTTATAGAGAAGGTACTTTAAAAGATTATTTTCCAAAACAATAAAATGAACGCAAAAATTAATACAAAACGCAAAAGAGTAAAATTTGCTTCAGACAATGTGACAGGAGCTTGTCCAGAAGTTTTGGATGCAATTATCAAAGCAAATGATGGTATTGCTCCTCCGTATGGTAACGATGAAATTTCAGGTGTGTTACAAGAAAAATTTTCTAAAATTTTCGAAAAGGATGTAATTGTTTACCCTACAGCATCAGGAACTGCATCAAATGCTTTAGCACTTTCTGCTATATCTCCATCATTTGGAAATATTTATTGCCACAAATTTTCTCATATCAATGTTGATGAGTGTGGAGCTCCTGAATTTTATACAGGTGGAGCAAAACTTGTTCCATTAAACGGTAAAGACGGCAAAATAACAGTTGATGAGCTAAATGATAATATTGGAGGGTTTGGAATTGTGCATCATACTCAACCATCTATTGTTAGCATAACTCAAGCAACAGAAACTGGTGAAGTTTATACTTTAGATCAAATTAGAAATATCTCTGAAATTGCACATAAAAAAAAATTAAAAGTACATATGGATGGTGCTAGATTTGCTAATGCGCTTGTTTCACTAGATGTTACTCCCGCAGAAATGACATGGAAATCAGGAATTGACATATTATCTTTTGGAGCAACGAAGAACGGATGTATAGCAGCTGAAGCAATTATTATATTTAATAAGGAATTAGTTGGCAATTTACCTTTTTTGTTAAAAAGATCTGGTCATCTATTGTCTAAAATGCGTTTTGTTTCTGCACAATTAGATGGATATATCTCAAATGATGTTTGGTTAAAAAACGCAAGACACGCAAATCTAATGGCAAAAAAATTAAGCGATGGTTTAGTTTCTAGTAATCAAGTTAAACTTGAATATCCAACTGAGGCAAATGAAGTTTTTGTTAAACTGCCAAAAAAGATGGTTGAGCATTTAAATACAGAAGAATATATGATGAGCAATGAGGAATTAGGCGGCAAGACAGTTAGACTTGTTACAGCTTGGAATACTAAAAGTAGTGAAGTAGACGAGTTTCTAAAAACTATATCTAATTAACTAGGATTTTCTTTTAAATATTTAATATAGTTGATTACTTCATCAAATTTGTCATCAGGAATATCTTTATAAGTAGAATTAAATTTGTTTTTTACACATATTGCTACATGAGCATATGGATTTCTTCCTTTTGGATGATTTGGATGATCAGGAAGTTGACCATGTAAATAATCGCCAGCTTCCTGAATTATTTTCCAGAGTTTACGCTGATTTTCCTCGTTCATACCCACTAAAACTTTGTTTTATATCGAAAAGTTTTAGAATTAACTAGATTAATAGAGATTCAACAAATTCCCAATCTATAAGATTATCTACAAATTTATCTAAATATTCAGGTCTTCTATTTCTATAATCAATGTAATATGAATGTTCCCAGACATCACAACCAAGTATTGGTTTTAAGTTATCAATTAAAGGATTAGCAGCATTAGCTGTTTTTGTAACAACCAATTTATCATTATTTAAAGATAACCAACACCAACCTGATCCAAATTGAGTTATACCTGCTTGTTTGAATTCATCTTTGAATTTTTCAACACTTCCAAAATCTTCAATAATTTTTTTCTCAAGTTTTGACGGAATATTCCCACCACCTTTTGGCTTCATGCACTTCCAAAAAAGATTATGGTTCCAATGCTGGCTTGCATTATTAAATATTCCAGCTTTTGATTTATCTTTTGAGCTTTTAACAATTATATCTTCCAATGACATTTCAGCCATGTCTGTATCTTTTATAAAATTGTTAAGATTTGTTATGTAGGTTTGATGATGTTTTCCATGATGTAATTCTAATGTTTCTTGTGACATTATTGGAGACAAAGCCTCATTAGAATAATCTAGTTTTGGTAATTCAAATGTCATAGTTATTTTTTATAATATTTTTTTGTAAATAAACTTAATTAAGTTGACGCAATTAAATACAAAATTAGTTTTCTAAAGCGTTTTCTTCTCTCATAAGAATAGGCCTACCATCATGAGCAGTGTTTAATGGTATAATTTTACCATTATATCTAGCACATAAAGTAGGTGCACTTCTCACCTGTTCTCCCAAATTTACCTCTAAATCTGCTATAACTAATTCAACTCCTTTTAATATACTCAATATCTTCATTATTCCTCCATTTTATGATGATGGCTTAAATATTAAACATAAGCCGTTATTACAATATCTTTTTCCAGTAGGTCCAGGACCGTCTTCAAATACATGACCGTGATGGGCACCACATTTTGCACAATGATATTCGATTCTTTTCATGCCAAAGCTGTAATCAACTTTCGTTTTAAAGGCTCCAGGAAGTGCCTCTGTAAATGATGGCCAACCAGTTCCACTATCAAATTTTGAATTAGACTTAAAAAGTTTAGCTCCACAATTTGCACAGTGATAAAAACCTTCTCTTTTCTCCTGATTAAGAGGGCTTGAGAAAGGACGTTCAGTTGCCTCTTCAAACATAATTTTTTTTTGGGCTTCTGTTAAATTTTGATTAATTATTTTTTTGGTTTCAGCTAATGAAATTTTGTAAGGAAAAATACTATATAGTAACGATCCAAAAATAGATAATTTTATAAATTTTCTCTTATTCATAACTTTCTTAATAAATCAATATTATTTTATTTGTATGAGATATTTTGACAGCTTCGATTTTAAATTGGTAGCTTCATATTAATGAAGCTACCAGTAAGATTATTGTCCAGGTACTTTATAACCACTTGATACTTTTGTTGCGTGATTTGCAATTTCATTCATTGGTGTTTCCTCACAAATAGCGATATTTTTAAGTGCACCACTTCCCTCAGTGGCCATTTTTATAGCAGCCATTTGCTCAAATGTACCATGGGTTTCAACTATAAAGTCATAGGGTCCTCTCAAATATGTGTAAGATTTCATTTCAGCTCCAACACTTTCAGAACACTTTCTAGCAACCTCAGATCTA
>CACAUA010000015.1 GCA_902535625.1 uncultured Pelagibacteraceae bacterium | reverse complement strand
TTTAGGAAAAAAATCTAAGGAAGAATTCCTAAGATAATCTTGTGCCATCTTTTGAGATGTTGGTACTATAAATAAATTTAAAATTAACTGAAGTGATACAAATAAAATAGAAAGTCTTAATATGAAATTTATGAAATAGATTTTTTTTATCCCATTCGTCCAAAAAATTAGTATTTCATTATTTTCTTCATATCTATTTAAAATAACAAATAAGGTCAAAAAGTAAGTAAAAACCAAAAGTTTACCTAAGATTTTAGGTAAATTTAATAATGAATAAAAAAAATAAACTTTTATCGAATGTCCTTTTTCAGTTACAATATCTAGTAAATTTACGCCTTGCACAACCCACACAATTAGTGTTATCGCCATTGTCGATATCAAAAAAAATAGAAGAATATCAGACGATAATTTACGAAATATTAATTTATTCATTGAAATTATTAATTTAATAAATATACAACATTATCTATTAAATATTTCAAAAAAATGAAGCTAAAATTAGATTTTGTAACCAAAGTACCTAAAGTAGCCAAAGATAATCAGGTTATTTTATTAAATAATAAAAACGCTGAAAACAAAATCCTTAAATCTTTAAATAAATCTATATTTGCTAATAAATTATTCGTAGAGAGAAAATTTCTAATTCAAAATATAAATGACAAAACATATATTTTTGTAAATTGTACCAAGTCTAAGACTTCTTTAGATTACGAGAAACTTGGATCTAATTTATTTCTTTTTCTAAAGAATAATAAAATTGAAAAATCTTTTTTTGAAACAAATTTATCTAAAATTACCAATATACAATTAGAGAAGTTTTTACATGGTGCGCAACTTAAATCATATGAATTTAATTTTTATAAAACTGATAAATCAAATTACCTAACAACAAACTTATATGTGGTTGGACATAAGTCTAAAAAAACAAATCTATTAAGAAATAAATTAAACTCAATTTTAGAAGGTGTCTTTCTTACTAGAGACCTTGTATCAGAGCCGGGAAATGTTTTACATCCAGATGAATATGCAAGTCGTATAATTAAATTAAGAAAATTTGGATTAAAAGTTACTGTTTATGATCAAAAAAAATTAAAAAAGATGGGCATGAATGCTTTATTAGGCGTAGGCCAAGGAAGTATCAGAGGTTCATACTTAGTAACTATAGAATGGAAAGGAACAAAAAGTAATTCTAAACCGTTAGGATTTGTTGGAAAGGGTGTTTGCTTCGATACTGGTGGTTATTCTTTAAAACCAGCAAAATTTATGGAAGATATGACCTATGATATGGCAGGCTCTGCTACTGTTGTTGGTTTAATGAAAACTCTTGCATTAAGAAAATCGAAAATTAATGCAGTTGGAGTGGTTGGACTTGTAGAAAATATGGTAAGCGGAAATGCTCAAAGACCTGGTGATATTGTCAAATCTTATAGTGGAAAAACAATTGAAGTTTTAAATACTGATGCTGAGGGAAGATTAGTTTTAGCTGATGCTTTAACATTTACAGAAGAAAAATTTAAGCCACAATTTATTGTTGATTTAGCAACATTAACCGGAGCTATAATTGTTTCTCTTGGCTCAGAATATGCAGGTCTGTTTTCAAACAATGATAAATTATCTAAACAACTAATTGATGCGGGTGAAAGTGTTGATGAAAAACTTTGGAGAATGCCTTTAAATGAAAATTTTGACAAATTAATAAATTCAAAAAATGCAGACATGCAGAATATAAATTATGTAGGTGGGGCTGGCTCTACAACAGCAGCACAATTTCTACAGAGGTTCATAATAAATAAAACTCCTTGGGCCCACTTAGATATTGCTGGCATGGCATTTTCAAAATATGGAGGAGCCCTTAACTCCGGTGGAGCAACTGGATATGGAGTTAGATTGTTAAATAAATTAATTGAGGATAACTATGAGTAATATTGAGCAAACTCTATCAATAATTAAACCAGATGCAGTTGAGAGAAATCTTCAAGATCAAATTAAGCAGGAATTTACAAATAAAGGATTTCAAATAATAAAAGAAAAAAAAATCCATATATCTAAAGAGGAGGCCGAAAGATTTTATAAAGTACATGAGTCCAAACCATTTTATAATGATTTATGCACTTATTTATCATCAGGTCCCATTGTTGTCATGACTTTACAACGTGAAAATGCAGTAGCGGAAAATAGAAAATTAATGGGCGCAACAAATCCAGTTGATGCAGAGGAGGGCACTTTGAGAAAAAAATATGGTATTTCAATTGACAAAAACTCTGTTCATGGATCAGATAGTCTTGAAAATGCTAAGGTTGAATTAGATTTTTTTTTTAATCACTAGCTAATAATTTAATAATTGCTCTTGGGTATATTTTATGCTCAATTTTTAAAACTTTTTTTTCTAAACTTTTTCCACTATCTGATTTTAGAATTTTTACTTTTTTTTGTAATATAATTTTACCTGAATCTAATTTCTCATTGACAATATGAACTGTAGCTCCAGAGTAATTGTCTTTATTTTGAATTGCTCTATTGTGTGTATTTAGGCCTTTATACTTAGGAAGAAGAGAAGGGTGAATATTAAGTATAGGTTTATTAAATTTTCTTATAAAACTACCTGATAGTATTTTCATAAATCCAGCTAAACAAATCAAATCAACATTATTCTTTTTTAATAATTTTAACAAACGATCTTCAAAACTTTTTTTATTAGAATGTTTAATAAAGACATTATTGATATTGGACTTATTTGCATAATCTAATCCTTTTGCACTAAAATTATTAGATACAACTAGAACAATTCTAATTAAAGATTTTTTCGTTTTTGAATATTTAACTAGTGATCTTAGATTACTACCTCTACCACTTATTAAAACTGCTGTATTTTTTTTACCAGATAACTTTTCCACTCAATTTTACTTTTTCTGAATTTTTTGTAATTTTTCCAATGACATATGGTTTATATTTTTTTGGAAATAATCTAATTACTTTTTTGTAGTTTGAACGTTTTACTATTAAACAAAAACCCACACCACAATTAAAAGTTTTTAACATTTCTTGATCGCCAACACCTTGACTTTTAAGCCATCTAAATATTTTTAATGTTTTTATTTTTTCTAAATTTATTTCAGCGCAGTAATTATCTGGTATTATTCTTTCAATATTGTCTTTTAATCCACCACCAGTGATATTTGCACAAGCATTCAAATACTTTTTTTTAATTAATTCTAATACATGCATTACATATATTTTAGTTGGTACCAATAATTCTTTTTTTAAAAATGAATTTTTTTTTATATTGATTTTGTTTTTTTTTATAATATGTCTTACTAAGGAATATCCATTTGAGTGGAGACCACTGGAAGGTATTGCCAGTACTAAATCTTTTTCTTTTATTTTATTTAATAATATTTTATCTTTATCTACTAGTCCTAAAGAAAATCCTGCAATATCAAATTTACCTTTGGAATATGTCCCAGGCATTTCTGCTGTTTCTCCACCAACTAATTCGCAGTCAGCTAATTTGCAGCCTTTAATAATTCCTCTAATTATATTTTTTAGCTTTTTCGTATCGATTTTTTCTACAGATATATAATCTAAAAAAACTAAAGGTTTCGCTCCTTGAACTATAATGTCGTTTACACACATTGCCACAAGGTCCACACCAATTGTATTAAATTTACCTAGCATATTTGCAACTTCAATTTTTGTACCAACTCCATCTGTGCTAGTTACAAGATATGGATTCTTTAAATTACTTGGCAGTTTTGTAAGCGCTCCAAAACCTCCAATATTCTTAAATTTACCACTTTTTTTTGATTTTTTTGTGCTTGAGGATATAAATTTAATAAATTTATCTGCTTTTTTTATGCTTACACCACTTTTCTCATATGTAAAATTCTTCGATCCCATGTTTAAGTTATGTTTTTAATCAAAAATAAAATTAATATTTACTTATACTTTTTTTTTTTACTTTTCATTTTAGTTTTTATCAAGTTTTCCACAACTATAGTATTTGCAGACAATTACACAGTTAAAAATATTAAAATTAAAGAACAATACGACATAAATTTTAACAAAGATGAAGTAATAAAAAAGGGTTTCAAAAAAGGATTTAAAACATTAATTTTTAGAATTGTAGAAAGTAAAGATAAAAATTTATTTAAAAATGTACCAAGCAATAAAATTAATTCATTGATAGATAATTTTTCCATAACAAATGAAAAATTTGTAGACAATAATTATGAGGTTGATTTTGAGGTTAAGTTTGACAAAGAAAAATTATTATCATTTATTAGAGGAAAAAATGTTATTTCCTCTGTTCCAAAAGATACAGACGTGCTTTTTATCCCAATTTTAATTGATACACAAAGTAACGAAATTAAGTTTTTTGATCAAAATTATTTTTATAACAATTGGAATAATGTTAATAAAAATTATTTCTTATTAAATTATAATTTACCAGATGAAAATATTGAAAATTTTCGTCTTTTTCAAAGATTAAAAAATAATATTGAAAACAATGATTTATCTGAGATTACAAATAAATATAACTTCGAAAATATTTTTATTGTTGTGTTTTATAAAAATAAAAAAAATTTACAAATATTTTCCAAAATTAGTTTTTCAAATTCAAACTTCAAATTTAATTTAGATCAAAAAAACATCAATTATGAAGATAATAAATTATTAGATCAAATTATTTTAAAATTAAAAAATTTATATGAAGACAAATGGAAGTTAATTAATAAAATCAATACCTCAATTTCAATACCCATAAAAATTTCAGTAAAAAACAGCAATTTCATAATTTCTGAGAAATTAGAAAATATATTAAATCAATCAGATTTTGTATATGAATATGAAATAGAAAAAGTTAGTAGTGAAGATATTATATATAAAATAACTTACAATAATAATCCTGAAAAACTTCTAAATACTTTAAAAGTGAATGATATAAATATAAATTCATCTAGTAATATTTGGAATATAGAATGAGAGAATTAGATCAAAAACTCTTAGACTTTGGAATTACTGAAAGTTTTGATGAAAATGATTACTATGTGTCTAAAAGTAATTATTTTGCAAAAAATATTATAGAGGCCTGGCCTAAATGGGAAAAAAAAATTGTCAACTTAGCTGGAGAAAAATATTCTGGCAAAACACATTTATCAAACATATTTAAAAAAAAAAGTAACGCTTTATATTTATATAGCAACAATATTGAAGATAAGATTTTAAAAAAAATAAAACTTTCAAACAGTATAATAATTGAAGATCTAGAAGAAAATTTTGACGAAAAACTTCTTTATTCTATATTCAATCTAGTCGAACAGGATAATAAATATTTATTAATCTCGTCAAAAAAACCAATTGATACAATGAAATTCACACTCCCAGATTTATTATCAAGATTAAAGAACTGCATTATTGCAACAATTGAACAGCCAGATGATGAGTTGATTTATGCAATAATTTTAAAAAGCTTCTCCGATAGACAAATTAAATTGGATAACAAAATTATAGATTATATTATAAAAAGAATTGCGAGATCGTATAGTAAAATGCATGAATTTATATATAAGATTGATGAATTGAGTTTAAAGAAAAAGAAATCTATTAACTTTAAAATAATAAAAGAGATAATAAATTGAGTAAATATAGGACACACACTTGCGGAGAACTAACTTTAAATAACAAAGATCAAACTATAAAGTTATCAGGCTGGATAAATAAAAAAAGAGATCATGGAAATCTATTATTTTTAGATTTAAGAGATCACTATGGACTAACTCAATGTGTAATTGATGAGGGTAAAAAAATATTTAAAGAAGTAGAAAAACTTCCATTAGAAACTGTACTACAAGTTGAAGGTAAAGTTTTAGCTAGAGAAAAAGATACAATTAACAAAAATTTAAATACTGGAGAAATTGAGGTAGGAATTGAGAAATTTAAAATACTTGCAAGAACTAAGGAATTACCGCTACCTGTTTTTTCAGATCAAGAATATTCTGAAGAAATTAGATTAAAGTACAGATTTTTAGATTTAAGGAGAAATAAGATTCATAATAATATTATTTTAAGATCCAAAATTATTTCATTTATTAGAACTGAAATGCAAAAATATGGTTTTCTAGAATATCAAACACCTATATTAACTTCATCTAGCCCAGAGGGTGCTAGAGACTTTTTAGTACCAAGCAGACTAAATCCTGGTAAATTTTACGCATTACCTCAAGCGCCACAACAATTTAAACAATTAATCATGGTATCTGGTTTTGATAAATATTTTCAAATTGCACCGTGTTTTAGAGATGAGGACGCAAGAGCGGACAGGAGTCCAGGTGAGTTTTATCAACTTGACTTGGAAATGTCTTTTGTAGAACAAGAGGATGTATTCAAAATAGTTGAGGAGTTATTTGTAAATTTATTCAAAAAATTTTCCTCTAAAAAGTTACTCCATGAAAAATTTCCCAGAATTCCTTTTGATACGGCTATGCTTAAATACGGTTCTGACAAACCAGATTTGAGAAATCCTTTGGAAATAGCTGATATTACTGAAATTTTTAAAAGAGACGATGTTAACTTTGAAATATTTAAAAAATTAGTAAGTAAAGGATCTATAGTTAGAGGAATAGTTACAAAAAATACATCTCAAAAACCAAGAAGTTTTTTTGACGGAATTGATAAATGGGCAAAAGATGAAGGATCATCTGGTCTTGCATATTTTTCTATAGAAAATTCTGACAAATTGAGCGCTAAAGGACCTGTGGGAAAATTTTTTTCTGGAGAGTCTATAAAAGAGATAATGACAAAAATGAATGCTGAAGTAGGTGATACAATATTTATGTCTTGCGGAAATAAATCTGAAGTTGAGAAATTATTAAGTAATGCGAGAAATAAAATAGCAAATGAGTTGAATTTAATTGATGAAAATGTTTTCTCATTTTGTTGGGTAGTGGACTATCCAATGTTTGAAATAGATGAAAATACCAAAAAGATCGAATTTAGCCACAACCCTTTTTCAATGCCGCAAGGTGATATTGATAATTTAGATCTTTCAGAACCCCTGAAACTAAAAGCTTTTCAATACGATATTGTCTGTAATGGTATTGAATTATCTTCAGGAGCTATCAGGAACCATAAACCTGATTTGATGTATAAATTATTCAAAATTGCTGGTTACTCTGAGGAAACAGTGAATGAGAAATTTAGTGGTATGATTAATGCTTTAAGCTATGGGGCACCTCCCCATGGGGGCATTGCTCCCGGAATAGATAGAATCGTGATGTTATTAGCAGAAGAAAAAAATATTAGAGAGGTGACTATGTTTCCAATGAACCAAAACGCACAAGATTTAATGATGAATGCACCATCTGAAGTAGACGAAAATCAACTAAAAGAACTTTATATTTCAAAAAGAAAAAAATAATTATTTTTTTCCTTTAAGATTTATTCTAATATCTGATAAATCCACCAGTTTCTTTTTGTAGTCGTTTCTAACAAATCCTTTACTTGTAATATCTTTTACAAGCTTGATTAATTGATTCTGATCTTCACTTTCTTGACTTTCACTTGTGTCAGAATTACCAGCTATAGATGGGGTGTGAGCTAAATCTTCTCTATTTAAATAGGATATCGCTAGCTCTCTAAAAATATAATCTAATATTGAACTTGCACTCATTATTCGATCATTTCCATAAACTTTACCAGAAGGTTCAAATTTTGTATCTAAATATGCATTTACAAATTCATCTAGTGGAACTCCATATTGAAGACCTAATGATATTGCTATTGCAAAATTATTCATTAGAGCCTTTACTAACTCACCTTCTTTACTGGTATCGATAAAAATTTCTCCTATTTTACCATCTTCATATTCACCAGTATGCAAATATACTTTATGATTACCTATTGAGGCTTTTTGGATATAACCTTTTCTTCTATCAGGCATACTAAATCTTTTACCTATATTTTCAGTTATATTTTTTTTAAAATTCTCATCAATTAGTTTGGATTTACTACTACTTTTAATATCTTTATTACTAATTGGTTGTGAAACAACTTCTACTTTGTTACTTTTGGTATCTTGAAGGTTTTTTGTTTTTCTATTATCTAATTTGACATCAATAATTTCGAATTTTCCATCGTCATTTTTCTCTAAATTGTTAAGGTTTTCCTTATTTATATCATCTAAGTAATGAGATACTTTAAAGCTACACGTATAATATGTTTCTACTAAATATTTTGCCATTTTAATCCTATTTGTAAATTGAATCTTGGTAAGATTTATATATATACATTTTTCGATTATAGTCTAATTGTAAATTTACAATTTTAAATTGAAAATAATTTGAATAAAATGATTAAAGAAATTTTTACTTGGTGGAACAAACAAACATTTGGCACAAGACTAAATACAATTTTATTTGGAAAATTAGTTGGCGAAGATAATTCAGGTAACAAATATTATGAGAGCAAGTCAGGAAAAAGATGGGTTATTTACAATGGGGAAGTTGAAGCATCAAAAATACCAAGCGAATGGTATTCTTGGATGCATCATACAGGAAATAAAATTGAAAACAGTCACGAATTAGACAAATATAGTTGGCAAAAAGAGCATATGCCAAATCAAACAGGAACAGAAAATTCCTATCATCCAAAAAAAAACAAAAGTAAAAATGCTTCAAATAAAAAATATACTTCTTGGAAAAGTTAAAGTTTTTATACTTGTTTTTTTTTCTTATTATTTGCTAATGATCAATTCTTTAAGTGAAAATAATACACGAACAGAAAATTATGCTGTTTTAACAATATTAGACAAAGTAAACTCTCAGAGTGAAATTATAGAGATTGAGGTTGGAAAGGAATATAAATTTAAAAATCTGTCTATAAATATTCTTAAATGCAACAATTCAAAATTTGATGATGATCCAGAAGTTACAGCATACATGCAAGTAAGAGATACAGTAAACAAAGATGAGAACAAGGTGTTCATTTTTAATGATTGGACATTTGCCTCGTCTCCATCAATTAGACCGTTTGATCATCCCGTTTATGATATTTGGTTAAAAAAATGTTATTCTTAGAGTAATTTTTCTTTATCAAGCCAACTCACATTAAAATCTGAGTCTAAAAATTTTTTATGATTTAAAAGTATTTTATGCAAGTCTATTGTTGTTTTAATACCCTCTATAACAAATTCATCAAGGGATCTTCGCATTCTTTGAATTGCTTCGGTTCTATTCCTTCCATGACATATTACTTTACAAATCATGCTGTCATAATATGGAGTTACTTTATAGCCTTGAAATATAGCCCCATCTACCCTTGTTCTAAAACCTGAAGGTTGATGACACATAGTAATTTCCCCGGGTGACGGCTGAAAATTTTTACTCACATCCTCTGCATTTATTCTACACTCAATAGCGTGACCTCTTGGCTTAATATCTTCCTGTTTTAAAGCTGTGTTACCGTCATATGCAATCCAGATCTGTTCTTTTATTAAATCTATTCCAGTCACAACTTCAGTAACTGGATGTTCTACTTGTATTCTTGTATTCATCTCTAAAAAATAAAATTTTCCATCTTCAAAAATAAATTCTACTGTACCTGCGCCTTCATATCCAATTTGGCTTACCATTTTTACGGTTTTATCAAAAAGATCATTTCTTATTTTATCATTTAGTAAAGGACTAGGAGTTTCCTCAATTAATTTTTGATGCCTTCTTTGAATAGAACAATCTCTTTCATGAAGATGAACAGTTCTATTTTTACCAGATAATACTTGAACTTCGATATGTCTTGGATTTTGAAAAAATTTCTCAATATAAACCTCATCATTACCAAAAAATTTTTTTGCTTCAGTTTTGGCAGTTAAAAATAGGCTTTCAAATTCATCTTCTTTTGTAACAACCTTCATTCCTTTTCCACCACCACCACCAGCAGCTTTAATTAGAACTGGATATCCAATTTCTTTGCATATTTTTTTTGCTTCGTTAAAATCTGATACACCTCCATCAGATCCTTCAATTACAGGTAGACCATATTTTTTTGCAATTTTTTTTGCTTCAATTTTGTCACCCATCATTTTAATTAATGAAGATGATGGACCAATGAATTTAATTTTGTTCTCTTCAAGGATTTTTGCAAATTCATAATTTTCAGATAAAAAACCATAACCTGGATGAACAGCTTCAGAATTCGTTAATTCTATAGCCGACATAATAGCTGGAATATTTAAATAGCTACTTGCGGCTTGATGAGGTCCTACACAAATGCTTTCATCAGCTAATCGAACGTGCATGCTGTTTCTATCAACATCAGAATGAATAGCAACTGTTTGTATACCCCATTCTTTACAAGCTCTTATAACTCTAACAGCTATCTCACCTCTGTTTGCAACAAGAATTTTTTTGAACATTGTTACTCAATTATTGCTATGGTATGTCCATATTCAACAGGTTGACCGTCTTCAACACAAATTTTTTTTATAGTACCAGCTATTGGAGAAGGCACATGATTCATTGTTTTCATAGCCTCAACAATCATAATTGTATCACCTTTGTTAATTTTTTTGCCTACCTCTGCAAATTTTTTACCACCTGGTTCTGGTGCTAAATAGGCTGTTCCAATAATAGGTGATGTAACTTCAGTTCCACTAGTATTATCTAATTTTATATTCTCTGATTTTATTTCTGATTTTGTTTCTTTAACCGCAGCTATATTTGCTCCAGATGACTTTGATACTTTTACTTTTATATCTTTTTCAGTGTATTCTATCTCGGTAAGATTAAACTCGTCTAAATATTCAGTAAGCTCTTTGATTATATTTTTATTTATTTTCATTCAACATTTCATGCATAGAATTTATGGCTAAAATATATCCATTTATCCCTAATCCACAAATTATTCCTGTGACAACACCACTTATTATTGATTTATGACGAAATTCCTCTCTTTTATATATATTTGATATATGAAGTTCAATTATTTTGCCTTTAAAAACATCTAGAGCATCTCTTATAGCAACAGATGTGTGACTATAGCCACCTGCATTAATTATAATCCCACTATATTCTTTTCTAGCACTTTGAATAAAATCTACAATCTCTCCCTCAATATTTGATTGTTTAATTTCAAGATTTAAATTTAATTCTGCCGATTTTTTCTTACAAACATCCTCTAAGTATTTGTAATCTTTGCTACCATATTGTGATTGTTCTCTTTCACCTATTAGATTAAGATTAGGACCATTAATAATTAATATTTTGCTCACGAAGTTCTTATAATCTATGAAAGTAAAAAATAAAATAAAAATAACTGTAAATGGTAAACAAATTCAAGTTATTTCTAATTTTTCTATGAAGAGATTGATGGCGAAATTAAAAATTCCACTTAACAAAATAGCCATAGAACTAAATAAAAAAATAATTGATAAAAAAAGAATTTCAAAAATTTACTTACAAAAAGGTGATAAAATAGAAATAGTACACTTTATTGGAGGAGGGTAATGGTTGATAGAAAATTAAAGATAGCAAATAAAAACTTTAAATCACGATTAATTGTAGGAACTGGTAAATATAGAAACTTTAGAGAATGCTCCAATGCAATTAAAGTTTCAGGAGCAGATATTGTGACTGTTGCAGTAAGAAGAGTAAATATATCAGATAAAAATAAAGCAAGACTTATGGATTATATAGATCCAAAAAAAATAACTTATTTACCAAATACTGCCGGATGTTTTAATGCCGAAGATGCGATAAGAACTTTAAGACTTGCAAGGGAAATAGGAGGATGGAAATTAGTAAAATTAGAAGTTTTAGGAGATAAAAAAAACCTTTTTCCAGAAATGATAGAAACATTAAGATCTACAGAATTATTAACTAAAGAGGGTTTTAAAGTTATGGTATATTGTAATGATGATCCTCTAATGGCAAAAAGATTAGAAAATGCAGGTGCTGTAGCAATTATGCCTCTTGCAGCTCCAATTGGCTCGGGACTAGGAATACAAAACAAAGTTAATATTAAAATTATCAGACAACAAACCAAATTACCTTTAATAATTGATGCAGGCATAGGACAAGCATCAGATGCTAGTATTGCAATGGAGCTGGGCTGCGATGGAGTTTTAATAAATACTGCAATAGCAAAAGCAAAAAATCCTATTCAAATGGCAGAAGCTATGAAGCTTGCAGTAATTTCTGGAAGAAAATCATTTTTGTCGGGAAGGATTAAACCAAATCTATTTGGTTCTGCGTCAACTACAAATAAAGGAATTATTTAGTTTTTTTTTTATAAAAATTTTTCCTAAATTTTCTTTTTTTAAAAATCTTTCTGCCTTTATTTTTAATAATATTATCCTCTTTTTTGTTTTCAGTTTTTATGGCCTCAAGTCTCTCAACTTTTTCAATTTTATCTAAGACTTTTTTCGTTTTAGATTTAAATTCAATTATGTAATCTTCTAAATTTAAATCATTATCTGTATTTAGGTTAATTTTTGCTTTGTGCTTCTTTTCAAAATATTTTACTACATCCTCATAATTATCTAAAATATGTTTTTCTATTTTATCGTTAACTATTAAATCAATTAACTTGGCGTTGCTTTCTAGTGATTTAATTTCTATAAATTTAAGAATTTTTTGAACAAATGTTTCATCTGTTAATTTCATGTGCCATTTAACGTTGCTCTCTCTTAATCTTTGTCTTGACATTTCAAGTAGCCCAAAATTACTTATTCTACCAATTTGAATTCTTGCCCTGTCATTTCTACATTTTTCTTTTAATTTTCTTTCAACCTGCCTTCTATTATTAAAATTTAACATATCTATAAAGTCTATTATTATTAATCCCGATAAATCTCTAATTTTCAATTGTCTTGCAATTTCTTCTGCTGCTTCGATATTTGTGTCAAAAGCAGTACTTTCAACATTTTTTTGTTTTATTGATTTGCCTGAGTTAACATCTATAGAGACTAATGCTTCTGTGGGGTTTATTACTAAGTATCCACCTGAAGTTAATTTTACTTCTGTTTGATAAATTTCAAATAATTTCTTTTCTATATTTTCTTTATAAAAAAGAGGAACTTTATCTCTATATTTTTTTACTTTTTTTAATTGATTAGGCATCATTAATTTCAAATAATTTTTTGTCTTTTGATATCCTTCATTTCCTTCAACATATATATTTTGAGTATCGTCATCATACATATCTCTTATACATCTCTTTATGATATCGCTTTCTTGATGAATAAGTGATGGTGCTATTGAATTTAATGCACTTTCTTTTATTTGATCCCAAACTTTAACTAAATTTTTTAAATCATTTTCAATCTCATTTTTTGTTTTATTAGAACCTGCAGTTCTAACAATAATACCCATTTCTTTTGGTATTGTTATTTCATTTAAAATATTTCTTATTTTTTTTCTATCACCTGGATTAAAAATTTTTCTAGAAATTCCTCCACCTTTAGCTGTGTTTGGCATCAAGACTATATATTTACCTGCGATTGAAATAAATGTACTTAAAGCAGCTCCTTTTAAACCTCTTTCATCTTTTAAAACTTGAACCAAAATAACCTGGTTGGGTTTAATCACTTCTTGTATTTTATATCTTTTAGATGGAAATTTCTTTTTAGAATTTAATAAATCTTTTTCATGGTCTTCTTTTTTCTCAACTGGATCATCAATGTTTATTTCTTCTTTACCTTCAAGAATTTTATCTTCGATATTCTCACTTTCTTTAGAAAGTTCCTCTCTAACTCTCTCTTCTTCTTCTTTTATTTTTTCTAAATCACTTAGTGGAATCTGATAATAATCCGACTGAATGTCATTAAAAGATAAGAAGCCGTGTCTTTCTCTCCCAAAGTCAACAAAAGCTGCCTGTAAAGAAGGTTCTATTCTGCTTACTTTTCCAAGATATATGTTATTCTTAATTAAAGTATTGTTTATACTTTCATATTCATAGTCTTCGATATGATTATTATTTTTAAGAACAACTCTTGTTTCATTAGGATGCGATGCATCGATATATAAATTTTTTGACATAATTTAGGTGATTTTTTCATAAGTTTATTTAATAAATTCTGTGCCATAACAATAACAAATTCATCAGATATTTAAACTAAAATGCAAAAGTTATTAAAAAGGCTGTTAATATTTGGATTATTGTCTTCATTGTTATTTTTGATAGCAATTATTTCTATTCTATGGACGTATTCTAATAAACTTCCAGACTATAAGTATTTAAAAAGTTATAAACCACCTGTATCGAGCAAATTATATTCTGGTAACGGCGTATTGGTAAGTGATTTCTCCACTGAAAAAAGAATTTTTGTTCCTTACTCTGCAATTTCCCAAAATGTAATAAATGCCTTTTTGTCTGCTGAAGATAAAAATTTTTTTGACCACCCTGGAGTTGATGCAAAAGGAGTTATAAGAGCAGTAAAAAATAATATCTCAAATATTTTATACTCAAAAAGATTAGAAGGAGCATCTACGATTACACAGCAAGTTGCCAAAAACTTTCTTTTATCTAACGAGGTTAGTATTGATAGAAAAATCAAAGAAGCCATACTTGCATTTAGAATTGAACGAGTATTAACAAAAAAAAGAATTTTAGAATTATATTTAAACCAAATATATCTTGGAGAAGGTAGCTATGGAATCGCTTCAGCAAGTTTAAGATATTTTAATAAACCAATAAGTGAACTTGATTATGCAGAAGCAGCACTTTTAGCAGCTCTTCCTAAAGCGCCAAGTAAATATAATCCTTATAAAGATATTAAATTGGCAAAATTTAGAAGAAATTTAGTTCTTAAAAATTTATTAGATAATGGATTTATTAGCAAATCTCTTCATTTTAAATTATCAAATTCTGAAATTAAGTTGCAAAAAAGAAAAAGAATTTATCTAGAAGATTCTAGATATTACGTGGAAGACGTAAGAAAAAATGTAATTGAAAAGTATGGATATGATCAAGTTTACAAACAGGGTTTTAATATTAAAACTCCTTTAGATTTAGAATTGCAAAAAATTGCCTCTTATTCTTTAAGAAAGGGACTTCAAGATTTTGATAAAAGAAAGGGATGGAGAGGACCCATATCAAATAAAAAAAAATATAAAGATTGGAGGTCAGAGATAAAAAAAATCAATTTAGAAAAATCTCTTGGCTGGGAAATCGCAGTAGTTAACAGGATAGATAAATTTGAAACTGTTATTGAAACTTTAAAAGGAAAAAGGGGAGTTATAAGTTTTAACGATATAGATTGGACACGTAAGGAGTTTAAAAAATTATTTACAATTGGTGATATAATTTATGTAAAAAAAATTTCAGAAGGAAATTATAGCTTAAAACAGATTCCTAAAGCTAATGGAGGAATTGTTGTGATGGACCCGTATACCGGGAGAGTTTTAGCCTTATCAGGAGGTTTCAGTTTCAAAAAGAGTGAATTTAATAGAGCGTCACAAGCTAATCGTCAGCCCGGATCTGCTTTCAAGCCATTTATATACGCACTTGCTTTAGAAAATAATTTTTTGCCAACAACACTAGTTTTAGATGCTCCTGTAGTTTTAAATCAAGGTGATGACTTAAAAATGTGGAAACCTGAAAATTATGGAAAAAAATTTTATGGTCCTTCAACTCTGAGAACCGGTATTGAGAAATCTAGAAATTTAATGACAGTAAGAATTGCACAAGAGTTAGGTATAGATAAAATTGTTAATTTTGCTAAAAAATTAAATATTTATGAAAATCCAGATGAATTAATGTCCGTCTCCCTTGGATCTGCTGAGACCACTTTGCTTAAAATTACTAGCGCTTATTGCTCATTTATAAATGGAGGTAAATTAGTTAATCCAATATTAATTGACAGAATTCAAGATAGCGAGGGTAAAACTATATTTAATAATGAAAAAAGATACTGCCAAAATTGTGATTTAATTTCTTACGAGGGTAAAAATAACCCAATAATTAAAAGTAAATACAAACAGATATTCTCACCACAAACAGCCTACCAAATAACATCAATGTTAAAAGGTGTTATTGAAAGGGGAACAGGGAAAGAGTTAAAAAACTTAAAACTTGAGTTAGCAGGCAAAACTGGAACTACTAATAAAAACACAGATACATGGTTTATAGGTTTTACCTCAAATCTTGTAGTAGGAGTTTATATTGGTTATGACAATCCTAGAAGTTTAGGAAAATTTGAAACTGGCTCAAAGACTGCCATGCCAGTTTTTAAAGAATTTATTACAAAAACTACTGACAAATATAACGCCAGACCGTTTAAAGTTGCAGAAAACATCAAAATGATGGTTGTAGATGCTAAAACTGGAAAAAAGGCTAATTCAAATACAAAACTTTCCGTAGTTGAGTCATTTAAAATAACAGAAAATAAAAATGATAAATTCTCAGAAAATTTTGATACTAGATTAAATGCAACAAATATATTAAAATTTTACTAATGGATCAGGAAATATTAAACATTAAACAAGAAATTGAAAAAATAAACCAAAGAGTTAAGGAGTTTCTTTGAAAAGAGTAAAATTTCTGAAAAAATTGATAGCATATCAAAGCTAATTGAAAAACCTGATTTTTGGCAAGATAAAAAAATTGCTGAAAAAAGTTTACGTGAAAAAAACAATCTAGAAAAACTTTTAAATAATTTTAATTCTACAGCGAAGGAAAGTATTGATTTATTTGATATTTATGATTTGGCTTTATCAGAAGACAATCAGGATTTAATAAATGATGCTGCAAGTGATATAAAAATATTATTTAGTAAAGTTAAGCAAATTGAAATTAGATGTTTTTTGTCAAATGAGAATGATACATTTGATAGTTACTTAGAATTTCATGCTGGAGCAGGTGGAACTGAAAGTCAAGACTGGGCAGATATGCTAAGAAGAATGTATATGAAGTGGGCGAATAAAAAAAACTATAAAATTGAAATTATTAGTGAACATAAAGGTGATGAGGCAGGAATTAAATCATCAACAATAAAAATATCCGGAGATTATATTAATGGTTTGTTAAAAAATGAGTCTGGTATTCATAGACTTGTAAGGATTTCTCCATTTGACTCTGGTGCTAGAAGACACACAAGTTTTGCGAGTGTTTGGGTTTATCCTGTAATATCAGAAAACATAGAAATTGATATCTTAGATAAAGATTTAAGAATTGACACTTATCGTTCAAGCGGTGCTGGAGGTCAACATGTTAATACAACTGATAGCGCAGTTCGAATAACACATTTACCAACTAAAATTGTGGTACAATGTCAGAATGAAAGATCGCAACATAAG
>CACAUA010000014.1 GCA_902535625.1 uncultured Pelagibacteraceae bacterium | reverse complement strand
GTTATGAAAAAAGAATTTAAAATGGATATTAAAAAGTGGCAAAAAGATTTTGAAAATGCATCTGCTAAATCAGGAGAAGCAAACAAATTATACAGAAAATTGTATGTTAAACTTTACAAAACATGCGGTTCAAGAGGTACAACAACTGGTGGTGACAAAGGTGGAGAAACTGCTGCCATTGCTAGTAAATATTTTATTGATAATTTAAAATAATGAAAATTAATGGTATTGAATATAAAACAATTTGGTTTGATGAAGAAAAACAAGTTGTAAAAATTATAGACCAGACAAAGCTTCCGCATAAATTTATAATAAAAGAATTAAGTTCAGTTAAAGATGCAATAAATGCTATAAAAACAATGGAAGTGAGAGGTGCTCCATTAATTGGAGGTACAGCTGCATTTGGATTAGTTCTAGCTATTAAAGAAAATAACAATTTAGATTTTATAAAAAAAAGTTCAGAAGAATTAGTTGCTTCTAGGCCAACGGCTATAAATCTTCAATGGGCAGTGCATAGAATGAACAATAAACTATCATTTGTTGAACCTGGAGATTTATTTAATGTTGCACTCAATGAAGCTAAAGAAATTTGTAAAGAAGATGAAGGATTTTGTGAAAGTATTGGTAAAAATGGATTAAATATTATTGAAGATATATATAATAAAAAAAAAGATACCGTAAATATTCTCACTCATTGCAATGCAGGTTGGTTAGCTACAATAGATTGGGGAACGGCAACTTCTCCTATTTATCACGCACATAAAAAAGGAATACCAATACATGTTTGGGTAGATGAAACTAGACCAAGAAATCAAGGAGCAAACCTTACATCATATGAACTTAATGAAGAAGAAATTCCTAATACAATTATAGCAGATAATACAGGTGGAATATTAATGCAAAGAGGACAGGTTGATATGTGTATTGTTGGAACAGATAGAACATTATCTAATGGAGATGTGTGCAATAAAATTGGTACATATTTAAAAGCTCTTGCAGCTCATGATAATAAAGTTCCTTTTTATGTTGCTTTACCAAGTTCAACGATAGATTGGAATTTAAAAAACTCTAAAGATATTCCAATAGAAGAAAGAGATCCAAAAGAACTTTCTCATGTGGATGGAATTAACAAAAATAATAAAGTTGATAAAGTTTTAATTTATCCAGAGAAAAGTAAATCATTAAATTTGGCTTTTGATGTAACTCCAGCTAAGTATGTTACAGCATTAATAACAGAAAAAGGAATATGCGAAGCCTCTACTGCAGGTTTAAATGGTCTCTTCAAAAACTAATAAAAAGAAAAATGATGTTATTAAGTTTTCAAAAATGCTTAATGACAAAAAATTATCAGCTTTAAGATCCGGCAATATATCAGTCAGACATAAAAATGGTTTTCTTATTACCCCTTCAGGAAAAAAATACTCATCACTAAAAGTAAAAGATATAGTGTTTGTAAGTCTAGATGGAAAATATGAAAAAAAATATAAACCTTCGTCAGAATGGAGATTTCATCAAGATATTTATATCAAAAAGAAAGATGCACAAGCAATAGTTCATACACATTCAACTAATGCAACAGCTCTATCTGTTCACAAAAAACCTATACCAGCTTTTCATTACATGGTTGCACTTGTGGGAGGTAATGATATTAAATGTGCAAAATACGCAACTTATGGAACAAGAGAGCTTTCAAAAAACATTTTAAAAGCTTTGAATAATAGAAAAGCCTGTTTGATTGCAAATCACGGTCAGATTGCATTTGATAAAAATCTACCTGATGCTTTTGAATTGGCACAAGAAGTTGAAAATTTGAGTTTACAGTATATAACCGCCCTTAAGCTTGGAAAGCCAAAAATTCTTTCTATAAATGAAATGAATAAAGTTTTAAAAAAAGCTAAAGATTATAAAAGAGGTTAATAGGTGACAAAAGTTGGTGAACATATAACTCTAGATATCATTGGAACTAAAAAAGAATATGATCCCTCATTTTATGAAAAGTTAGTTTATAAAATTGCAAAATTAGCAAAAGTAACAGTTTTAAAGATTTCAAAATATAAATTTGAGCCTCAAGGTTTTACATTGGTAGCTCTGTTAGCGGAAAGCCATATAAGCTTTCACACTTTCCCGGAAAATGAAATTATAAGCTTTGATTTTTTTACTTGTGGTAAAGTTTCACCATCAGTTGCTCTTAAAGTAATAAAAGAAGAAATAGAACACAAACAAATCATTATTAAGGAATTTAACAGAGATACGATTGATCTATATCATGATAACTATAGTTCACCAGGATTAAAAAAATCTTATGTTGTAAATAAAGTATTAGAAAATTTTAAATCTAAGGTTGGTCAATATATTGAAATATTAGATTTAGAACAGTTTGGAAAAGCTTTATTTATTGATAATGAAATACAAGTTGCTGAGAGTGATGAACATTTATATAGCTCAACCTTTGTAAATTCTGGTCTTAATTTGAATTCAAATAAAGAGAAAGCTGCAATTATTGGTGGAGGTGACGGTGGTGTTGCAAGAGAATGTATTTCACAAAATTTTGGATTTATTGATTGGTATGAATTAGATCCTGAAGTTGTTGATGTATGTGATAAACATTTAAGTAAAATAGGAGAAAAGGCGACAGAAAAAAATTCAGTTAAATGTGTCTGGGGTGATGCATTTGAGAGCATTAAATCAGTCAAAGATAATACCTATGATCAAATTTTTGTTGATCTTAACGATGATCAATTTTGCATAGATTTAGCAGCAAAAAATATGTCATCTTTAGAAAGAATTTTAAAACCTAAAGGTGTAATTACTGCTCAAGTTGGAAGCCAAGATAAAAAACCAAAACAAGTTGAAAATTGGTTAAATGTTTTCAACAAAAATTTTGGAAATACAAAACTTTCAAGAGTTTACATACCAAGTTTCGATTGTTCTTGGAATTTTTCCTCTTCAATAAATCATTAATTTTACTTTTTAAAACAATAATTTTATGAAATAATCTTCAAAATTTTGGAGGAAAAAAATGAAAAAATTAAAAGTATTAGGACTTGGTATTTTAATATCATCATTCCTAACAATTTCTTCAATTGCAGATCAAATTAAAATTGGAACCGAAGGTGCATATCCACCTTGGAATTCTAAAGACTCAGCAGGAAATTTGATTGGCTTTGAAGTCGAATTAGCAAATGAACTATGCAAAATTATGAATCATGATTGCACTATTGTGGAGCAAGATTGGGATGGAATGATACCAGCTTTAGTTTCAAGAAAATTTGATGCTATTATGGCTGGAATGTCAATAACTGGTGAGAGAATGAAAACAATAAATTTTTCTCAAGGTTATGCTGATGAAGTTGCATCATTAGCTGTTATGAAAGGATCGAAAAACGAAGGCCTTAAAACAATGTCAGCTATAAATCTATCTGACGTAAGTGCTGATGAACAAGCAACACTAGATGTTTTGACCAAAGCATTTAAAGGTAAAACTATTGGTGTACAAACAGCAACAATTCACCAGAACTTCTTAGAATCTGGATTAATGGGTAATGTTAAAATTAGAACTTACAAAACTCAAGACGAAGTAAACTTAGATTTATCTGCTGGTAGAATAGATGCAGCACTAGCCGCAGCTGTTGCTTTTACTGATTATGCAGAAAAATCTGGTAAAGGAGTAGTATTAACTGGACCAACATTTGCAGGTGGAGATTTTGGTAATGGTGTTGGTGTTGGTATTAGAAAAGGTGACTCTAAACTTCTAAATGATTTTAATGCAGCAATTGATAAAGCTAGAGATGATGGCATTATTAGTAAGCTTGCTATAAAACATTTTGGTTTTGACGCTTCTATGTAATAAATTATTTATGGGTGGCTATAATTAGCCACCTATATTATGGAACTTCTATATTTTGGTGATAAAGGTTGGGGAGATGAATTATTCTTTGCAACTTTAATGACAATTGCGGTTTCAATAACCGCAATGATAATAGGTTTTTTATTTGCTGCTTTATTCACTCCACTAAAATTATCTCATAATAAATTTCTTAACTCTATTGGAAATGCGTACACCACTGTTATTAGAGGCGTACCAGAGCTTCTTGTAATTTATTTATTTTTTTTTGGTGGAAGTGGAGCAATTATGTTTGTTGCTTCAATATTTGGTTATAATGATTATATCGAAATTAATGCTTTTTTAACAGGATCATTTTCAATAGGGATCATATCAGGAGCATACTCGACTGAAGTATTTAGAGGAGCACTACAATCAATTGATAAAGGTCAGTTCGAGGCTGCAAAAGTTTTAGGTTTTAATAAATATATTTACTTCTTTAAAATTATTTTGCCTCAAATGCTAAGATTAGCAATTCCAAACTTAAGCAATGTTTGGCAAATTACATTAAAAGATACTTCTCTTATATCTGTAACGGGTTTAGTTGAAATAATGAGACAATCCTATATTGCAGCTGGTTCAACTAGAGATCCATTATTTTTTTACTCATTTGCAGCAGTTCTATACTTAATGCTTACGTTTTTAAGTATGCAATTATTAAATAGATTAGAAACAAAATATAGCAAAGGTTATTAATGGATTTTGAATTAATGATTAATAGTTTTCCTAAGTTGTTAAATGCAACTTTGATTACTCTTAAACTATTATCTGTATCTCTAATTCTTGGTCTTTTTATTGGATTAGGTTTTGCAATCTTGAGAATGAATAATAATAAGTTGATTAATAAATTTGCTTACGGGTATTCATATATTTTTAGAGGAACACCTTTATTGGTTCAAATCTTCATAATATATTTTGGATTAGGTCAAATTGAATATTTAAGAACAACATTTTTGTGGGTAGTTTTAAAAGAACCATATTGGTGTGCGATAATAGCATTTTCATTAAATACTGGTGCTTATACATCAGAAATATTGAGATCAGCTTTTCAAACTATAAAACCAGGATATTTAGAAGCTGGGAGAAGCCTAGGGATACCTTCAAAAATTATTTTTACAAAAATACAAATTCCTATAGCAATTAAACAATCTTTACCAGCTTATGGTAATGAAATTATTTTAATGCTTAAAGGCACATCTTTGGCAAGTACAGTCACTCTTATGGACTTAACGGGTGTTGCTAAATATATAATTTCAACAACGTTTAAGCCAGTAGAAGTTTTTATTGTGGCAGGAGGTATTTATTTGTTTATGACTTTTATAATTCATAATGTTATTAAATATTTAGAAAAAAAATATGGGTTTCAAACATGAAAATAGCTTGCATACAATTATCTAGTGGAGAAAATTATGAAAATAATTTTAAAGATATTGTTAAATATGTAAATCAAGCTATAAAAAATAAATCTGATTTAATTATTACACCTGAAACCTCTTCCTTGATGTCTAGTAGTAGAGAAACACTTTTTAAATATTCATTTGAAATGAATAAAGATCCAATTTTGAGGAAGATTAGAGAAGTTTCAAAAAAATATAAGAAATGGATTTTACTCGGATCGATTTGTGTTAAGGTTAAAAACAAACTCAGAAATAGATCTATACTGGTTGGACCAAATGGAAAAATTGTCAAATATTATGATAAAATTAATATGTTTGATGTTAAAATTCCAAATAAAGAGCAACATAAAGAAAGTAAAACTTTTAAAGCAGGAAATAAATTAGTAACCGCTAAATTGCCTTGGGGTAAAATTGGTTTTACAATCTGTTTTGATTTAAGATTTCCTGAACTTTATAGAAATTTATCAAAAAAAAAATTGAGTTTTATTGCTGTTCCTTCAGCTTTCACAAAGTTTACAGGACAAAAACATTGGCTAGCACTTTTAAGAGCAAGAGCGATTGAAAATTTTTGTTATATTTTTGCACCAGCACAAACAGGAAAAAATACACCTAAAAGAGAAACATTTGGACATACAGCAGTTATATCTCCAGATGGAAAAATATTGGCATTAAAAAAATCTGGTAAAGGAGTGGTTTATTCTAATATAAAACCTAGATTAGCAATGGATCTGCGAAAAATTATTCCAAGTATGCTTTAGTTACCATAAGGTATTCCAACTAATTTTCCATTTTCATTATAAAAATAAAAATAATTAGGGTTTATAACTTTTGGCTTTTTAGAAAGCGTTTTCGATTTATTTTCTGATTTATTTTTTTTTAATTTACGTTTCACAATTTCTTAATACTTAAAAAAATTAGGTAAACTATTGATAACTTTTCAACCCAGGTATGCATTTATTTTTAATCAATAAATTAAAATTAAGTATATCTATTCATTTTACTTATGAAATTATCTGAATTATTTGAGCAAAACGGCTTTGCTTTAGGAAGTCTAAAAGAATCTTTTGATTTAATAGATGGAATATCAAATCATGTAATTGTTGAAAGCAATGAAGTTTTAGCAAAGCAGCATCAAATATCAGAAAATATTTATTTTTTGATTAAGGGCAAAGCTACATTTACCAAGTATTTTGAAACTAAATCAATCACATTTGCAAAAATAACAAAGCCTGCAACACCATTAGGTATATCTGGACTTAATCAACCCAATAGATTTATGGGTGAAATATTTATTGAAGGTGGAACAGAATATATCTCGATAAAACTAGATGATTTAAGAGATTTACAACAAAAAAATAGTAAACTTATATCAACATTATACTCAGCCATTTCGTTTTTTTCTTTCCAACTGCTTGTCTCTTCAAGAAATTTAAACACTTTGTATAAAGATGATGAAATACAAATTTCTCCAGGCATCCCATCAGAAAAAAGTATTACAAATATACATAGAATTAAATCTGCTACTTTTTTTTCAACACTTACTGATGATGACTTAGAAAAGTTTATTAAATTAGGAAATATTAAGATGTATTCATCAAATCAATATATAGTTAAAGAGGGAGATGTTTCTAAAGGTTTAAAGATATTATTAAGTGGTAAAGTTGACGGCTTATTCCATAACTTTATTAATGGAAAAATAAGAAGAAATTTTAGAACTCTAACTAGAGCTGGTATAGCTCTAACTTTATCTTCTGGAAAAGGAGATTTTTTTAATCCATATACAATTAAATCTACTAGGGATACGAAAGTTTTACATATTTCTAACGAAGCACTTGAAAATCTGATTATTTCTGACCCTGAATTATCAATAAAGATTTTCAAGAGACAATTGTGGCAGCTAGGACGTTTTCAACAAAGTGCAACTGGTCTAACAAAATATTCAGCGGAAAACGAATTAGAATTTGTTAATTTATTATTGAAAGATAATACCGCAAGAATACCTGCTAGCTCTAAGTTATATAGTATTCCACATTTATTGAAGAGTACCCATACTTATGCAATGGCATTTGATGTAGTTTACGAACTACTTATTAAAGGAAATGAGATAGAAAAATCATTATCTAGTTTAATAAAAGATACCTTAAATAATTTAGAAAGAGAGTCTCGTTTTCACAATCAGTTAAATATTATTTATAATAGAGTTTCAAATTCTTCTAGTAATTCAGATAAAACAAAATTAAGAGAGTTAACCAATTCAAATTTTACCAAAGCTTTTGATAATGTTAAATATGTAATTAAAGGTTGGGAAAATTTGCCAGATGAACCAACAAATATTTTTTTCTACAATCACTTAGCAGCTATAGATGATAATCAGCTTGCAAATGGGCATTCATTTTCAATCGACAGTCATTTTATAAGTTCAAAAATATTACATCCAAAATATAATGATGGAGGCCAACGTATCGTTAGAACAAGTCGGAACACAGAATTTTGGAGATATAATTACTATGAAAATTTAGATTACATTTTTGTTCATACCCCAGAGTCTGATAAGCTGGACGAAAGTGAAGAGGAAAAGAAATTAAGAAAACAAAAGCTTTTTGACGAAGCTCAAAAGGTATTTAATCAAAAAAAACCGATTGTAATTGCTCCTGAAGGAACATCAGAAACAGAGGATAATAAAACAATAACATCTCCAGGACCATTTAAAGCTGGAGCATTTAATCTTGCATTTAAACTTAATCCCAAACCAAAACTTATTCCAATTGCTCTTGCTAACTTTGACTATCCAGTTTCTAAAACAATATATTCTGCAGTTATTAAGGAGCCAATAACTATAAGTGATTATGTCAAAGATCCAAAAAACCAAGAGGAAATGAAAAGTTTTTTAGATAATTACAGAACTAAATTTAGATCCTATGTAGAGGAGGCTATTGATTTAGCTAAAAATGTTCAAGATAATTTAGATAAAATAGAAAATTTGAAAACTAACGTAAATTTAGTCAGCCCAATTGAAGAAGAGTTTGAATTAGACGTTAGGGAATTAGAACATAATTCTTTTCAACAGACAAAAACAAACAACAGTGTTGCATTGTATGGTAGTTCAACTTTTAAAATGTGGGATAATGCCAAAAACGATTTATCAATAAATAATCTTTATAATTTAGGTTTTGGAGGCTCAACCTTAGTATCTTGCAGAAGATATTTTGATAGATTGGTTGCTCCTTTAAACCCATCTAATCTTTTCTTTTATGCCGGAGATAATGACATTGGTTATGGAATGGATAGCGATGAATTGTTAAAAGAATTTTTATTATTTTCTAATCAAGTTGAAGAAAAACTACCAAGAGCGAAATGTTTTTTTATATCTATTAAACCTAGTCCATTTAGAAGGGATCTTATGACAACAATTTTAGATGCAAATTCAAAGATAAAAAAACACTTAGCCAATTTAAAAATGTGGGATTATGTTGATATTACAACACCCATGATAAACGCAGGTTATGATAAGTTTTACGATGAAGATCCACTACATATGAATGAACTTGGATATAGTTTATTAAGTAAGCTTGTAAGAGACAAAATTTATAATTAATATTTTTTAATGAATTTTAAAAAATATCTATGGAAATGTAGATTGTTAGTCCTTAATACACCTAATTACAGTAATTCAGAATATAAAAGATCAAAAGATTTATACCAAAAAAATATCAAAGGCTTTCACAAAAGATATATAAAATTAGTTACAAAATTAGATAAATCAAAAAAATTTAAAGTTACTTTAATTGGTTTTGATGGCACAATAAAAATTGAGTTAGATAAAATATATACAAAAAAAATCTTTGAAATAGTCGATAAAATGCCAATGAATAAACTAATCAAAGATAAAAAATTTAAACCATTAAATCTTTCCTTATTTTCAGATTATAAACCAGAGACAACCTTAAAAGGATTAGGTTTCAAAGATAAGGAAAAAGCATTGTTTACTGTTTCAGCTATAAAAAAAAGACCTATAAAATATCAAGTAAATGTAATTGCAACAATGCTAGGTAGGGCTAAAAATCATCCAAATAAAACAAAAGACATGAATGATGCAATAATTATTTTTAAAAAATGGATGGAAAATTATAAAAGAAATAAAAAGAATGATTGAATTTTTATTTAAAGTATCGCTGCTAATTTTAGGTTTAATTGTTATAAGATTTGGGATAATTCAGATTAGAAAATACAAAAAAGGAGAAATTAGATCAAAAAATAATATTTTTAGTCAAATTTCTTTTTTAATTTTCTTTGCCGCAATTATAGGGTTAGTTATTTATTCAATTTTAGGCTTACTTGAGTAAGCTAATTTATCTCATATTATAATTTTTAAATTCAAATAAAGAGCTTGATTATGAAAAAAATTATCTACATTTTTCTCAGTATTTTATCAGTATTTAATTATGCTAACGCTAAAGATTTTTTCTTAAATATAACTGATCAAATAGCAGAAAATGAGTTTCGATTAAGCTATGGAGTTTCTGTCACTGATCTTAACCAAGACAATAAATATGATTTTGTAGTAACTGGCTTTGGTTTCAAAAATTTAGCCCTCTCTTATAAAGATGGAAAATTAATAAATATTATTAATGAAAAAATATTTACAGACGAAGAAAGAAGAACAATTGGTGTTGCTGCATGTGATATCGATCAAGATGGCTATGAGGAAATATATTTTTTAAATACTGATACATATAGTGGATCAAAAATTTATTCTGATCGATTAATAGATTTAAATAACAACAAGTTTGAAGATTTATTTGAAAAAGAAATTAATCAAAGTGAATTAAACTTAACAGCTGGAAGGTCAGTAGTTTGTGTAGATAGAAATGGTGATGGTGCATATGGTATTTATGTAGCTAATTATGGAGGTCCTACTCGATTTTATGAATTAATTAGAGATCGAATAAAAGACCAAGCTAAATTACTATCAATCGATAAAATTACTGGAGGCAGAGCCATTGTGTCTGGACACATTCTTTCAGATAGATCAGATATTTTTGCAGCAAATGAAAGAGGAGATAACTTTTTATACTATAATTCTAAAGGTTCATTCCAAGATGTAGCTAAAGAGTATGCAGTTCAAGATAGGTTTGAAAATGGTAGAGGAACAGCACTAAGCGATCTTTTATATAGAGGAAGATTAGATATTTTATCCTCAAATTGGGATGGAATGCATAGAGCATACGTTTTAGACGGAGATAAATTTAAAGATATATCAACATCTCCATACAACGATCCCACAAAAATCAGGACAGTTATTTCTGCTGACTTTGATAATGATGGGTATGATGAAATTTTTATGAATAATATTGGAGAACCAAATAAACTTTTCAAAGTTTTAGACGGTGGAGTATTCGAAGAAATTAAAATGGAAAATGGTTTAGAGACAGTTGGTCTCGGAACTGGAGCAGCTGTTGCAGACGTTGATGGCGATGGAATTTTAGAGCTATTAGTTTCACATGGTGAGTCAGGGTTTCAACCTTTAACTTTATATAAAGCAGATATTACAAATTTTAATTATCTACGAATTAAACCACTTAATCAATTTGGAGCTCCAGCAAGAGGCGCAACAGTAACAATGAAATCTAATAAAAGAATTCACTCAAAAACAATAGACGCAGGTTCAGGTTATCTTTGTCAGATGGAACCTGTAGCTCATTATGGAATAAGAAAAGGTGAAAAAGACTTTAAAGTTGAAATTAAATGGACTGATGGATCAATTGAATCATTTGATATTGATGAATTAAATAAAACTTACGAATTTAGACAAAAATTATAGGACAATACTACTCATTATATAGTGTTGAAAAATTATAAAGCTTTTATATATCAAGCTTATGACTATTTGTTCTTTGTCATTATTGGCATTATTTGTTTCAGGAATTGTAATGTATCTTTTTAGAGAACCATCTGAGGAAGAAATAAAAAAATTCAATAGCAAAACTCAAGACCGAAGTAACTGGTCAAATATGGGTTTTTAAATTATTAATTAATGTACAGTATTAAAAATATACTTAGTCTTATTATATTTGTAATTTTTTTTTCAATTCCAACAAATTCAGTAAATTCTCAAGAAAAAAACTATTATCAAGATATCGTTAATGATTGGAATAAAATTTTCCCAGACAGAAATAGAAATGCGGCAGGTCCTAAATTTTTTAAATATATAATTGATAAAGATATCTCTTATGAAGATTTTGTTGAATATAATAAATTATATTGTGCGGTATCAGGTTCTTTAATAAGTCCAAATGCTGTTCCAGAATATGTTTATTTAACTGAAAACATTACAGGCAAAAAGATATGTGGTGAATATTATAGATGCTGCATACCGTGTTCCTGTGATTTAATGAAATATTCAAAAACAACTAAAATGAAACATAAATTTAAAGGCATAGAAAAAGAATTTTATGTTTTCACAATTGAAAATCCTTGTGGGAAAACAGATTTTCCTGAAAGGGTAAACAAAAAATATTTTTGTAATGGCAATGATTTAGATACGAAACAAGTTTCAGTAGTAGATGGAAAACTGGTCATTGGTTTATTACACAAAGCCAAAACCTGCACTCAATATAATGTTAATGCCATAGACAGGCACCAGGTGACAGGCAGATATTGCACTCTTCGAAACAATACTCCATTAGATCAGCTTCAGTCAGGCATGGGAGATATATTCATTAAACTTGCAAGATAATACCAAGATTATATATTCATCAAAATGGTATTGTATAACGAAAAAATTAAACACCTTAGTTGCTCTGATCTGAGAGTATTTTTGAAAAGATTGGTTAAAGATAAGATAGAAAAAGAGTGGACTGAGGACTTCATTGATAATATGAACCTCGTAATAATCCCAAGAATGACAATAAAAAGACGTTATGAGAATAAGGGTATAGATATGTCAAGACTGATTGATAATCCTACCTACTATCAGCATGTCAAAAAGAGTGTCGACTCCCGAGGCAATCTTGAATTTAAAGATCGATAATTTTTTTCCTATACGCCAATTTAATCCCTAGCACTGCATCCATATTTTCTATAAGCTGTTTAAAAAAAACAAACTTAAGAGGGAAATATGAACAAATATTTTAAGATAATTGTTGTTTTATTATCGTCTCTATTTTTAAGTTTCTCAGCAAATTCAACTGAAGTAAAATTTGGACACGTAGGAAAACCTGGATCTTTATTTTCTGCATCAGTTGATCATTTTGCTAAACTTGCAAATGAGAGATTAGGCAGCAAAGGAAAAGTAACTGTTTTTGGTTCTTCGCAACTTGGTAAAGACAAACAAGGAATGCAAAAACTAAAATTAGGTACAGTTAACATGTGGTTACCTTCATCAGTAATGGCATCTATTCATGATGAGTTTGGTGTATTTGATATGCCTTTCATTATTAAAGACAGAAAACACATGAATAAAGTTGAAAGCCAAGTTTTACCAGGAATGTTTAAAAATCTTGAAGATAAAACTGGATACAAAGTTATTGCTGTTTGGGAAAATGGATTTAGACATATCACAAACAACACTAGACCAATTAACACACCAGGTGACTTAAAAGGAATTAAATTAAGAACACCTAAATCAAAATGGAGAGTTAAAATGTTCCAATCATATGGTGCAAACCCAACTCCAATGTCTTTCTCAGAAGTATTTACTGCTTTGAAAACAGGAACAATGGATGGACAAGAAAACCCATATGCTCAAATTGCTAGTGCTAAATTCCAAGAAGTTCAAAAATATTTATCAATCACAGGTCACGTTTACACTCCTGCTTATGTAACAGTACATAAAGATCACTGGAGCAAACTACCTGCAGATGTACAAAGTATTTTAGAGCAAGCTGCTAAAGATACACAAAAATTTGTTTATGCTGAGGCTGCTAATCTTGAAAAATCTTTATTGGGAGTTATCAAATCAGCTGGAGTTCAAGTTAACGAAGCTGACAAAGGTGCTTTCATTAGTGCAAGTAAAGGAATATACGATCAATTCGCGTCAGAAGTACCAACTGGTGGTGCATTAATTGATAAAGTATCATCTTTAGCAAATTAATTTAATTTGTAACAGGCCCTCTACCAGAGGGCCTGAAAAAAAAATGACATTGCAAAAATTTATAAATTCTTACGAAAAAATATTAAAACTAATACTGTTTATAATGATGGTTGCATTAGCAGTAACAGTTTTACTTGGTGTTACTTTTCGTTTTGCTGGCAGTGCTTTAGTTTGGTATGACGAGGTTGCAGCTGTTCAGCTTGCTTGGATAACTTATTATGGTTCAGCCTATGCAGCTTTAAAAGGTTCTCATATAAGTGTTCCAAGTATTTTCAAAGCCTTTCCGTTAGCACTTAGAAAAATTTTCTTTGTAGTGTCAAAATTAGTTGTTTATGGTTTTCTAATATTATTGGCTTACTATGGTTATTTAGTTTTAACTCTTATAACAGGAGAAACTTTAGTAACATTAGAGTGGGTTCCGCAACCTTTTGTGCAATCAGTTATTCCAATTGCATCATGTTTATTTATTTTATCTGAAACTTTAAGAATTCCCGAAGACTATAAAAATTTAGTTCTTCAAACAACAGGTGACGAGCAAACAGGAGATATTTAATGATAATTCTTACAATGTTTGCAGTTCTTCTACTTCTTTTATCTATAAATGTACCTATCGCTATTGGCCTTGCAGTAACAACAATTATTGCAATGGTTTTGAAAACTGGAACAAGTTTTCTAATTGATACGGCAATCGTTATGTTTGACGGATCAATGAAGTTTCCATTGATCGCTATTCCTCTATTTATCCTAGCTGGATCAATTATGAATAGTGCGGGTATTTCTAGAAGATTAATTGCTTTTGCTTCAGCGCTTGTTGGATTTATCAAAGGTGGTTTAAGCATGATTAACATTGCTACCTCTATGTTTTTTGCTGAAATTTCTGGCTCAGCTGTTGCAGATGTTGCTGCACTTGGATCTATTCTAATTCCAGCGATGAAGAAAAAAGGATATCCAGGTCCATTTGCTGCTGCAGTAACTTCATCCTCAGCGTCTTTGGCGATTATCATTCCACCTTCAATACCAATGATTGTTTACGCGGTAATGGCTCAAAGTTCAGTGGTTCAATTATTTGTAGCGGGAATTGTTCCAGGTGTAATAGGCGGCTTCTTCTTAATGTTAGCAGCATACATTACTGCAAGACGTAAAAACTTTCCTGTTGAGGAAACATTTAATATTCCAAATGTAAAGAAAACTGCAAAAGATGCAGCTTTAGCATTTTTACTACCTATCATTATATTAGGTGGAATTTTTGGAGGAGTTGTAACAGCAACTGAAGGAGCAGGTTTAGCAGTTGTAGCATCATTAGTTATTGGATTTATTTATAAAGAAATTGACTTTAAAAGATTATACGAGTCAGCTTGTGAAGGAGCAATTCAAACAGCTTCAGTAATGTTATTAGTGGCTGCATCTGTATTACTGGGTGAATTTTTAACAATTGAACAAATTCCACAAAAAGTTGCAGAGTCAATTATTGATTTTACAAATAATAAATATGCAGTCTTAGGAATACTTAATGTATTTCTTTTAATAATAGGTTTCTTTTTACATTCAGTTGCTGCAATAATTTTAACAGTTCCAATTGTAATGCCATTAGTTAATGCTGTAGGAATTGATCCAGTTCACTTTGGTATAATTGTAACTTTAAATTTAGCAATTGGTCAACAAACACCACCAGTTGCAAGTGTTCTAGTTACGGCTTGTTCCGTTGCAAAAGCAGACATATGGGATGTAACAAGATCGAATATATCCTTTATATGTGTATTATTAGTATTGTTAATGTTAGTAACTTATGTTCCAGCTATACCGATGACATTAGTTGAGTTTTTTTATAGGAGCTAAATGAGCAAATTAATTAAAGTAAATAAAAAAAATAAACATTTAGTTGAGGTTGTTATCAATAGACCAGAAAAACTAAATGCAATGACTAAGCCAATGTGGATTGAGCTTGGCAAAGTTTTCAAAAAGTTATCCAAAAATAAAAATTTAAGATGTATTATTATAAGAGGAGAGGGTGGTAAATCTTTTTCACCAGGAAATGATATTGGAGAATTTAAAAAACAAAGGTCTTCATCAAAATTAGCAAAATCTTACGGCAAATTTTTACACGGAACACTTGGAGCAATTTTTGATTGTCCAATACCAACAATTGCTTTGATTGAAGGAATATGTGTTGGAGGTGGATTGGAAATAGCAGGATGTTGTGACATTAGAATTTGTGGCAAAAGCTCTAGATTTGGAGTTCCAATTAAAAGATTAGGCTTAACAATGGCTGCAAAAGAACTTGAGGTACTTTTAAAAGTAACCAATTACACGACTGCAATGGAAATATTATTTGAAGGAAGAGTATTTGGAGCTGATGAAGCGTTTCAGAAGAGGCTAGTTAATAGAGTAGTTAACGATAATGATGTTGAAAAAGAAGCTTATAAATCAGCTGAATTAATATGTGAAGGTGCTCCAAAAGTTGCAAGGTGGCACAAGCAATTTGCAAGAAACATTTTAAAAAATGGAAAAGTCACAGAAAAAATAAATAATCTAGGTTACAAATGTTACGATACCCAAGACTTTAAAATTGGATATCAATCTTTCTTAAACAAAACAAAACCAAAATTCAAAAATAAGTAATAGATGACCGCATCATTAAAAGGCATTCGTGTACTTGAGATGGCACAAATAATGGCTGGTCCGACTTGTGGACTATTATTAGCTGATCTTGGTGCAGAGGTAATTAAAATAGAAAAGACACCTGGTGGAGATGATACCAGAAACTTCTTGCCACCAGAAATTAATGGAGAGTCAGCAGCTTTCATGATGATGAATAGAAATAAGAAAGGTATCGCATTAAATTTAAAAGATAAAGATGGAATTGAGATATTTAAAACGATGGTAAAAAATTCTGATGTAGTTTTAGAGAATTTTAGAAAAGGGACATTAGAAAAATTAGGAGTTGGTTATGACGTTATGTCAGAAATTAATCCTAAAATCATTTTATGTGAAATATCTGGATATGGCAGAACAGGTCCTTACGCAGATAAAGGAGGATTTGATTTAGTCGCTCAGGGAATGAGTGGATTAATGAGTATTACTGGCGAAAGCAAAGATAAACCACCTATGAAAGTAGGTGCACCTATAACAGATATTACAGCAGGTTTACTTGCAGCTAGTGGAATTCTAGCAGCATTAGTTCATAGAGAAAAAACGGGTGAAGGACAAAAGGTTGATACATCTTTATATGAAGCTGGTATTGTTCATACTTACTGGCAGTCTGCTATTGCAGGTGCAACTGGAGAGTCGCCTGGACCTTTAGGTTCAGCACATCCTTTAACAGCTCCTTATCAAGCATTTAAAACAAAAGATAAATGGATTACTGTAGGTGCTTCAAATCAAAACACTTGGTTGATGTTACTTAAAGCAATTGGTCGTGAAGACTTGCAAGAAAATGAAAAATTTACATCAAATTTAAATCGAAAACAAAATTTAAAAGAATTAGTTGATATTCTTAACGAAGAACTAATAAAAAAAACTTCTAGTGAATGGTTAAAAATCTTTGATGATAATGGATTACCATGCGGACCTATTAACTCTATAACAGAAATGTTTAAAGATCCTCAAACAATTGAAAGAGAAATGGTTATAGAAGTAGATAATAAAAAAGCTGGTAAAAGTACAGCTATTGGTATGCCAATTAAATTTTCAAAAAGTAAAACAGAAAAATCAAAAGGTGCTCCAAACTTAGGAGAACATACAAAAGAAGTTATGCAAATCTTTGGTTACAAAGATGACCAAATTGAAGATTTTTATAATAGAAAAGTAATTCTTTAATTAACAGTTTCAAAAATTTTAAATAATAATTCTGAGACGTGCTTACCTTTTTTCTCAGATAAATCAGATATTTGATGTCTGCAGCTCGTACCATTTGCAACTATAAAATCTTTTTCACCACTATTATTGATTGCAGGTATCAAAGAAAGATTTGCCATTTTTTTGGAGACATCGTAAGTCTTACTGTCATATCCAAATGAACCAGCCATACCACAACAACTAGAATCTATCATTTTATTATTAATATTTAATTCTGATAAAAGATTAGTTAGCCCTTTCATTCTATCCTGTGATTTTTGATGACAGTGTCCATGAATTAATACATTTTGATCAAACTTGTTTGCTTTAATTTTATTATTATTTCTTATTTGTTCTAAAATAAATTCCTCAAGTAGATAAAATTTATTTTTAATTTGTTCTCTATTTTTCACATTTTTTAAAGTTTGATATTCATCGTTAAAAGTTAATAAACAAGATGGTTCAATACCTACAACTGGTAAATCAATATAATTATTTTGAATAACGTAATCATTAAATCTATTAAGCTCTTCAGAGGCTTTGTCTAATTGACCGTAAGAAATATAAGTTCTTCCACAACAAAGGGGTCTCTTTAATTTATCTTTACCAAAACTTGGTATAACCGCCTGATATCCAAATTTATTTAGTACTTTAATTGCATAAACTAAATTTTCATTTTCAAAATTAATATTAAATGTATCTGCAAACAGAATTACTTTATTTTCTGATACTGTTTGACTGTCGTAAATTTCTCTTAATGCATTCTGGTTTTGAACTTCAGGCATAGACCTTGCTGTTGCAAAACCAAACCTTTCAACGATTGTTGAGATTAGCGGTAGGTTTTTAACCTTGTTGAATATAGGAGCAACAATTTTTAATAACCAAATCAGTCTTGGCATATCTGAGATAACTCTATCTTTAATTCGCATACTAAATTTTTTATAGTAATGAGAGAGAAACTCAGATTTCATCTTAGCCATATCAACCGACATAGGACATTCTCTTTGACAAGCTTTACAGCTGACACATAATTCCATGGTTTCATACATTTCTTTTGATGCAAATGAACCTTCTGGAAGTTGGTTGGATAAAGCTAATCTTAAAGTATTTGCTCTACCTCGAACTAAATCTTTTTCTTCTTTAGTTACTCTGTATGATGGACACATCACACCAGAGTCTAACTTTCTACAAGCACCATTGTTATTACACATCTCAACAGCATCAGAGAATTGACCCCAATTAGACCAATCGTAATGTGTATCAATATTTTCTGTTTGATAACCTGATTTGTATCTCATTAGAGATCTATCATTTGATTTAAATGGCCGAACAATTTTTCCAGGATTTAAAAGGTTTTTACTATCGAACGTATCTTTTATTTTTTCAAAGGCATTTGTGATTTTTTTACCAAACATCATTTCATGGAATTCTGATCTAACAATTCCATCTCCATGTTCACCAGAATGAGAACCTTTATAATCTTTAACCATTTCAAAAGCTTCTTCAGATATGGATCTCATGTTTTGTATATCTTTGTCTGATTTCATATTTAAAACTGGTCTTACATGGAGAGTTCCAACAGATGCATGTGCATAAAACATTCCACTTGTTCCATATTTTTTAAATATTTCTTTTAATCTAGCTGTGTAGTCAGCTAAGTGTTCTAAAGAAACTGCACAATCTTCAATGAAGGCAACTGGTTTTCTATCACCTTTCATTGACATCAAAATATTTAATCCAGCTTTTCTTATTTCAAAAACCTCTTTCTGTTCTGAAAGATCTGAATAATATGAAAACTCGTTTTTTTTGTTTTGGTTTAAAACTAAATATTCTAGATCCTTTATTTTCTTTTCATATACACTTTTCTCGGTATCAATAAATTCTACCATCAAAACAGCTTCAGGATTTCCTTTAATGTATTTTTTTATACCCCCTGCATACATCGGGATTTCTTTCGCTAA
>CACAUA010000013.1 GCA_902535625.1 uncultured Pelagibacteraceae bacterium | reverse complement strand
AGATAGGTGCACATCTTCCATACATACCATCTATGAAAGCTTATTTAAAAATTTTCGATTTCGAAGTTTCTGGTGGAAATGATTTTCAAGGTTTAGAATTTTCTACACAATTTAAAGTACCAAATTCTGGTTTATCATTTGAATTTGGTCACACAGATTACGATCATCACAACGATCAAAGTTTTATCAATCTTAGATATAGCAATAGTATAAAAAATCCTGGCACGTCTTTATTTAATAGTGAGGCCTTTGAAAGAATTTCAATGAAAGATAGAATGAATGAGAAGGTTAGAAGAGAAAATATCATAAAGAAAAAAGGAGCAAGTTTTACTGTTAAAGCAGGAGGATTTTAAATGAAAAATTTTAAATATTTATTATTGATTTTATCTACAATTTTTATTTTTGAGATGTTCAATTCTAATAAAGCTGAGGCTTGCACGATATCTTCTGGAGTTTACTCAGAAAGTGATATTGACAATGGATGTGATACAGCTCCTGCAGAATATGAAATAGTAATTTATAAACTATATTTATGTACAAGCGCTCCAACTGAGGCAACAACATCTTCAAAAGTTGTTTTAACTCCTTGTACTCAAATATTTAATAACGCAAGTGGAGCTACTGCAGCTGTAACTCAAGGAGCCGAAATTGTTCTAGATGGAACCTATACACGACCTCCAAATGGAACTTATACTCATGGATACGCTTATATGGATAATACCTTTGGTATAACATGGGCAGGTGAGCTTAGTGGTGCTAAAACAGGAACTTCAAGTGGAACAGGAGTTTTTTGTGGAACAAAAGCTGGCTCAGGAACACATGCAAAAGGAAGTACTCATACTGGAAATTCTGTTTGCGGTTCAAGTGCTATAACACCAGGAAAATTTGTTGAGACATTAGCTCAATTTGGTGCGCATGACGATACATTCTCGTCAAGAGCCCACGTTCCAAGTATAAATAGTACCTCTGCTACTATTACTGGTTTTTTAGTTGATAGCAACGAACATAGAGCAGCTAACACAGGTGAAGTTGTAAAGCTAGAAGGTCTTGTAAAATTTGCAGATTCTATTACAGTTACTGGAGCGACATCTTCTTTAAGCATGACATTTAATGTTGGAGAGGGAATGCACCTTGTAGAGGAAGGTTCTGATGAATTATGGATTGGAAGCGGTCCTTTTCAAGCAATTATGTCTGCAAATTAATGGTCTGGAAAATCTAAAATAATTTCCTCAGAATATCTTTTTTTAATTATATTATCTGTGCCACCTAAATCAAAAAGATTTATAACAAATATAAATCCGGCCACTTTACTTTTTGATATTTCTATTAATTTAGCAGCTGCTTCTGCAGTACCACCACTTCAAGCTACCAACAACTTAATCACAAATATCATCTGGCAAAAGACTTATTGATCTAAATCTTTGAGAAATAAAATTAAAACTAATTTGACACTCGATACCACACTTTTGAATGTGATCATACCAAGTTTCGTTTATTAAATTTATATCTTCATGTTTCATATTTCGTAGTATTGCAGAAGTCCAATACATTTGGCTCTCTAATTTATAACCGTTATTTATTTCAGAATTTATATATTCTACAGTTTTTTCCCACTCAACTTTATACCTTGATTGAAGCATAGATTCTCCAAATTCAAATAAAATATTGTTTTTCAAAAAAGGATGTTTTCTTATTCCCAAGCATGAGTTAGAATTATTTAATTCATAAATAGAATTTTCAATTTTAGTTATATTAGGAATTAATTTATCATCAGTGTAAAAGGTAAAATCATATTTTTTTAGTTCATTAAATTTGTGAGGCATCGCTTTAGCAAATTTTGCTTGATAAGCTGATTTTGTTGGATCATCATAAATTTCTTTATCCAAAAAAATTGCTTTCCATCCTGAATTCTTAGCTTTTTTCAAAATTTTTTCATTATTTGAAATAAAGTAATAGGCGTAATTCTCGTTTACAGGCGCAGGATTGAAAGTCGAGTTTTTACTTGAGCCACAGAATGTTGAATAAATGGCTAAATTTAAATTTTTAGCCATCTATCATTTTTTAATGTCCATTTAACTACTTGATCGATTCTTTTGTTAATAGAAATTTTAGGTTTCCATCCTAATCTTTTCATTAAATTACCATTTAATGCATACCTAAGATCGTGTCCGGGTCTGCTTGAGTGAAAGTCTACCATTCTATATTTTAATTTTTTTCCAACAGAATTTGAAATTAATTTTGCTAATTGTAAATTATTTAATTCCACAGGGCCAACTAAATTAAATTTAGGACATTTGGCTCCTCCATAATCTTTTTTTATACTTTTATAAATTCTTTTTCTATTTTTAATAAGAAATAAACATCCATCAGCCACATCATAAGCATGTATATAATGTCTACTGCCAGCCTTTGTTTTCTGTTTGTTGCTATGAATATCTATTTTTTTTCCATCTCGAGAATTTATGATACATTTCGGAATGAACTTTTCTGGATGTTGTCTTTCACCAAAAACGTTCATTGTATGAGTTATAAATACCGGCATGTTATAAGTGTTTTCATATGCTACAGCCAGTTCTTCTCCACCAGCTTTAGTAGCACTATAAGGGTTGGTTGAATTGTATCGATCTCTCTCTTTGTAATTAACTTTATTTGGAGCAGGGCCAAATACTTCGTCAGTGCTAAAATACACAAATAATTCTAAATTTTTATTTTTTCTTGCAAAATTAAGTATATTACAAGTAGCTACAACATTATCATAAACAAAAGTTAGAGGCTCAGTAATTGATCTATCTACATGACTTGATGCTGCCATATGAAGAATAAAATTAAATTTTCCTAAATCTCCAGCAAGCATTTCATTAACTTCAGCTCTCAAATCATGATGAATTATTTTTAACCTTTTTTTATTTTTTTCAGACATATCTGTCATCATATCCGAAATTCTATTAAGATTTCCTGAATAGTCTAATCTATCCAACGATACAATTTCCCAATCTGTATTATCTAAAATATATTTTATTGTGTGATGTGCAATAAAACCAGCTCCACCAGTAATTAAAACTCTTTTTTTCATTTCTAACTATAATTATTATATTATAACATTTGTAACAATATAAATTATATATAATGGATTTAACTATTGTAATTGTTTCATTTAAAAGTGGTGAAATTTTAGACAAGTGTATAAAATCAATAGATAACAAATATCAGATTATTGTTGTTGAGAATTCTCTTGATCATTCACTTAAATCTAAATTAGAAAAATCACACTTAAATGTGAATTGTGTTATTCCTGAAAAAAATTTGGGTTATGGAGCAGGCAACAATCTAGGTATTAAATTAGCAAAATCAAAATACGTACTCATATTAAATCCCGATACTATTCTGCTTCATAATACAATTGAAAAATTAAACCAAGCAACAAAAAAAATAAAGGATTTTGCAATTTTAGGACCAAAAATTTATGGAGAAAATGACAATGAACATCAAGATTATAAATCAGTAGAATATATTAAAGGTTTTGCAATTTTATTTAACAAAGAAAAGTTCACAAAAATTGGATTCTTTGATGAAAAATATTTTCTTTATTTTGAAGAAATAGATTTATGTAGAAAAATTATAAAATCAGGATTTAAAATATACTGCATTAATGATGCATTAATTAAACATGAAGGCGGAAAATCTCATGAAAGAAAATATGATTTTGAAATGGAACTCTCAAGGAATTGGCATTGGATGTGGTCAACATTTTATTATCATAAGAAAAACTTTGGATATTTAACGGGTATTTCAAAAATTTATAAAAATTTTTTTTCCTCATTAATTAAAGTGATAATTTATTTTCTAATATTTAATTCTCAAAAAAAAAAAATTTACTTTCAAAGGCTTAGTGGAATTTATAACTCTTTAATTGGTAAACCATCTTGGTATAGGCCGAACTTTAAAATATAATTAAAATAGTTTTTTAAAATCAGTTAATTTGATTATTCTTAGATATTCTTTGTAATTATAATAGTAATCTTTAAATTTTAAATTTTTTGCTGGTTTATTTAATTTTAATATTGAGGAATTTTTTTTTTTGGTAATTATTCCAATACCCTGATCAATTTCGCAAGTGAATATATCAAGATCTTCTCTCTGTCTTAAATCAACAATAGCTTTCCATACATCGCCATTCCATTTCATTTTATATCTTGGAACTGCTTGTTTACTTAAACTATCCGGCATACAATCATGAACAAGAATTATACCATTTTCATTTAAACATTTAAGTGAATTGATAATATCTTTCTTTACCTGTTCGTAAATATGTAAACCATCAATAAAAACTAAATCGAACTTATCTTTATTTTCTAAAAAAAAATCGTCGCTATTTTTGCGAACATTTCCTCCACTAACTGGATCAACTCCTATTTTATTCTTAATTTTTACTTTTGAGAATAACTGATCATCATCACATCCAATTTCTAAATAATTAAGATAATTATTTTTTTTAATTAGATAATCTATTAGATCCCACCTAAAATAATCTTGAGGAAAATCAAAAGAAATTTTATCTTTAAAATTTTCTATAAAGATTTCATAATAGAATTTATTTATTATTTTTTTAAATTTATTAAGTTTTTCCACAATTTTAGTGTCCTGGAAAATCTATGAGATTTTCAACCTTATACCCTTTTTTTAAAAGATTATCTGTTCCACCAAGATCAAACAAATTTATTACAAATATAAAACCAGAGACTTTGCTATTTGCTATTTCAATAAGTTTTGCAGCAGCTTCTGCTGTTCCACCCGTTGCAATAAGATCATCAATAATTAGTACATTTTCATTTTCATTAAATGAGTCCTTATGAACCTCAATCGTAGCAGTTCCATATTCTAATTCAAAATCAACAGAATGCACTTCTGCTGGCAGTTTATTTTTTTTTCTTAACATTATAAATGGCTTATCCAAGATATAAGAAATAGCTGAAGCAAATACAAAACCTCTAGACTCTACTGCAGCTATTTTATCAAAATTAAATTTTTTAGATCTTTCTACAATTTGATTAATACACTCTTTAAAAGCTCCTTCATTTTTTATGAGAGTTGTGATGTCTCTAAATAGAATTCCCTTTTTAGGATAGTCTTGAATTGATCTAATATGTTCTTTTAAATCCATAAAACTTAATTATAATCTAAAATGTATTATGGCAAATAATAAATTAGCAATTATTGGTGGAAGCGGCCTTTATGATGTTGAAGAGTTTAAAGACAGGGAAACATTAGATTTAAATACTCCATGGGGGAAACCATCAGATTTAATATTAAAAGCAAAATATAATAATAAAGAAATTTATTTTCTTCCAAGACATGGAAAAGGTCATTTTATATCCCCATCAAAAATAAATTTTAGAGCAAATATTGATGCTCTCAAACAATTAGGTATTACAGATATCGTTTCTGTTTCAGCTGTAGGATCTTTAAAAGAAGATCTACCTCCAGGTAAATTTGTTATCGTTGATCAGTTCATTGATAGAACTTTTGCGAGAAACAAGACTTTTTTTGATGATGAAATTGTTGCGCATGTATCAATGGCACATCCAACTTCAAATGGGCTGATGAATGCATGCGAAGATGCTATAAAAAAAGAAAATATACCTTATCAAAGAGATGGAACTTATGTTGTAATGGAAGGACCACAATTTTCTACACTAGCAGAGTCAAACCTGTATAGATCTTGGAAAGCTGATGTTATTGGAATGACAAATATGCCAGAAGCTAAACTAGCAAGAGAAGCAGAAATTAGATATGCTTCAGTTTCTATGGTGACAGACTATGATTGCTGGCATCCAGATCATGAAAATGTTGACGTTCAACAAGTTATAAAAGTACTCTTAGATAATGCTGCAAAAGCAAAAAATATGATTAAAAATTTGATAGATAACTTTGAAAATCATATTGATCCTAATGACCCAACTAATAATTGTTTAGATGTAGCAATAATTACTGCTCCAGAAAAAAGAACACAAAAAACTAAAGATAAATTAAAAACAATTGCAGGAAGGGTACTTCATAAATGAAAAAAATTATAATTTTTATTATTTTATCATTACTTTGGAATAATAATCTTACAGCTGAGGAATATCCTAATTCTTGGAAAATAGATCTTCTTTGCAAACAAGGCGGAAGCGAATGGTATGAGTCTTCTTATATTGTAAATGTTGAAAATAATAAATTTCAATTAGGACCTTTTGATAATAAGCACTGGGGCAGAAAAAATATAAAATTTGAGGGTGCAATTAAAGATAATAAAGTTTCTATTACTGAAAGTTGGAAATGGAAGTGGGGCTCAGAGAGATTAAAAATTAAAGGTGAATTTATTAATGGAAATGAAGCTACTTTAAAAGCTAGAATGCCATATGATAAACCATGGAGATGTAAAGGTAGGTTTTTTAAAGTTGATCGTCCACCACATTTCACACCTTTAAAGTATTTAAGTGAGGCAAGTGAGGAAATAATTAAATTTACAAGTTACAATCCAGGTATTCCTCTAGTAATCATAAATGGATCTTATGTTAACTCTCCAGTTGAAGTATCTGGAAAGTTAATTTTACCTAAAGAGGGAAAAAACTTACCAGTTGTTGTTACTGTGCATAGTAGTGGAGGGCCCAGTGAGTTTACAAATCCCATTCAGTCTTGGCGTAATGATTTTAAAAATCAATTATTAAAAAATAATATAGGTATTTTTGAGATAGATAATTTTACAAGTAGGGGAACAGAGAATGTTCATGAAAATCAAGGTAAAGTCTCAATTAACGCAGGAGAATTAGATGCATTAGTTGCTTACGATATATTAGACAAACATCCTCGAGTTGATGCTACAAAATTAGGTATCACTGGTTTATCTAGAGGTGGAACAGCTTCAAACATGGTAGCAGAAAAAAAATTTTCAGAGGCAGTAATTGGAAAAGATAAATATTTTCTTGCATCATTACCAATGGCACCAGATTGTTTTAATATGAGATTTGAAAATCCAGCTCCTACAAAAACTAAATTATTATTTTTACTTGGAGGTGCAGACGATTATACACCAGCAAGATTTTGTGAAGATTATGCTGAAAGACTAAAAAAAGAAGGTGCAGATGTTGAGGTAATTGTAAAAGATGGATGGCACCATGATTTTTATACAGATGCTCCGGCAAGTAAATGCAAAGGATGTGTTCATTTCAATAAATGCGAAATGTACGTTCCAGACGGTGTTGAATTAAAAAAACATGGTTTTAAAAATTTTCATGGGGCAGATCTTTCGAAAAAGTTATTAGAATTGGTACCGAATGATCTTTATGAAGAGCTTGAACAAGTAGACTTGAATAAACCCATTAATAAAAAAGATGACGAATATGACTCTGTTATGTGCGTTGGTACATTTACTTTTGGACATGTCAAGCCACCAGCTTTGGAGGAATTTATCAGGATTACAAAGAATGATGGATTTATCTGTTTTACTATAAATGAGGGAATACATGAAGAATATGGTTTTGATAAAAAAATTGAACAACTTAAACAGCAAAATAAATGGAAAGAAATAAAATTTTTTAAGTCAGATTACATTGCAAGTAAAGATGTAAATGCTTGGTTAGGGTTATATCAAGTGATAAAGTAAGCCATGTCAGAAATTTACAATATTATAGATAAACAAAAGTTAGATATTGTATCGAAACCAATTAGTGAAGCTCATGGTTTACCAAATGAATGTTACATCAGTAAAGAATATACTTTAATTGAAAGAAAAAAATTATTTGAAGATAAGTGGATAGTAATAGGAGTAGGAAGTTCAATTCCAGATGCAGGGGATGTAAAACCAATTGATTTACTTGGAATACCTTTGCTTATTGTTAGAACAAAAAATAAAGAAATAAAAGTTTTTCATAATATTTGTAGTCATAGAGGAGTTAAATTAGTTAAAGAAGCTGGCAAAATTAGAAATGTTATGAGGTGCTCATATCATTCATGGTCATATGACTTAGAGGGAAAATTAATTGCTACACCTCACATAGGAGGCATGAATATTCATCAAACACCTGAATTTGATAAATCAAAAAGTAATTTAAAAGAGATAAGATCATATATTTGGTTAGATCTAATTATGATTAATATTAACAACAATGAAATTTCATTTGAGGATTACATTAGTCCTTTAAGTGAAAGATGGGAAAAATTTTGGCCTTTGAAAGATAGAGAATTAATTTATCATGCAAATGATTATGGTTATTTTAAATTAGATGCAAAATGTAATTGGAAATTTGCAATTGAAAATTATTGTGAGAGCTATCATTTGCCTTGGGTACATCCAGGTTTAAATTCTTATTCAAAATTAGAGGATCACTATCATATTCAAGGACTGCCAAATCGTTTCGCTGGACAAGGAACAGTTGTTTACAATCCAAGATTTGAAGGAAATGAAAAGTTTCCTTGTTTCCCTAACTGGCCGAAAGATAAAGAAAATATAGCTGAGTACGTAGCACTTTTTCCTAACGTAATGTTAGGAATTCACAAAGATCATTATTATGCTTATTGGTTAGAGCCAATCAATCATGAGTTTACAATAGAACATATGGAAATTTATTATGTAGGAGATGAGGCAGCAAATTCAACAAAATATAAATCCCTAAGACAAAAAAATCACAAACAATGGGAAGATATTCAAAAAGAAGATGTAGATATAATTCAAAGTATGCAAATAGGTAGAAACTCTCCAGCTTATAATGGTGGTAATTTTTCTCCAAAGATGGACAATCCTACACATCATTTTCATAAGTGGGTTGCTGGTAATTTAATTTAAAGTTAAAACCTAAAAATGAAAATTATATTAATTATGGGACTTCCAGGCGCAGGGAAAACTACATTAGCTGATGAACTTGCTCCCTTATTGAATGCAAAAAGATTAAATGCAGATGAAGTAAGAAAAGCTGCAAACGATTGGGATTTTTCAGAAGAGGGAAGAACAAGACAAGCAAAAAGAATGGCTGACTTTGCATTAAAATTAAAAGATGAAGGAAATTATGTGATTGCGGATTTTATTTGCCCAACTCCAAAGGCAAGAAGTTTATTTCCTGCAGATTATGTAGTTTGGGTAGATACTATAAAAGAAGGTAGGTTTGATGACACTAATAAAATGTTTGTTAAACCAGAAAAATATGATTTTCATGTTACATCGCAAGATGCTAAGTCTTGGGCACCAAAGATTTTAAAGGAGATAAAAAAATGACGTATCAATGGGACAATAAAAAACCAACTGCTCAAATGTTAGGAAGATGGCAACCGTTTCATGATGGTCACTATACTCTATTTAAGGAAATTATAAAAAAAACAGGACAAGTATGTATTCAAATTAGAGATGTACAAGGTGTTGATGATAATCCATTTGATTTTGAAACAGTTAAGAAAAATATTGAAGAAAAACTTAATCCAGAGTTTGAGGGCAGGTTCAAAATTATGCTTGTCCCTAATATTACAAATATTTGTTATGGAAGAGGTGTTGGATATAAAATTGAAGAAATAGTTTTGTCTGAAGAAATCCAAAAAATTTCAGCAACTAAAATTAGAGCCAAGATGAGAGAAGAAGGTAAATTAAAATAAGTGACTGTAAAAATAAATAAAGTATCACCGGGTGTTAAAAGAGTTTTAATTAATGATCCAAAAACTTATAATTCCTTATCATACAATACTCTTTCGTCTTTATTAAAAGCATTCAAAAAATTAGATAACGATAAAGAAACTAGAGTTATTATTTTAGAAGGGGCTGGCAAAGGATTTAGTGCAGGTCACAATTTAAAAGAGGTAAGAGGTATAAAAAATAGATCTAATCATCTAAAACTGTTTAAACTTTGTTCAAAACTTATGATGCAAATTGTTGAAGGAAACAAACCAGTGATAGCTAAAGTACATGGAGCAGCTTACGCAGCTGGATGTCAATTAGCAGCAAGTTGTGATCTTGCATATAGTACAAACTCAGCAACATTTGCTACACCTGGAGTAAAAATTGGATTATTTTGCAGTACTCCAATGGTCGCTGTCAGTCGAAAAATCAGTAGAAAAAGAATGATGGAAATGCTACTTACCGGTGATCCAATTAGTGCAAAATATGCAAAGGAAATTGGATTAATTAATGATCATTACAGTCCAAAAACTTTGAATAAAAAAGTTTTAGATATTGCAAAAAAAATATCTTCAAAATCAAATTTAACCATCAAAATAGGTAAAAAAGGTTTTTATAAACAATTAGAAATGCCATTAGGTAAAGCTTATGATTACACAAGTAAGATGATGACACTTAATATGTCATCTTATGATGCCAAAGAGGGTATTAGTGCTTTTATTGAAAAAAGAAATCCAAGTTGGAAAAACAAATAACCATTAAGTTGAAGTCACTTAAAAAAAAGTTTAAGTTGTAATCAAAGGAGAAAATCAATCATGGATGGATGCTGTGGTCCTGGATATGCTAGTCCTGCAGAAGCAATAAAAGCGCCAAAAGAAAAGCTTTTATATACAATAGCTATCTACACAGGGACGGGAATACAAAAACCAGACTATTTAGCAACTGTCGATGTTGATCCTCAAAGCCCCACATATTCTAAAGTAATTCATAGACTTGAAATGCCAGGTATTGGTGATGAATTGCATCACATGGGATGGAATGCATGTTCTTCTTGCCATGGTGACTCAAACATGAGCAGAAAATATTTATTAGTTCCAGGTGTTAGATCAAATAATATTTATGTTGTTGATACTGCATCCGATCCTAGAGCTCCAAAAATACATAAAGTAGTAGATGGATCTGAAATAAAGAAAAAAACTAATTTATCAGGACCACATACAGTTCATTGCCTAGGTTCTGAAATTATCATTTCTTTTCTTGGAGACGCTCGAGGAGAAGCACCAGGAGGATATTTACATTTGAATAAAGATTTTGAAATTGTAGGTAGATGGGAAAATTCAATGGGAGACATACCTTTTAGTTATGACTTCTGGTACCAACCAAGACATAATGTGATGGTTAGTTCTGAATGGGCGGCTCCTAATACTTTTATGCCTGGATTTGATTTAGAGGAAGTTGGTCATTTGAAATATGGTAGACGACTTCATGTCTGGGATTTTAAAAAAAAAGAGCCAGTTCAAACAATGTATTTAGGTGAAGATGGTTTAATACCATTAGAAGTAAAATTTATGCATAATCCCGACAGTAGTCATGGATTTTGCGGTGCAGCGCTAAGCGCAAATGTAATTCATTTTTGGAAATCAAAAGAGGGAAAATGGGAATGGGAAAAAATAATTGATGTTGAAAATGAACCACATCCTGATTGGCCAATCCCTGTACCTGGAGTTATGTCAGCGATATTAGTTTCAATGGATGATAAATATCTCTATATAAATAATTGGCTTCATGGAGATATGAGGCAATATGATATTTCAGATCCGCACAAACCTAAATTAACTGGTCAAGTTTGGATGGGTGGATTGTTAGGAAAGGCTCCAGAAGTAAACGGTGTCAAAATTGCTGGTGGACCTCAAATGTATCAATTATCCTTAGATGGTAAAAGAATGTATGTAACAACATCATTATTTTCTACATGGGATAATCAATTTTATCCTGAAATAAGAAAGCAGGGTGGAGCAATGATTATGATTGATTGTGATGTTGAAAATGGTGGGATGAAAATTAATAAAGATTTTATTGTTGATTTTGGTAAAGAACCAAATGGACCTAGTAGGTGCCATGAAAGTAGATATCCAGGTGGAGATTGCACAAGCGACATCTGGCTATGACAAAGATTACAATCTCAAACAGAAATAACAGTGCATTTGAAGTCAGTGGAAAAAAACCTTTATTAAACGAATTAAGAGATCAAGGTGTCGATCTTCCATACGGATGTCAGTATGGGGGATGTATTACATGTGCAGCTAAACTAATTAATGGAGAAGTAGATCAACGTTCTCAAGTTGCTTTAAACAATAGACAAATCAATGATGGATATATTATTTTATGTGTTGCTAAAGCAAAAACAGATTGCACAATTGAGATAGGAGTTGAAAGTCATGATAAATTGTATCGAAATCCTTTCCTAGATCCTTTAGAACCTCATGAATTAAAAGCAGATATCGCGAGTAAAAAGGAAGAAAAAAAATAAACATGAACCACAACGAACCTTATAGCGCTGAATATTTAAAAGATATTTTAAGCTCAGTTAAGACAATTGCTATGGTTGGTGCTAGTCCAGATAAAACTAAATTTAGTTATGGTGTGCTAAGAGTTTTGCATGAAACTGGTTATGACATGATACCTGTAAATCCTAAACCAGGTATAAAGGAAATTAGAAATTTAAAAGTTTATCCAAATTTATCTGCTATCGATAGACCTGTTGATATGGTTGAAGTATTTAGAAAATCTGAGGATCTTTATGGAATTGCTGAAGAGGCAATATCAATTGGAGCAAAAGTATTATGGGGACAAATAGGTGTAATTAATCATGATGCAGCAAAAATTGCTGAAGATGCAGGTTTAAAAGTAGTTATGAATAGATGTCCAAAAATTGAACTCTTCAGACCATTTTGGAAACCGCGACTAGATCTTAAAATTTAAATCAAATTATGGATACAACACTTTTAGATGAAAAAATAAAAGAACTATATTTAAGTTATAGGACGATAGCAATTGTCGGAGCAAGCCCAGACTCAAAAAAAACTTCCAATATAATAATGAAATATTTAAGAAATACAGGTTACAAAGTTTTTCCTGTTAATCCAGTAACAGATAATAAAATTATACATGGTGAACCAGTTTATAAAAAACTAACGGATATTAAAGATCATGTTGGAATTGTTAATGTTTTTAGACCTAGTGAGGAGGCTGAGGAAATAGCAAAACAAACAATAGAAATTGGTGCAAATGTATTATGGTTGCAATTAGGAATTCACAATGAAAATGCAGCTAAATTAGTCTCTCAAAATAAAATTTATTATATCTCTAATAAATGTATTAAAAACGAATACGATAGATTATTCAAAACTATATAATATCAAATTATTAAGTGTGATATTAAGACCTTTTATTTCATTTTAAATTTAAGATAAATTTAAAATATGAAATTCAAAATTTTATTTTTTTTAATTACATTTTTTTATTTTAATTCTTCATTTGCCGATGTTTTAAAACCAAGTGTGAATATAGATCCAAAACAAGTTGTTTTAATTCAATTAAAGGCATTAATGAAAAATGACAGTCCATATAAAGATAGAGGGATTGAGCAAACATGGGAATTTGCACATCCAAATAATCAAAGGATGACAGGTCCATTAGATAGATTTAAAAGAATGTTAAAAGGGGCTTCATACTCGATGCTGATTGATCACAAAGAAAATACAGTAACTGAAATTTACAAATCAAGTGCAATGGCAACTTATGAAGTTGTTGTCTTGGATAAGGACAAACAATATTTTAAATTTAAATGGAAAGTTGAAAAGAATAATAAAGAAGGCAATCTTTTAGATTGCTGGCTAACAACAGCGGTTTCACAACCAATACCAATGGGATCATCAATATAATGAAAAAGCCTCCAATGTATATTAGGTACGCAATTCTAATGTTTATATTATGCTTTCCAACAATTTCATCTACTCAACTTGGGTGGTATTTTTGGGGAAGTGAAGTTGGGATTAATATTGGCATGGTAGTAGGTACAATTTCCGTTATAGTTGCCGCTTATTTAATGTTCAGAATGGGGTGGCGTGACGCAGATGATGAATAATAGAATTTTGTTTCGTTAGTAATTAAAATTTAGTAGGAATCTGAGAATGAAATCCAAAGCAAAAGTTGTTGTAGTTGGTGGTGGAGTAGTAGGGGTTAGCGCACTCTATCACTTAGCAAAAAAAGGTTGGTCAGATGTTGCTTTAATTGAAAGAAAAGAACTAACATCAGGTTCAACTTGGCATGCAGCGGGCTTATTACCACTATTTAATATGAGTTATTCTGTAGGACAACTTCATAAGTATGCTGTCAATTTATATAAAACTTTAGAGGAAGAGACAGGTAAGAATGTAGGTTTCAGCGTTGTATCAAATATTAGATTAGCAAGCACTAAAGATAGAATGGATGAATACTTTCAATACGCAGGTGTTGCTCAAACAATAGGTGTTGATGTAAAATTTTTAACTCCAGACCAAGTTAAGGAAATCTGGCCATTATGTAATACATCAGATTTAGTAGGTGCAATACAACACCCTGAAGATGGATATATTCAACCAGCAGATTTAACACAAGCTCTTGCTACAGGCGCAAGAAATAGAGGAGCAGAAATTTATAGAAATACAAATGTTGTTGGAATGAAACAAACCAAAGATGGTTGGGTTGTTGAAACAGATAAAGGATCTATAGAGTGTGAACATATTATTTCTTGTTCAGGAAATTTTGCAAGACAAACTGGAAAGATGGTTGGTTTAGATATTCCAGTAATCCCAGTAGAACATCAATACATTGTTACTGAACCTCATCCAGAAATTCAAAAAAGAAAAAAAGATGGACTACCAGAGATGGGAGTTTTAAGAGATAGTGATAGCAGATGGTACATGAGAGAAGAAGCAGGTGGATTAATTTTAGGACCATATGAAGATGGAGCACCAGCTTGTTATGTAGATGGACCATCAAAAGATTCTGAATATGAATTATTTCAGGAAGATTTGGATAGATTGGCTCCACACATTGAAGGTGCAATACATAGAGTCCCTGCGTTTGGAGAGGTGGGAGTTAAGAAAGTTTATAACGGTGCAATTTGTTATACACCTGATGGTAACCCAATTGTTGGTCCTGCTTGGGGATTGAAAAATTTTTGGATAAATGAAGGTCATAGTTTTGGTATCACTGCAGCAGGTGGAGCAGGATGGCAACTTGCTGAATGGATTGTAGATGGTGAACCCACAATTGATATGCTTGGTGTTGAACCAAGAAGGTATGGAGATTATTGCTCTAAATCATATTTAAAAGCTAAAAATGAAGAAGCCTACAGTCACGTTTTCATAACCCACTTTCCTGATGAAGAAAGACCAGCAGCAAGACCATTAAGAACAGCGCCATGTTATGACAGAATGAAAAATTTAGGAGCAGTGTTTGGTCAAAAATTTGGATGGGAACGACCTAATTTTTTTGCAACTGATGGAATGGAGCAAAAAGATGATTGGTCATTTAGAAGATCAAAATGGTTCAATGCAATGGAAAAAGAATGCAAAAATGTAAAAGAAAATGTTGGTCTTTTGGATATGACTGCATTTGCAAAATGTAGAATTAAAGGACCTGGTGCTGAGGAATTTTTAGATAATTTAGTTGCAAACAAATTACCAAAAAAAGTTGGAAGAATTAATTTATGTCATGCTTTAAATACTAAAGGCGGAGTTCATTCTGAATTTACTATTATGAGAGAGTCACATGATAGCTTTTATTTAGTATCAGCAGGAGCTTTCCAAAGATTAGATCATGATTGGATTTTAAAATGGATGCCTTCAGACGGTTCAGTGCAGTTTGAAAATTTAACTAATAGTAATGGAGTTTTGGTTGTTTCAGGTCCAAAAGCAAGAGAGTTAATGCAAAGAGTTTCAAAAGATGATTTTTCAAATGAAAACTTTAAATGGCTAAGTGCAAAAATGGTTGATGTAGGGTACGCACCAGTAAATGCTATGAGAGTTAATTTTGTTGGTGAATTAGGATGGGAACTTCATCATCCAATTGAATATCAAAATCACATTTTTGATAAACTTATGGAAGCAGGACAAGATCTTGGACTAAAGCCATATGGTATTAGAGCAATGAATAGTTTGAGAGTAGAAAAATCGTATAAATTGGTTGGAACAGAACTATCAATAGAATACTCACCTTATGAAAGTGGTCTTGATAGATTTATACATCCTAATAAAGGAAGTTTTATTGGACTTGAAGCATTAAACAAGTGGAGAGAAAAAGGTTTTGATAACAAACTTGTTACCTTGGAGGTTCATAATCCAAAAGATGCAGATGTATTAGGCAACAATCCAATTTATGAAAATGGAAGTGTTATAGGAAGAGCAACAGGAGGAGATTTTGGTTTTAGAATTGGAAAATCATTAGCATTAGGTATGGTTAAACCAGAATTAGCAAATGTTGGACAAAAACTTAAAATTGAAATATTAGGTGAGAAATATGATGCTACAATTTTAGATGAAAGTCCTTACGATCCAGAAAACAATTTATTAAGAGCTTAATGAAAATATTAGTCGCAGTTAAAAGAGTTATTGATTACAACGTTCAAATAAGAGTTAAAGAAGATGGTTCTGGTGTTGTTACTGACAACGTTAAAATGTCAACAAATCCACCAGATGATAATGCAATAGAAGAAGCAGTAAAAATTAAAGAGGCTGGCAAAGCTAAAGAAATAGTTGCAATTACAATCGGTGAAGAAAAAGCTCAAGAAACTGTTAGAAAAGCATTAGCTGTTGGAGCGGATAGGGGAATACATGTCAAAGTTGATAATGTGATTGAGCCATTAGCAGTTTCAAAAATTTTGAAAAAAATTGTAGAAAAAGAAAATCCTGATTTGGTGTTTATGGGAAAACAAGCAATTGACGATGATTGTAATCAAACTGGTCAGATGCTTGCAGCTTTATTAAATTGGCCTCAAGCAACTTTTGCATCGAAAATTGAAGTTAAAGATAATGCATTAGAAGTAACTCGTGAAATTGATGAAGGTTTAGAAACTATTGAAGTAAATGTTCCAGCTATTGTTACATGTGATTTAAGACTAAATGAACCAAGATATGCTTCGCTTCCAAATATTATGAAAGCGAAGAAAAAACCAATAGAACAGTTAAATGCTTCAGATTTAGGAGTTGATATTAATCCTAGAATCGAACAAATTAAAGTTGAGGAACCACCAAAAAGAAAAGCTGGAATAAAAGTCGCTAGTGTAGAAGAATTAGTGCAAAAATTAAAAAATGAGGCTAAGGTAATTTAAATGTCAGTATTATTAATTGCAGAACATAATAATAAAGAGGTTAGACCATTTACCTATAATGCTATAACTGCAGCTTCTCAAATAAATGAGGATCTTCATGTTTTGGTTTTAGGTCATCAAGCTGATGATGTTGCAAAATCTTTATCTGAAGTTCCAAATGTAAAAAAAGTTATTCACGTTGATAATAAAATTTATGAAAACTACATTGCTGAAAATTATACAGCAGCAATAATTAAGCATGCAGAAAGTTATTCACATATTGTAAGCTCAGCAAATACATTTGGCAAAAATTTAATGCCAAGAATTGCAGCATTACTAGATACTTCGCAAGTGAGCGATATAATTAAAGTTATTTCTGAGGATACTTTTTTAAGACCAATTTATGCAGGAAATGCTTTTGCTACGGTTAAAAGTAATGACAAAAAAAAATGTGTTACTATTAGACCGACGTCGTTTGACCCTGCTGATAAGAGTGGTGGATCTGCTGAAATTACAAAATCTGATCCAGCAGAAGCTAGTTCATCAACTAAATTTCTAAAGAAAGAAGAAGTTAAGTCAGACAGACCAGAGCTTGGAACAGCTAGAATAGTTATTTCTGGTGGCAGAGGAATGCAAAATGGCGAAAATTTCAAATTAATAAGTGATATTGCGGATAAACTTAATGCAGCAATTGGTGCATCTAGAGCAGCAGTTGATGCAGGTTATATTACGAATGATCATCAAGTAGGACAAACGGGTAAAGTGGTAGTCCCAGATTTATATATTGCAGTTGGAATTTCAGGTGCGATACAGCACTTAGCAGGAATGAAAGAAAGCAAAGTTATTGTGGCTATAAATAAAGACGGTGAAGCTCCAATTTTTAGTGTCGCAGATTACGGATTAGAAGCAGATCTTTTTGAGGCTCTTCCTCAGTTTTTGTCAGAATTGAACAAATTAAACACTATACAAAAATAGCAAATACTGTAAGAAATTATCATTATGTCCAGAGAAGTGATGGAATACGATGTTGTCATCGTAGGTGGTGGACCATCAGGACTTTCAACTGCAATTAAATTAAAGCAGTTAAATCCAGATATTAATGTCTGCCTTTTAGAGAAAGCATCTGAAATAGGTGCACACATTTTATCAGGGAACGTGTTTGAAACACGTGCTTTAGACGAACTAATACCTAATTGGAAAGAATTAGATGCTCCCATTAAAACAAAAGTTACAAAAGAAAAATTTTTATTTTTAGGAAAACAAAAATCATTAAGTTGGCCAACATGGCTGCTTCCTAAGGTTCAACAAAATCATAACAATTATATTATAAGTCTTGCAAATCTTTGTAGATGGTTAGCAGAGAAGGCTGAAGGATTAGGAGTTGAAATATTCCCAGGATTTCCAGCAAGTGAAGTTTTATATAATGATGATGGATCAGTTAAAGGTATTGCAACTCAAGATATGGGTATCGACAAAGAGGGAAATAAAAAAGATACTTATGAACCAGGAATGGAATTACATGCAAAAGTTACAGTCTTTGCAGAAGGATGCAGAGGTCACTTAGGAAAAGAATTAATTAAGAAGTTTGAGTTGGATAAAGGTAAAAATCCTCAACAATATGGAATTGGTTTTAAAGAAATTTGGGAGATAGATGAAAAAAATCATACAGAAGGTTTAGTAATGCATACTGCTGGATGGCCTTTAGACAATAACACCTACGGTGGAAGTTTTATGTATCATGCAGAAAATAAACAAGTTTTTCTTGGTTACGTAATTGGATTAGATTACCAAAATCCTCATCTCTCACCTTTCGATGAATTCCAAAGATTTAAAACTCATCCAGATATAAAAAAAATAATTGAAGGTGGAAAAAGAATTACTTATGGTGCAAGAGCTTTAATTGAGGGAGGTATACAGAGTTTACCTCAGATGTTTATGCCAGGTGCTTTGTTAGTTGGATGTGACGCGGGAACGTTAAATATGCCTAAAATAAAAGGGTCTCATACTGCAATGAAAAGTGGAATGATCGCTGCAGAAACAATTTATGAGCATCTTACAAAAAATATAAATTTATCTACATATGAACAAAAATTTAAAGAAAGTTGGGTTTACAAAGAATTATATGAGGCGAGAAATGTAAAACCAAGTTTCTCTTGGGGTTTAATTCTAGGTATATTATTTACTGGAATTGACCAGATTTTATTTAGAGGAAAGCTTCCTTTCACATTAAAGCATAAACACGCTGATCATGAAGCTTTAAAACCAGCAGATAAAATGCCAAAAATTGATTATCCTAAGCCTGATAACGTTATTACTTTTGATAAAACTAGTTCGGTTTATTTAACAGGTACAATTCATGATGATAATCAGCCAGTCCACTTAAAACTTAAAGATCCAGATTTGCCAATAAAATATACTTTAGAAAAATTTGATGAGCCTGCACAAAGATATTGTCCAGCAGGAGTTTATGAAGTTCAAGAAGTAAATTCTGTTCAAAAATTTGTAATAAATGCACAAAATTGCATACATTGTAAAACTTGTGATATTAAAGAGCCATCTCAAAATATTACTTGGGTCACACCAGAAGGCGGAGGTGGACCTAAATACGGAAATATGTAATTAAGATAAATCGATTGCAAACTTTTTTAAGGTTTCAATTGGAATAAGCTTTAAAGTGTTTTTATGAGTTTTTTTTAAATAAATTGGACATCCTTTTCCAGCTTCTAAAGCTCGAGCATACCAGCCTGCACACACGCACCAACTATCTCCATCTTTTAAACCTGGAAAACCAAACTCAGGATGAGGTGTAATTAAATCATTGCCTGCTTCTTTACACCATTCTAAAAATTCAGTATTTACTTTTGCACAAACAGTGTGCACACCATGATCATTTTCATCTGTATTGCAACATCCGTCTCTATACCATCCTGTTAAAGGATCATTTGAACATAACTCTAAGTCTTCGTCTAAAACGTTTTTTTGTTTATCAGCCATGAAACAATCTTGTT
>CACAUA010000012.1 GCA_902535625.1 uncultured Pelagibacteraceae bacterium | reverse complement strand
TTGTCACCAGTATTAGATTATAATCAGTTAAAAAAAGTTATACCCAAAAATGTTATACCGGCACATGATGGTTTAACAATAGAACTATAGTATTTCTTCAATTTTATTTATAATTTTACTTGATGTAGGTTTTGTAAAAGATGCATATGTTTCTTCTACATTTCCCTGTTTATTAATTAATATTTTATGAAAATTCCACTTAGGAATTGCAGATTTACCAAAATTATTTTCTGCCCACTTAAAAATCTCATTAGCATTGCTACCTCTTACCTCTGTAATAGTTGTTAATGGAAAATTTATGTCAAAATTTACTTCACAAAATTCTTTTACCTCACTATTGGTTTTTTTTTCTTGATTGAAAGAATCTGAGGGTACTCCAAGAACAATTAGACCCTTAGATTTGTATTTATCCCATAATTCTTGCAGATCTTCGTATTGTTTTGTGAAACCACAATAGCTGGCAGTGTTTACTATAAGTATAACTTTATCTCGATAATCTTTTAATTTTATGATTTCTCCATTAATACTCTCTATTTCTAGATCATAAAAACTTTTCTGATTATTGGTCATTGCTGAACTTTTAAAAAAAAACATTATTACAGTAATACTTATTATTATTGATTTTTTCATAAACTACTTACTTATTTGGTGTAAGTAGTATTAAGAAGTACCCAAATAAAGTGGATAATAATGACCCAGTTAAAACTCCAATTTTAACTCCATCCATGTATTGCATATTTTCAACAAAAGCCAAATTTCCAACAAATAAGCTCATTGTAAACCCAATACCCGTTAAAACACCAACGCCATAAAAATTAAACCAGTTAGAATTGTTAGGCATCTGGGCTATTTTCATTTTTATTGAAACATAAGAAAAAATAAATACTCCCAATTGTTTACCAACAAACAATCCTAACAATATTCCTAATGGAACTTTATCAAGTAAAGATGCAAAAGATAAACCTTCTAATGAAACACCTGCATTTGCAAAAGCAAATAATGGCATAATACCAAATGCAACATATGGGCTAATCGCGTGTTCAATTTTTATTAGTAGTGAAAAGTCTTTATCTTTTTTTCTATGAGGTATAGTCATTGCTAGTAATACACCAGCAATCGTTGCATGAATTCCAGAATTATGAGTAAAGTCCCAAAGAAATATTCCAACAATTAAATATGGTAAAAATTTCTTTATATTAAATTTATTTATTAATAGAAGAACAATAAAGGCTAAAAGCATTAAGCTTAAATATTTAATACTCAGATCACCTGAATAGAATAATGCAATAATTACTATAGCTCCTAGATCATCTATAATAGCTAAAGCAGTTAAAAAAACTTTTAATGACAATGGAACTCTTTTACCCAACAAAGAAAGTACTCCTAAAGAAAATGCAATATCTGTTGCAGATGGAATAGCCCAACCATTCATTGTTTCACTATCTCCAAAATTAATAAAAACATAAAATAAAGCAGGCACTAACATACCACCAACTGCAGCAATAATTGGAAGGAGTGCTTGTTTTATATTTGAAAGTTCGCCCTGTAAAAATTCTCTCTTAATTTCCAATGTTACAAAAAAGAAAAAAATTGCCATCAAGGCATCATTTATCCAATGTAGTACAGACAACTTTAAACCAAAATTATTTATTCCTAAAAATAAATATTTATTTAATGTAGAAAAATATAATTCGGATAAATTAGAATTGCTCACAATTAAAGCTATTATTGCTGCAAAAAGTAAAACAAGACCGCTAGCAGCCTCTAATTTGAAAAACCACCTAAATGGCTTCGTAATTATCTGAATCATTTTTACCTGAGTAAATCTTTAATAAATAATTTCAAGTCATTTATTACCAAATACAAACTTTCTGACATTTTTAATATGCCAGGAAATATAACAGATATCTGATTTTTAAATGTGTCTACAAGTAAGATAAATGCTATACATGAAATAATTATTAAAAATATTTTTTTAATAATATTGTTTTCTCTTAAAACTGAAGTTTTATCAATAGATACTAATTCTTTTGATGTACTCTCTTTTGTTAAAGATTTTTTTGAAATTTTTTTCTTTATTTTTTTGGTTTGTTTAATAGTTTCTTCAACTGGTTCAATATTGATCTCTGATTTATTTTCTTGAATTTCATTTATTCTTATAGTTTCAGTTTCTAATTTTAAATTTTCTTCCTTTTTATAAAACCATGTATGATCGCAATTGCCGCACTTTAAAAGTCTACCTTCATCTGGAATTAATTTTTCATCAATATTGAACTTCTTGGAACAAGCTGGACATTCAATGATCATAGATACTTATATATAGCAATTTTTATAAAATTTCCTTTTAAATAGTGATTAATATACTTTGAAATTTTTTTTATCTACTGTATTAGTACAGCATTCGGGGTGTAGCGCAGCCTGGTAGCGCACTTGGTTTGGGACCAAGGGGCCGTAGGTTCAAATCCTACCACCCCGACCATTTTTATGAAAAAAGCAAAAATTTATAAACCATCTAAAACTGCTATGCAGTCAGGATTAAAAAAATTTGATAAATGGATTATTGAATACATTACTGATGATCCTGGCACCAATCCTTTGATGGGGTGGGAGAGTTCTACTGATACTTATGGTGAATTAAAATTAGAATTTACCTCCAAAGAATTAGCTGTTGAATATGCAAAAAAAAATAATATTGATTTTGAAGTTATAGAACCTAATAAAAGAAAAGTAACTTTAAAATCTTATGCCGATAATTTTACAAAATAATGTTTAAATTTTTTACTGAAAGAAGATGGTATGGTTGGAGTATATTTGGATCAATCTTCATATTAGTTTCAACCTGGTATCAAGTACAATTAGATGTAAAAATTAATGAATGGTTTGGTGAATTTTATGATACACTTCAAAAAGCTCTTACAGAACCTGGTTCAGTAACAGAAACTGAATTTATTGGATATTTATTTACATTTGCAAAAGTTGCTGGTCTTTGGATTATAATTGCTATTGTAACAGGTTTTTTTGTATCTCATTGGGTATTTAGATGGAGAACTTCCATGGCTGAATATTATCATTCACAATGGTTAAAAGCTCGTTTAACTGAAGGGGCATCGCAGAGAGTTCAAGAAGACACTTTAAAATTTGCAAGAATAATGGAAGGCCTTGGTGTTGGACTTCTAGATAGTATAATGACTTTAGTAGCCTTCCTGCCAATATTATGGGGTTTATCTAAACAAGTCGATGTACTTCCATGGATTGGTGAGGTTGATCATGCTTTAGTTTGGGTTGCAATAATATCTGCACTAGGTGGAACAGTTTTATTAGCAGCTGTAGGTATTAAATTGCCTGGTATTGAATATGATATTCAAAAAGAAGAAGCTGGTTATAGAAAAGAATTAGTTCATGGAGAAGATGATCCAATAAGGGCAGCTCCGCCAACTATTGGTCAATTATATGATAGAGTAAGGGGTATTCACTATAAATCATATTTTCACTACTTATATTTTAATGCAGTAAAATGGAGTTATTTCCAGGGTATGGTAATAGTTCCATATTTGGCATTAGCGCCAACTATAGTATCAGGTGCAATTACATTAGGTTTCGTTCAACAAATAACTAGAGCATTTGGACGAGTTGAAAATTCATTACAATATTTGGTTAGAAGCTGGTCTACAATAGTAGAATTGATTTCAGTTTGGAAAAGATTAAGTGAATTTGAAGCTAGATTGAAATATAATGCAGATGAATCCACTGTTGAAAATATTTAATGTCTTTAGATAAAGATCTGGTTAATAAACTTGTAAAAGTCACTTCTAGAGCTGCAATTAATTGTTATCAATTTCTTGGCAAAGGAAATAAAAAAATAGCTGATAAAGCAGCTACGGACTCAATGAGAAATGATTTAAATAATCTAGAAATTAATGGAGAAGTAGTTATTGGTGAGGGCGAACTTGATGAAGCACCAATGTTATATATAGGAGAAAAACTGGGAAAGGGTAATGGTCCGAATCTAGATATAGCCGTTGATCCTCTTGAAGGAACAAATTTTGCTGCAAAAAATATTCCAGGAGCCATATCAGTTTTAGCAATTTCGGAAAAAGGAAATCTATTTAATGCACCAGAAACTTATATGAATAAAATTGCAGTAGGTAAGGATGTTCCTTTTGATGCGACAGATTTAGATTATTCGATAAAAAAAAATATTTCTAATATTGCAGAAGCAAAAAATAAAAATATTAATGAATTAACAGTATGTATTCTTGATAGACCAAGACATAAAGAGATTATTGATGAATTAAAATCATTAAAAGTAAATTTAAAATTAATTTCAGATGGTGATATTTGTGGTGCTCTCTTTGTTACTGATAATAAGTATAATATAGACCTATTTTTAGGCATTGGTGGGGGTCCTGAAGGAGTAATTTCTGCAGCAGCTTTGGATGCTTATGGATGTAAATTTCAGGGAAGATTTTTATTTTCAACTGATCAAGATAAAGCTAGAGCTAAAAAAATGGGAATTTCTGACCTAAATAAAAAATATGAATTAAATGAAATAGTTAAAGGAGATAGTATTTTTTGTGCGACAGGTATTACCAGTACCGAAATGGTTGCAGCTGTAAAAAAAGAAAATACAAAATTTATTACTGAAACTCTTGTCACACACAAAGATTCTACAATAGAAATTATAAAAAGTGAGGAACCTATAGCTTGATTATTTTTAATAATTGCAATAGAAACTCCATCTCTGGTCCCTTCGTCTATCGGTTAGGACACATGGTTTTCATCCATGAAAGAGGGGTTCGATTCCCCTAGGGACCGCCAATTAATGAGATATTTTGTTTACTTAATAATAAGTAATAATAATCAAAGGTTAATTAGTTATGTTGGCTACACTAATAATATTAAAAAAAGATTAAAGGATCATAATTCATCTAAAGGTGCTAAATTTACTAAAGGAAGAAAGTGGAAATTAGCTTATATTAAAGGCTATGATACAAAATCAAAAGCTATGAGTGAAGAACATAATCTAAAAAAGAATTCTAAATTAAGAAACATAATTAAAAATAATTTTAAAAATGAAAATATCAGTTATACTCCCTTATAAAGAAAATTTTTCATCTGAATATGCTGGTGCCGTATCTTTACAATTAAAAGATACAATTAATTTGAGTAAATATAAAAAGAATATTAAAATTTTTGGATATACAACTTTTAAACAAAATATATTAAAAAAAAATTATGTAAATTTAAGTACGAAAAAGTTTTTTTTTCAGAGCACAAGCAATGTTTATATAAGAAATTTTCTTGATCATGAAAATAAAGAATCTTCGAATCTTATAGAAATACACAATAGACCTAACTATGTAAAAAATATCTACAAAGTAAATAAAAATTTAGTGTTATATTTTCATAATAATCCATTGGATATAAAAGGTTCAAAAACAATTGGTGAAAGAAATGACTTAATAAAAAAAGTTAAAAAAATTATTTTCATTAGCGATTGGACAAAAAATCAATTTCTAAAAGGTATCGACAAATCATTTATCAAAAATAAACAATTAGAAGTAATCTCACATTCGACTAATAAGAAATCTATTTCTTTTAAAAAAAAGAAAAAAATCATTCTTTTTGTTGGAAGATTAAATAAATCAAAGGGTTATGATATTTTTGGAAATTCAATTACAAATGTACTTAATAAATTTCCTAATTGGATTGCTATTGTTATTGGTGATGAGCCTAGAGAAAAACATATTTTTAAACATAAAAATTTAAAAATCCTAGGCTTTCAAAAGCATAATGTTGTATCTAAATATTTTAAAGCTTCAGATATAAGTGTTGTATGTTCTAGATGGAATGAGCCTTTTGGGAGAACTGCTCTCGAAGCTTCTAGTTGCGGATGTGCTGTTATAATAACAAATCGAGGAGGTTTACCTGAAGCGTCACCCTATGCTATTAAAATTAATAAATTAAATATTCGTAATTTAGAAAGCAATATTTCTAAAATAATATCGAATACAAAATTTAAAAAAAATTTACAAAAAAAAATTTATAATAATTTTACATTAACTAATGAAGTAATTGCAAAAAAAATAGATCAATATAGATCTAAATTAATTAAATCTTGATTTTATTTAATGCATTATTTTTAAATATATTTGCCTCTCTAATATATCTTCTAACCATTTGTGTTGTTTTATGACCTGTCATAGCCATTATGCTTCGCTCATCAGCACCTGAGTCAGCAGCGACTGTTGCAAAACCTGACCTTAAGCTATGTCCTGCAAAATTTTTGTTTTCGATACCTGCTAATTTTAAATATTCTTTCATTAATAAAACTACAGATTGATCGGTTAATCTTTTATCTGTTAATGATAAACCTTTAGAAAATCTTCTAAATATTGGTCCAGACTTAATTTTAGAAATTTCTAACCATTTTTTTAGATTTCTAACAGGACAGTAAATTTCATTATCGAAGTAGGGTAGTCCTTTAGTCATTCCTTCGCCAAATTGGTCAGTTTTTGATCTTTTAATAGTGATTTTTAGACCCTCTGGAACAAATTCTAAATCCTCATGATCAATTGAAATGAGCTCGGTTCTTCTAAAGCCTCCTCCAAAGCCTACTAAGATTATTGATTTATCTCTAAGTTTTTTTATATCCTCAGTTTTTTGTTCATTTATTACATTAATAATTGATTTTAAATGATTGATTAATATAGGTTTTTTGCCTTTCTGAATACTTCCTTTGACTCTTCTTATTCCCATTAAATTTTCAACAATGATTGGATGTTTTGTGTCCAGATAATGCCCTTTCAATTTGTGAACCATGCTTATTGATACTAATCTTCGTCTTAAAGTGCTTATTTTTGAGTTTTTAGAGAGATAGGTTAGGTATAAGGAGACTATTTTTGGCTCTGTGGGCAATGAGTCTAATCCATACTTAGCGCAGAATTTACCAAAGTCTTTAAAGTCAGATTTATAGGCTCTTAATGTATTATTTGCCTTTGAGCTTTTAAGGTTATTTAACGTTGCCTCATGAAGCGATTTTAGGCCTGTTGTCAGCTCATTCATATAATTACTATTGATAACAATTAATTATCATTAGTAATATATCAAGTGATTTTAAATGTCAAATGAATTAAAACTAAAGTTTATGACTATAGATGGTGAAATTCCTACAAGTTATTTTTTAATTATATCTTTAGGTTTAACTATACTGAGTTATTTGGTTTACAAAAAAAATGGAAAATCATTAGAAGTATATTTCTTATCTGTTTTAACAATAATTTTCTATTTATCTTATTTTATTCTAATTTTCGTTGGTCCTAGATAGTTTGTTAACGCTATTCACAGCTGTTAAAAACCCTTAATAATCAACTATAAAGTGATACTAATCATATTTGCACTATGATAATCTCTTAAATGAATTAAGAGGCAACTCTTAACTGACCATCTGGGGAAAAATCGAGAGATTCAAGCCCAGAGGGCAGAAAACCACGCAGAGTAGCGCTAAAATTGCGGGGTGGAAGGCATGGCGGTAGCGCATACAACGACGTGCCAAAAAACTACTGATCTTTGTACCTGAAAAGGTACAGAGATACAGGGTTTTTCTTTATATGATCCTAAAAGGTACTAAATTTCAAATCGAAGTTTGGAAATATTTAAAAACTATCAGAAAAGGTAGTGTTTTAACCTATTCTGACGTTGCAAAGGGTATTAATAAGCCTAAAGCTGTTAGAGCTGTAGCGAATGCTATTGGAAAAAATCCATATGCTCCTAAAATACCATGCCATAGAGTAATCAGGTCTGATGGATCTCTTGGAGGATATTCTGGAAAAGGTGGTGTAAAAACCAAGAAAAAACTGCTCAAATCTGAGGGAATTTTGCTCTAAAAGTTAGCAATACCAACGTTTTTTTAAAATTTAACAACATTTAGTATTACAATTTTAAATTCCCCTATTGGTTGCAGCTTATAAAATGAAATCTTTAAATTAGGCCTATATTTGGGGCATTAAACGCTATATTCATAAATTGCATTACTTTGGTAATTATTTAGAAAATTATTATTTTTTAGTATATTTATATCAATTAATATTAAGAAATTCCCATATCAAAATAAAACTAGGTTTTTATTAGCAAGAGATTTATTCTAAAATTTCATCATAATTGTTGATTTTATTGAATATTGTCCCCTATCTCATAATCCAATTTCAATATATATTTTTATAATTCAAATAGCCTCACATTTATTGATTATTTTTAATTACCAGGACATGTCTAATTAACAAATTTTATAATTTTTATTTCAATATTTTGTATTTTATACTAGTTTAACTTAAGTTTAGATATTATATAAAAAGTAATAAATACAATAGTTTACATACATTAATTAAAGTATTATATTAATATATAGTACATTTAAATTTACTTATATTTAAGATAATATTCTCTTTTAAAAACATATAACCCAGATGAGACAATTATGAAAAGACCAATAAAAGTATATTTATCTGGAAAATCCGAAAACACATAGTATCCTAAAACAAGGTTAGTAACTATCTCAAAATAACCAAATGGTGCTAATTTTGAAGCATCAGCGTGACGAAGTGACAAAATGATTAATATATGGCCTAAACAGGCAAATATACCCATTAGAGCCATCCAAGACCATTGTATTGGAGTAGGATTAATCCAAACAATAGGAACAAAAAAAGATGCGATAATTGCCCCTACTACGCCTGTAATCAGCAATGTGAGTAAAGGACTATCTGTTGAATGTAATTTTCGAGTTATTATTAGATAAAAGCCGTAAAAACAACCTGTTCCAACAGCTGCTATACTAGCAAGATTAATCTCTATAATTCCAGGTCTTATGACAACTAAAATACCAAAAAAACCGACTAATACAGCAGTCCACCGTCTATATCCGACTTTTTCGTTAAGTAAAAATGGAGAAAGAGCAGTTGTGACTAATGGAGCAACGAACGCCAATGTTAATGCTTTAGCCATAGAGATCACAGAAATGGAGTAAAAAAAACATATATTTGCAAAAAATAAAGACAAACCTCTAATTATTTGTAATTTAATATTTTGAGAAAACTTCAATTGTTCCCTAAAAAATAAAAACATAAAAAAAGTTGTGAATACAACTGTAAAAAAATATCTAGCCCAAGTTATTTGAAAAAAAGACAAATCTGAAGATAAGTATTTTGCAATTGCATCCATAAAGGGCAAAACCATCCATGCGGATAAATTTAAAAATATTGCTTTCATTTAAGCAAAATATTTAAGGGCGATAAATACTGTAATTGGCACTGTAACCAATGACATTAAAGTAGAAACAACAATAGTACTGGAAATATTATCTACATTTTTTTTTGGTGAATACATTGAAGCAACCAAATAACAAAGTATTGCACTAGGCATTGAAGATTGAATTAGTAAAACTCCGGCTGCAAAACCAGATAAATTAAAAAATTTTATAATAAAAAAACCTACAATTGGACCAAGAATTACTCTACCTATGGACGTTATGATCGAGTCTCTCAAAGAAAATACTTTCATTTGAGTTAAGGCAATACCTAAAGACATTAAAATCATAACAATCATAGCATAAGATAAAAGCATTGTTGTATTAATCACAAAAACCGGCATTTCTTTGCCGTAGTATAAAAAGATAACGGTCAAAATAATTGTATAGAAAGAAGGACTTTTTGCGATTATTGAAAAATCAAATTTTCTTTTTGCAAGAAATATATTAGCAGTAAAATGTAGAAGTATTACCAATGATGATATAGCTGCAGCTACGCCCATTCCCAATTTACCATATGCAAAAAGACATATAGGTATACCCATATTGCCTGTATTAGGTAAAAAAAAAGTAGGTAATTCTCTGATATAATCTTTTTTCATAAGAATTAAAAAAATAAGACCGATTAAAGCAAATGATGAGAGTAATATTAATGCGTAAATAAAATATTCTGCAAATATATCAAATGTGACACCTGTAGATGTAAGAGAGAAAATTACTAAAGCTGGAGTGCCAAAATTTCCAGCATAAGATGTTATAAACGAAGTATCAAAATTTGGATTTTTTTTCCCTAATAAAAAACCAATTCCAACAATAAAAAATACAGGGAATAGAACTTCAAAGAGCTTTAAATAAAGTTCCATTAAAAAAGTCTTAATAATACAGGGTTTTTAATAATATTTAAATTTGATTTAAAAGATTTAATACATTTTTGATAATCTTTTTCCAAAGATTTGTGAGTTATAATCACAATAGAAGCAGTTTTATTTTTATTATTTGGTATTTGTATTAATCTTTGAACGGATATTTTGTGTTTAGCAAATTTTTTTGTGATTTCAGATAGAACACCTGGTTTATCTTTAACTTCAAGCCTAATATATAAAGCATTTGAATAATTATCAGTATTATAGATTGAAGGAGATTTTCTTTTATTATCAGAAATCCCAAAAGAGTATTTGATATTTCCACGTAAAATTGACAAAAGATCAGACATTAAAGCAGATGATGTTGGACCAGGCCCAGCACCTTCTCCTTGCAAAACACTCTCCCCTACTGGATTACCTTCAATTATAACAGCATTCATAACACCATTAACATTTGCAATGTATGTATTTTTTTTAATTAAACACGGATGAACTCTTTCAAATAATTTATTATTAACAATTTCTGTTATTCCCAATAATTTAATTTTATAATTTAATTGATTTGCAATTTCTAAATCCTTGTATTCTATATTTTCAATACCCTCCATTAAACATTTTGAATTAGATACTTTATTATTAAATGCCAAAGCAGAAAGAATTTTAACTTTAGCTAAAGCATCGTAACCATTTAAATCTAATTTTGGATTACCTGGTTCAGCATAACCTAATAGTTGAGCTTTTTTTAATACAGTTGAAAAGGCAGACTTAGTTTCTTCCATTTCAGATAATATATAATTACAAGTGCCATTTAATATTCCATATACTTTACTTATCTTATTAGTTGCCAGTCCTTCTTTAATAGTTCTTAATACAGGGATGCCACCTCCTACTGACGCTTCAAATTCTAAATTAACTTTATTTTTTTCAGCAAGTTTAGAAAGGTTATTACCGTGTTTAGAAATTAATGCCTTATTAGGAGTTACAACGTGAATTTTATTCTTAAGGGCAAATTCTACAATTTTTTTAGATATACCATCAGATTGACCAATGGCTTCAATTAAAATATCAATTTTATTATTTTTAAAAATTTTAAAGGGATCTTTATAAAATATTTTCTTATTAATTCTAAATTTTCTTTTTTTATTAATATTTTTAGCTGAAATTGCAGAAACAGAGATAATTTTTCCAGTTTTTTTTAGAATATCTTTTTTTTTTGTATTTAATTCATTATAGAGATAATTACCAATCTGTCCTAATCCAACAATTGCTATATTAAGCTTTTTAGTCATATCAATCATCTAAACTCGGAAAACTACTATTTTTTCCATAATTAATAATTTTATTTTTAAAATCCTCGAAAGAAATATTTTTATCAATATCTAAATTTGGTTTTTCAACCATATCATCATTTTTTTTCTTTAAAAAAGAACCAAAGTTTTGGTTAGAACAATTATTTATAAATAAAAAAATTAATAAAATTACTAGTATTCTCATCAATTTAATCCTTCATCAGACTTATATCCAAATAAAATATTCATATTTTGAACAGCCTGTCCACTACCACCCTTAATCAAATTATCTATTGCTGACAATATAATAATTTTATTCTTATATTTACTCTCACACACGGAAATATAACAATTATTTGTGTTTATTACTTCATTAGTTCCTAAAAAAGTATTTGGTTTCAAAATTTTAATGAATTTATGATTTTTGTAATATTTTTTTAGAAAAGAATAAATTTTTTTAAGAGAATCATTTCTTTTTAGATCTAAATACATAGTAGTTAATATTCCTCTAAACATTGGTGAAAGATGAGGTGTAAATTGAAATTTTACCTTTTTGCCAGTTTTTATTTTTAGTTCCTGATCAATTTCTGAATTGTGTCTGTGAAAAGCTAAACCATAAGCACTCAATGTCTCATTTAAAAATTTGTTGTTATATTTTTTATGAACATTTCTGCCTGCACCTGAATAACCAGATTTAGAGTCAATTATGATATTGTTTGATTTAACAATATTTTTATTAATTAACGGCACTAGGGGTAATAAAATTGATGTTGGATAACAGCCTGGACAAGAAATTATCTTATATTTTTTAATGTTCTGATTATTTAACTCAGGTAAAGAATAAATACTTTTTTTGATTAATTTAGGTGCATTGTGTTTGATTTTATACCATTTCAAATAATCACTGGCTGATTTAAGTCTAAAATCTGCTGCTAAATCAATTAAAATATTTTTATAATTTAAATTTTTTGAAATTTTTTGAGCCTCTCCATTGGGTAATGCAGTAAATACAACATCAACACTTTTTAATAACTCTTTATTAAATTTAACAATATTTGGTAGTTTATATTTATTAAAGTATTTATCATAAGAGCTAATTTTCTTACCTACAGAGGTATCGCCACAAAGATATTTAATTTTAACTCTCTTATGTTTAGTTAATAATTTAACCAATTGAATACCTATGTATCCAGTAGCTCCAGCAACTAATGCATTAATCTTAGACATATTGTAATATAACAGTTGTTTATTAAAATGATATTATCTTTTAGAAAACTGATAACTTCTTCTAGCTTTTGCTCGACCAGGTTTTTTTCTCTCAACTGATCTAGAATCTCTCGTGGTAAGTTTTTCTTTTCTAAGTGTTGGTTTTAGATTTTCATCAAATTGTAATAGTGCTCTTGATATACCATGTACTAATGCACCCGCTTGACCTGTATGACCACCACCGACAACTTGAGACCTAACATCGTATTCTGTAGATTGATTGATAATTTCAAAAGGTCTTAGTATTTGCATTTTATGAGTAGCTCTTGTGAAATAATCATCTAGATTTTTACCATTAACGTAAATTTTACCAGTTCCTTTTTTTAACCAAACTTTTGCAATTGAAGTCTTTCTTCTACCAGTTGCATATTTTGCATCTTTAAAATCTAATTTTAGTTTTGAAGATGTTGATTGATTTGTTTCCATTTTAATTTCTAACTATATTTTTTGAATTAAGTTTTCCAATCTCTATTACCTCAGGGTTTTGTGCTGAGTGAGGATGATCTGATCCTGAATAAACCTTAAGTTTAGTCAATTGTTTTTTAGCTAAAGGACCACCTGGCAACATTCTTTTGACTGCCATTTTTAAAACTTCTCCAGGTTTTGAAGATTGTAATATTTCAGGTGTTGTTTCTTTAATTCCACCAGGATGCCCTGTATGTCTATAATATTTTTTATTTGAAAATTTATTTCCTGTAAATTTCAATTGATCTACGTTTTTAACAACAACAAAATCTCCACTATCCATATGAGGAGTAAACGTTGGTTTATTTTTTCCCCTTAGAATTTTTGATACAACGGTTGCTAATCTTCCTACCACAGCTCCAGTTGCGTCAATTTCAAACCACTTGCTGTTTAGGTCGTCTTTTTTAAGAAATTTAGTCATAATTGCGGGATTAATACTTATAAATCCATATATTGTCAAACGATATACAGATAGAACTATAGTCATTTTTGATAGTTTTAACTAATAAATAAGCTATTAATAAGAGATAATATTAGTTTATAATAAATTCTTAAAATTTTAAACAGGAGCAACTAAATGTCAGACAAAAAAGGAATGGATCCTAAAACATATAAATTTGATACCCTTAGTTTACACGCAGGTTATCAACCTCATAAAAATGCTGGTTCAAGACAAGTACCAATATACCAAACAACTTCATATCTATTTGATGATGTAGATCATGCTGCAGCATTATTTAATTTAGAAAGGGGTGGACACATTTATAGTAGGATATCAAATCCAACAGTTGCCGTTTTAGAAGAGAGAGTTGCTTCATTAGAAGGTGGAACAGCTGCACTTGCTACTTCGTCTGGTATGAGTGCAATATTTCTTGCAGTAATGACTCTTTGTGAAGCAGGAGATCATTTAGTTGTATCATCCCAACTTTACGGAGGAACTGTAAATTTATTTAGATTAACACTTCCAAAATTTGGAATTAAAACAACTTTTGTAAAACCAAGAGACACAGAAGGATTTAAAAAAGCAATTCAGAAAAATACAAAAGGTATTTTTGGAGAGCTTGTTGGTAATCCAGGAAATGAAATAATGAATATGCCTGAGATTGCTAAAATAGCTCATGACGCAGGTATTCCTTTAATGGTAGATGCAACTTATCAAACACCTTATTTATGCAAACCTATAGACCACGGTGCTGATATTGTAGTTCATTCACTTACTAAATGGATGGCAGGTCATGGATCTTCAATGGCTGGTATAATTGTTGAAGGTGGTAAGTTTGACTGGATGCAAAATGATAAATTTCCAACAATGACTCAACCTTATGAAGGTTATCATGGATTATCTTTTGCTGAAGAATTTGGACCAACAGCATTTACAATGAAAGCAAGAGCAGAGGGTATGAGAGATTTTGGTCCATGTCTAAGCCCTCAAAATGCATGGAATGTGTTACAAGGTATAGAGACACTTTCAGTAAGAATGAAAAAACATTGTGAGAATGCAGAAAAAATGGTCGAGTATTTATTAGGTCATGAAAGTGTTGCTTGGGTTTCACATCCGAGTGTACCAGATCATCCCGATCATGATTTAGCAAGCAAATTGTTACCAAATGGCAAAGGGTCAATGATTGCATTTGGTATTAAAGGAGGAAAAGCTGCAGGTGAAGCATTTATTAATAACGTTAAACTTGCTTCTCATTTAGCAAATGTTGGGGATACACGTACATTGGTAATTCATCCAGCATCAGCAACACATTCTCAAATGGATGAAGCTACATTAAAATTTGCGGGTTTATCTCATGATATGATCAGATTATCAGTCGGTATTGAAGATATAGATGATATTAAAAATGATTTTGAAAATGGATTTAGAGCTGCTAGGAAACCTAGACTCGTATCCAATCAATGAAGTTTCAAGTAAATAATAACGAGGTTTATGCTTCTACAGGAGGTAGACCTTTCGATAAGAATAAGCCATTAATAATATTTGTGCATGGTAGTGGACTAACTCATATGACGTGGGTTTTGCAAACAAGATATTTTGCATTCCATGGATATAGCGTTTTAGCTTTAGATATGCCAGGTCATGGCTTATCTGGAGGTGAAAGTTTAAAATCAATTGAGGATATGGCCGATTGGGTTAGTGATGTTATTGATGCAGTTGGATACAAGGAAGCTTCTTTGGTTGGTCATTCTCAAGGTTGTTTAGTTACTGTGGAGTGTACTGCGAGAAATCCTGATAAAATAAAAACTTTAAGTTTAATGGGTGGAGCTGGTGCAATTCCGATGAATCCTGAATTATTATTTTTAGCAGAAAATAATGATCCTAAGGCAGTTGAACTAATGATGGACTGGGCACATGGGCCAGCTGGACATTTTGGCGGTCATCCTGTACCAGGATTATATCATATTAATACTGGTTCAATGTTAGCTAAAACTAGAACAATAAAAAATACCCTCGGTGTAGATTTTAGAGCATGTGATAATTACAAAAATGGTTTTGAGGCTGCAAAACAAATTAAAATACCTACCCTTTCTATACTTGCCACAGACGATAAAATGTGTCCAGTAAAAGAAGGTAAAAAACTAGCTAATTTAATTGAAGGAAGTCAAATAGATATAATAGATAATTGTGGACATATGATGTTATTAGAGGAAGCAGATCGAGTATTAAATGTTTTGAAAAAATTCATAACAACAAATTATCCAGCAAATTAGTAATTGTAAATTTGCATTTATGAAAAAAAATTTTAGATTTTTTGATAATAGACAAAAATATTTACTTTTCGTTACAACAACTAACGAAAAGAACAAAATTGCTGATGCGTTAAAACCTATTGTTCAAAAATTAAAACCAAAATTTCCAGCATTAAAAATATTTGATGCAGGTATGGGTGATGGATCATTATTGATGAGTGTAATGAGGCAATGTCATCAGAAACTGCCTCAAATTCCTTTACTAGTAAGCACAAAGGAAATAAGCATGGAAGATGTTAGATTAGGACTTGAAAAACTTCCAGATCGATTTATCGAACATAAAAACACAGTATTTGTTATCTCAAATCTAAATTATGTTGAATCCACTGCACTCAAATCAAATGATAGGAAAAAACAAAAAAAAATGAATTGGAAAATAGTTAAGTTAAAAGGTAATTCTTCATTAGATTTTTCAAATCAATTAAGAAAACTTAATCAAGATTTTTTAAGTAAAAAATGGCAAATAGAGAGAAACCCTAAAAATGGTAATCCTACATATAAAGAACCTTCTGTTATAGTGATTTATAGAAAAGATCAGGAATTTTCATTAAAAAATGTTATTCCAAAAAAAAATAATGGGAAAAACAGTTATGACTTAATCATTGCATCTCAACCTTATAGATCAAGAATATCTGCAGAGAAAAAAGTAAAGTATGTAATTGATCCAATGATAAAATCGTTAGATAAGAAAGGTAAATTGGTGGTAGTTCATGCATGTGGAAATGATCCAGGAAATAAAATTATTAAGAAAATCTGGCCAAAAGAAAAGCCATTTCCTTCTCTATACAATTCAATAATAAGATATATAAAAAATAATACAGACAATGAAATTTTGAAAAGTTTAAAATTTAATAAAAAGCAAACTATTAAATATGTCCTGCGTGCATTACCAAATGAAATTAGCGGTGGTATTGCTACCTCATTAATATTTTCAGCATGGAATGCCGCTGTATATGTTAACCAAATATCAGATGAGCAAATAATGAATGCAGAAAGAAAAAATTATTACCAAAAAGTTGTAAAAGATATCGTCAATAAAAATAAAGGATTATATTTTAACAATGAATTATTTGTTATTGAAAAAAAATAATCAACTAAATCTATTCTTGTACAAAAAATATAATGATGATGTTATCAATAATATTGAACTAAATTGGTGCAAAGACGCTACTAAAATACTGGCACCAGACAAAACGGTAAGAATTCCCAATAAAATTTGTAATAATATAATCAAACCTAAAATAGATACAGCTTTAAATAAATAAAAAATTTTATTCCGATAAGTTATATATGAAATCACTATGAAAATAATGAATATTAAATAAGCTAAATTTCTATGTAAATATTGAACTAGTGATGGATCACTAAAAACTGTTAATTTAAATAAACTTATAAGTTTATTGTCATCTGGAAAATATGAATTACCCATTAGTGGCCAAGTGTTATAAATTTTTCCTGCATCCATGCCTGAAACGAATGCACCAATAATAATTTGTAAAAAAATTAATAATAAAAAAAATTCAGGAATATAATTATTAATTTTTTTATCCTTAATATTTAAATTCATTAAACTTAAATAATTCCAATAAATTAAAGATAAAATAATAAATGCAAATAAAAGGTGAATTGACAACCTAAAATGACTTACATCTATATTATTCACTAGACCGCTTTGGACCATATACCAACCTAAAAATCCCTGAAAACAAATCAAAAAAAAGATAAAATAAAAATTATAAAATTTTTTAAAACCTAATTTGATAGAAAAAAAAATTAAAGGTATCAGGAAAGCCAAGCCAATAATACGTCCAAAAAATCTGTGTGCCCACTCCCACCAAAATATTACCTTGAACTCACTTAAAGTCATTGAATAATTTTGAATTTTAAATTCAGGTATTTGCTTATAAGCTTCAAAATAAACTATCCATGCATCATAGTTGTTTGGTGGAAAAAAGCCTTTAAAAAATTCCCATTCAGTAATTGATAGTCCAGAATCTGTAAGTCTCGTTAAACCTCCAACCACTATCATTGCTGAGATCAAAATAAACATAATTAGCAACCAATTAGATATGTATATTCTGTATTTTGTATTTATTTCTGTATACATAATTGTTTAAATATAATATTTATTTATAAATCCAATTGATCAAATGTCGCCTGATAAAAGAAAAAAATTAAACGTTCTAAGGAAGAAATTAGACCTACTTGATAATAAGCTAATTAAATTGATAAAAATTAGGACCAATATAGTTAAAGAGGTTCTTAAACTTAAAACCTATAAACATGAAATTGTTGATAAAAAAAGAATTTCAGTAATTCTTAAAAACATTAAAAAGAAATCAATCAAAAATAAAATAGATCCAAAAATAACTAATCGTATTTGGAAGAATATGATTATGTCTTACATAGATTTTGAAAAAAGAAACTTTAGAAAGAAATAACTACTTGCTATGTGGAGGAAGTTTTTTTTCAACAAAAACTTCATGCTTTCTTGTTGCAGGATTATATTTTTTTGCCTTTAACTTTACTTTAGCCTTTTCTCCTCCAGCTGGTTTCTTTACGTAATAAAAGAATGAACTATCGGGTTTACTTTCTGGGACAAGTCTTACTTTTACATGTGTTTTTTTAGCCATTTTTTTTTATATTTTTTATAATAGTTGAAATTTTATTTAATTTATTTTTTATTTTTGTGTTTATAATTTTATTATTTACAACGTCAAGTTCTGTTTCAATGTTATTGAGTTGGTTTTTTACACCTTTTATTGTCATTCCTTTAATTTTTAATAAAAACTGAACTTTTTTTAAAATAGATATTGAATTTTCATCATAGTATCTTCTTTTTCCAGAAAAAATATGGGGTTTAATTTGTTTAAATTGTTTCTCCCAAAATCTAATAGTATGAGTTGATAATTTACCAGATTTTTTATCGATTAAATTTAAAATTTTTGCTACCTCTCCAATTGTTTTATAGGTTTTGTTATTACTATTCATTTGTATTAATATATTTTCTTAAATTCTTAGATGGTTTAAATAAAATTACATTTCTTTCAGAAATAATTTTTTTTTCTAAAGTTTTAGGATTTCTACCAATTCTACTTTTTTTATGTCTTAAAACAAATGTGCCAAATTTTAAAATTTTAACCTTTTTATTTTTGATAAGTTCATCAATTAAAATTGTTAAAAAATCTTCTAAAAGGTTTTCAATAATCTTTTTTGAAAAACCAATTTGCATATAAATAGAATTAACTATCTCTTTTTTTGTTAAATTAACTCTCATTTAAATTATATTTTTTTTTATTTTATCTATTAGATTACCTTTTATTATTTTTTCACATACTTTTAAAGAATTTGCAAAACCAACTTCATCTGTGGAGCCATGGCTTTTTATAACTGGCTTATCAAGACCTAATAATATTGCACCATTATAATGTCTTGGATCTAATTTATTTTTAAATTTTCTTAGATTTTTAAAATTTAATATAGCTGAAATTTTACCAAGAATAGATGATTTCATTGTATTTCTTAATTCAGAAGTTATAAAATTTGCAGTACCTTCAGCTGTTTTTAGAGCAATGTTACCTGTAAAACCATCTGTTACAATTACATTTACATCGCCGTCCATAATATGATTACCCTCTATGTATCCTTTAAATTTAAACAATGGATTTGTTTGTTCATTTAATTTTTGATATGTATTTTTTATTACATTATTTCCTTTCATTTCTTCAGATCCAATATTTAATAAAGCTACTTTGGATTCTTCATTTTCAAACAAAGATTTATGTAAAGCAGAACCCATCAAACTAAAATCTATCAAATTTTTTTCATTACATTCAATATTAGCTCCTAAATCAAGAACGATATTCATTCCACTTTTGTTTGGCCATAGAGCTGATAATGCAGGTTTGTCAATTTTTTCAATCATTTTTAAATTTAATTTTGCAATGACAAATAATGCTCCCGTATTTCCAGCCGAAACTATAGCATCAGAATCTTCTCTCTTTAAACTTTCGATTGACAGCCACATACTAGTATCTTTACCTTTTTTTGCCGCTGATAAGGGACTATCCGTGTCATGTATAATGTTCTTTGCATGTATTATTTTACAATTATTTAAATTAAATTTTATTTTTTTTATAATTGGCTCTATTTTATCTTTGTCTCCAAATATATTATAAAAGACATTTTCTGATGAGTTGCTGTGGATTTGAATTCCTTTTAATACTTTTTCAGGAGAATTTTCACCACCCATTGCATCTACTGCAATTTTAATGGTTTGGTTCATAAATAAATTTTATTCTTTGGGATCTAAAACTTGTCTACCTTTATAAAAACCAGTTTTTAAATCCAAATGGTGGGAAAGTCTATACTCACCAGATTTCTTATCTTCAATAATATTTTTAGAAGCGAGGCTCATGTGAGATCTTCTTTTGCCAGCTCTAGATTTCGTAGTTTTTCTTTTTGGTACAGCCATGATAATTTAAATGCTTAATATATCTTTTGATAGATTTTTGAAAGAGTTATTTGAGAGAAATTTCCTATATTTTTCAAAATATTCAACATAATTTACACAATTATTAGAGTCGTCAATATAAATCTTAATAATTTTCAGTTTTTCATTATTATTTTTTTTTTCCCAAACGTGAATTTTATCAATAATCGAAAGAAATATTTTTATCAATATCTAAATAATCGAAAATAATAAATTTATATACTCTTTCATTTTTTTATTAATTGTAGCATCTCCATATCCAATTTCTCTGATGGATAATTCAATTTGCCTTACGCAGTAATCAAAA
>CACAUA010000011.1 GCA_902535625.1 uncultured Pelagibacteraceae bacterium | reverse complement strand
AGCTTGGTATGATTGAATATTTTTTAAATACTTTGTATTTTTTTTTAAATTTTTTTCTTAAGATTTTTAAAAAATTTAAAATTATTTTTGTTTCATATTTTACATTTTTCATATTTGATGAATAAGAGTCGTTTGTTATTCTTCTGTTAACAATTTTTTTTGGGAAAATTAACATCCCATCATCTATTAATAATAAAAAATAAAGCATCCAGTCTGAGTGCCAATATAATTCTTTTAAATAACCACCAAACATTTTTGTTTTTTGTACATCAAGAAAAGCATTTCCACCAAAGACCTCAAATGGTTTTCTTGAATAAAAGTTTAAAAATTCAAATTTATTAAAATACTTAGTTTTACTAAATCCGAAGTTTTGATATATTTTTTTTCCATCTTTATGTGTTCCTTCTGCATGTCCTAAAATTATACTTGGGTTATATTTTGAATATTTTTCTAATGAGGATTTAAAATATTTAACTAAATTTTTAGAATAAATATCATCCATTGCCATGGTGAATAAAAATTTTGTCTTAATATGTCTTAAAGCTTTATTAAAACTTAGATTGATACCTAAATTTTTTTTATTTTTTAATAATTTAAATTTATATTTTTTATTTAATAAATTGAGAGTTTTTAAGCTATTGTCATTTGACCCATCATCAACAACTATAACTTGGTCAAATTTTATTGATTGTTCGAATACTGTTTTAATAGTGTTATTTATATATTTATTGTGATTGTAATTTGTAATTACGCAACTTATTGAACTATTGAACAACATGTAAGGGATTTCAATTATGTTAAATTAGCTTTATTATCATTGCAATTTTCAAAAGAAAATTGCCATTAGTTGTTTGTCTATAAAATGGAAATCTTCCTAATATAATATCTTTTATTAAATAATAATTATTATTTCTGTAAAATAAAAATTTGTTAAATAATTTAATATTTTCATTTGTACCTAATTTTTTAATTTTCTTTAGAAATTTTATATTTGAATTGTTCCATAGTTTATATTCACCTTTTATAGTCATTATTACTCTTTTAAATTGATTAATTATTCCTTTATTAGAACCAATGTCATTGTTTTCATGTTGCCTGTAATATATTAATGAATTTTTATCATAATAGTAATGATATCCTCTAAATGTTGCATAAATGTACAATAACCAATCATGGGAAGGAGCATCTTTAATTTTTAAGTTTTTTATTTCTTTAAATAATTTTCTTTTAAAAACCATTGTGTTTCCTCCTGCTATATTTTGTAAAATCGAGTTGTTAAATGTTGGTTTTTTTCTAAAATAATAAGATTTTCCGATAATTTTTTTATTCTTGTTCGTTAATATTGTCCTTGATCCATAAATATCATATCCAGATTTAAGTTTTATAATAGCTGCTGAAATTTTATTTGATTTCCATATATCATCCTGGTCACTAAATGCATAAAAATTATAATTTATTGAAACTTTACTTATTAAAAAAAAAAAATTTTTTGCTGCAGATCCATATTTTCCAGTAAAGATTTTTTTTATATTATTATTTTTTTTTTTTAGTTCTCTTATTATTTTAATTGTTTGGTCGCTTGAGTTATCATCGCTAATATATAGATGTATTTTTGTACCCTTTTGTTTTAAAATAGAATTAATTTGTTCCTGAACATATTTTTCTCCATTTTTAGTACTCATTAAAATAGCAGTTTTTGACATATGATAAATTAAAAATTAACTTTTAGTAAATTTACTTATATTTGTACCATTTGTCATTTCGCTATGAATCCAATCATAGGTTAATTTTAATCCTTCTCTAAGAGAATAATTTGGTTCCCAATTAATTTTTGACTTAATAAAAGTGTTATCTGATGACCTACCTCTTACACCTTTGGGTTTGTCTAATTGATAATTTTTATTTACTTTATATCCAGCAATTTCCTCAATAATCCCAATCATTTGATTGATTGAAACTTGTTCTTCACTACCAACATTAAAAACATCACTATGATTTGAATTGAACACATTCATGGTACCTCTAATACAATCTTCAATATAAAGAAAAGACCTAGTTTGTTCTCCATCTCCCCATACATCAATCTCTTTTTTTTTATTAATTTTAGCATCAATTATTTTTCTACACAAAGCTGCTGGTGCTTTTTCTCTGCCTCCATTATAGGTACCAAGTGGACCATATATATTATGGTACCTTACAACTCTTGTTTCCAAATTAAAGTCCTCTTGAAAATGTCTACACATTCTCTCACTAAAAAGTTTCTCCCATCCATATCCATCTTCAGGCATTGCTGGATATGCATCACTCTCCTTTAAACCTTTAATGAATGTTTCATTTTGTTTTGATGCATTGTATGCACAGGCACTAGATGAATAAAAATATTTTTTGATTTTATTTTTTAATCCTGCTCTTAATAAATTTGTATTTATTAATACTGAAAGCATACATTCTGCTTTATTATTTTCAATAAAACCCATGCCACCCATATTACAAGCCATATTTAGCACATAATCGATATTTTTAGTAACTTCTAAACAATTTTCATATTCTTTTAAGTCTAAAGAAAAGTTTTTATTTTCTTCATAAATTTGAAACCAATATTCTTTAGGTTTGATGTCAGCACATATTAAGTTATTACTTTTATCTTTCAATAAGTGGTTTACAAGATGTCCTCCAATAAAGCCTCCAGCACCACAAATTAGAATATTTTTTTTTGCCATAAATCACATTTAAATGAAATAAAGAAATAATCAAATATATATTAATTAACAGATCTAAATATGTTTAATTTATTAAAATATTTGAGTAAAATTACCAGCAACAGTATCTTTTATAAAATTAAAATTAAAAAAATTTAAATATTAGTGAAAATAAATTTTTATTTAAATTAAAAAATTATAATCAAATTTAAATGGTCTAATATTTTTTAGCTACTTATGCCTTGTGATTATATATCTAAAGAAAATTTTTAAATTTATAATTTGTTTTCAATGCGAACCCGTATTGATTATTATAATTATTGGCTATTGATTTTAACTTTTTTAAGTTAATCCATTTATTCCTATATGCCTCAAGTTCGGGACTACCAATAATATTAAATTTCTTCTCATATTTTTCAATAATCTTGCTAGCATATAGTAAATCTTCAAAATTACCTGTGTCAATCCAATGAGTATTTTTTTCTAAATTTACAATATCCAATTTTTTTTTATTTAAATAAAAATTATTTAGGTCAGTTATCTCCAGTTCGCCTCTTTTTGATTTTTTTAGTTTTGATGCAAAGTATGGAGCAAATTTATCAAAAAAATATAATCCAATAACAGCTTTATTAGATAAATATTTTTTTGGTTTCTCAATTATTTGAAATTTATTATTTTTTTTATATAAGACTCCGAAACTATCTGGATTTTTAACTTTTACCGTAAAAATAGTTGAATTTGATTTCAAATAAGCTTCTTTTAATGTCTTCAAGATATTTTTTCCAAATAATAAATTATCCCCCAAAATTAAAACGCTGGGCTTGTTTTGTAAAAATTTCTTTCCTATTTTTAGTGACTCTGCAATTCCATTTGGTTTATTCTGAATTTCATAATCAATGTTTATACCAAGATGTCTTCCATGCTTCAGTAATTTGAAATATAAATTATAATTTTCCTGATTAGTAATTATTAAAATCTCTCTAACTTTAAGTGACATTAATGTTGTTAATGGATAATAAATCATGGGTTTATTGTATATATTTAAAAAATGCTTGCTAAACACATTTGTTAAAGGTTTTAGTCTCGTTCCAAGTCCAGCTGCCAATATAATACCTTTTCTATAATAATTATTTAACATATTTTTTTTCTTTTAAGTAATCTTGCAAATAATAATCCCATTTTTTAATATTAATTTTAAAATTTCTTTTAACCTTAGAAATATCTAAAGATGTATTCAATGGTCTTTTTATTTTGAGTTTCAATTGATTATACTTTACAGGAATGATTTTATTTTTTATCCCTACAATTTTTAATATTTTATTTGCAAATTCATACCAAGAACATTTTCCATCTGATGCCAAATTATATATACCATATTTACTTATTTTTTTTTTTATTAATTTTTCAATCACTTCTGCTACTAATTTAGCAGAAGTTGGTGACATAAATTGATTATTTACTATTTTTAATTTCTCATTTTTATTTGCTTTTTTAATAATACTATCAATAAAATTATCTTTTTTACCAGAAGGTGGTTTTATTCCAAAAAGTGAGGCTATTCTAAAAATAAAAAATTTTTTATGGTTACTTTTAATTTTTTTTTCAGCATTTTCTTTCGACAATGCATAAATATTTAAGGGTTTTATTTTATCGGTTTCTCTATTTAGTTTTCTTTTTGATTTATAAACATAATCAGTAGAAAAATGAACAAAAACTGCATTTTTTTTCTTACATATTTTTGATAACTTTAATACAAAATCTGTATTTATTTTGAAAGTTAATAATGGATTTTTTTCAGCAAAATCTAAATTTTGTAGTGCCACACAATTTATGAGGTAATCAAAATTAATTTTATTTATTTTTCTGGCTGTGTCAGGATCTAGAAAATTAAGACTTTTTTTTGATGGAGAAATAACTTTACATTCTTTTTTTAATTTATTTAAAATAGCTGATCCTAATTGTCCATTTGAACCTAAGAGTAATACTTTCATTGTCTAAGAAATTTGTTTTTTTTATATAGATGACTATACCAGTCAAGGGTAATAGTTTTTTTTGTCTTTTTAAGTTTTCTAGATTTTAAAGCATTTGTGATCTGCTTTACACCATCAGATATTGAAAATTTTGTTTTAAAACCCAATTTTCTTAATTTTAAAAATGAAACCGTATAAGATCTGTGATCTGGATCACCATACCAAAGCAATTTTACTTTCTTATTTATGTTTTTTTTTACGATACTTGATAAAGATTTAACATTTTTAGTACATCCAGAAGAGCCTACATTGAATATTTCACCACTTATTTTTTTTTTGGAACATCTTAATAACATTATCTGAAATCGGCATGTATCATTTACATGGCAAAATGGTCTTACTTGGTCTCCGTTTCTCATTATCGGGATTTTACTGTTATTAAAAGCTCCTTCAGACATAGCATTGATAGCTAAATCAAATCTCATTCTTTTAGAGACTCCAAAAATTGTAGCTTGTCTAATTATTACAACACAATATTTTTTTGAGCTCAATTTTTTAATTTTTTTCTCTGCAGCATAATTGGATTTAGAGTATGTTGTTAATGGATTTACTTTTGAATTTTCATTAACAATTTTCTTTTGGTAGCCATAAACTGAACAAGACGAGGGTAGTATATACCTTTCAACACCCGCTTTTTTTGCTAATAAAGCGTTTTTTACTCTAGATTTGTAATTTATTTCCCAAGTTAATTTTTTAAATTTTTCACCTCCAGGATCATTTGAAATGGATGCCAAATCGATAACTGCATAAATATTCTTAAAATCTTTTTTTTTTAACTTTCTTACATCTATATTTTTAATTTCTAAATTTTTTTTACTTTTTAAGTTTTGACCAAAAAAAAATTTATCAATAGCTAAGACTTTATAATTTTTTTTTAACAACATAGGCACTAAAACACTTCCTATATACCCTCCTGCACCAGTAACTAATATTTTTTTCATAAATTGGTAAAAAATTTATCATTTTCTTTATAAACATCTAATTTACTATCTTTATCAGATAATATTAATTTCTCAGATTTTATAGGTAATATAATTTTTAATTTTTTATCAAAGATTGAAATGCCTCTCTCACATTCAGGGGAATAAAAATTTGTAACTTTATAATTTAGTATTGTATTTTCTTTCATAATCAAAACACCATTTGCACAACCTTTTGGCACCCAAAGTCTAGAAAAATTATCTTCTGATAATTCAAATAATTCATGTTGTAAAAAGGTCTTAGATTTTTCTCTTAAATCTAGTACAACGTCAATTACTTTTCCCTTGGTAACCCATATTAGTTTATCCTGAGCATATGGTTCAATTTGAAAATGTAGACCCCTAAAAATATTTTTTTCCACAGAAAGACTTTGGTTATCTTGCACAAACTCTTTTTCTGTAATTTTTAAAAAATTATTCTTGTTGTAAATTTCAGCAAAATATCCTCTATTATCTAAAAATTTCTTTGGGACATAAGTGAACACGCCATTTATAGAAGTATTATTTAATTCCATTTAAAATTGTATATAATTTTCAATTTAAATGCATCTAACATCATAATGTGAACCCTTACCGTAAGTTTGTAAAAGGAAATTTTTTATTATTTAATATATATATACAAATTTTTTTTTATAAGAAATAAAAAAATATAAATCTAAAAATTAATTAAAAAATTAAATTTTTATTTTTGACCAAATTAAAAAACCTATTGGAATGTAGTATATAATACTAAGGTAGTTATTGAAAAAACTACCAGTTGGGACAAGAGGCCACAAAATCATAAAATAAAAAGCAATTAAACAAATTTGAAAATTATTATATATATATTTTTTTTTATACAATTTTAAAAATAAATATTTGAAAGACATATATAGAATATTAGAAAAAGCCATAACTAAAATCATAAATCCTAATATTCCAGTCTCTAAAATCATTTGGATATATGTATTATGGGGATGAGAAGAACATATATATGGTTTAATTTTATATTTATCATTATTAAAACAATAATTCCTGTAATTTTTCGGACCTATTCCAATAATTTTATTATTGTTTTTGTAAATATCTATCGCAGATATTAAATGCCCAGTATGGTCTTCAGAAAAAAAAAATATTTTATTTTCAGTAAAAATTTGATTTTTTGTAAAAATTAACATTCTATTTTTTATAGTGTCATTAAAAACTACCATCGATCCAACACCTAAAAATATAATTAAAAAAAATGATGCAAGGAATTTAATATTTAATTTCAGCGTTATTAATAAATATAATAAAACAAATATGGTAAGGAATAATGATGATCTTTCTCCACTTATAGTTATTGCAAAAGTAGATAAAATTACAACAATCGAAAAAAAAATATTTAATATTTTATTTTTTTTTTGAAGAAAGAAGAGTGATAAAATTATCGGTAAAAATTTTGATAAATAACTTCCATAAATTAACTCATCTTTAAAAAAACTTGATGTTCTATTTTCGTGCATGATAAATCCAAATATATTTTCTTTGAAAATAAATTGATAAAAACCATCAAATATCAAAATAACGAAACAAAAAAATATTGATATAAAAAATCCTTTAATAACAGTAGGATTTTTATTCAAAATATAAATTATTGCTAATGTAAAAATAAGAAATCTTATATATGAAATTGATTTAAAGGTTGAAACTAATGGATAATCAGAAATTAGTGAACTTAAAATACAAACTATATAAAATATAATAAATAATATAAAAAAAATATTTTTATAATATTTTTTAATGTCATTAGTAAAATTATTAAATAAATATAGTATACAAATAAATACAACAGCTAAATCTGAAAGAAATGGTCCTGTTATTAATAAAAAAGGAATAGAAATTAATAAATAAGAGATTAATTTTTGATGTAATTTTAAGTTATCAGTCACATTTGCAAAACATTGTTTTTAGATAGTTAAATCAAATTTTTATATAATAAAATAATTTTATTTAACTAAATTAAATTATTTATTTTTAACTTTTAAAATATTTGCTTTCAATGGAGTAAATTTTTTAATATTATAAGGAACTTTATTATTCAAAATCTCAAAGTATTTTGATGCACTTAATCCAATATTTGGTCTAAAGGTTTTTATATTATTCTTATTAAACTTATCACCTTTTTTTAATGATTTTACTGTATAAATTGATCTTCTAAAAATAATATTTTTCATTTCTTTTTTACTTCTATGAAAATTTTTGTTCTGAAATAGCCTGAAAGTATCAATTAAATCTTTTTTATATTTTATAATCTCAGATCCTTTCGCTGAAAATTTAATATCATGGCCAGATTTTTGTTTTTGTGTTGCTATATGTTTTTCGAAAACTTCAGCACCAACTGCTATTGATAATTTTGCTATTTCACTGCCAATAGAGTGATCTGAAAGACCAACTTTACAATTAAATTTTTTTTTTAAAATTCTTATATTATTCAAGTTGAAATCTTCTATTTCTGATGGGTAATTACTCACGCAATATAATAATGTAATATCCTTACATCCAAATTTTTTTGCCTTTTTATATGTATTTTCAATTTCTTTAATATTAGCTAATCCTGTCGATATAATCATTGGTTTTTTAGTTTTTGCAATCTCTTTAACTAAGTTTAAATCATTCATTTCAAATGAGGCAACCTTATAGGCTTGGCAATTTAATTTTTCTAAAAATTTTAATGCATCAACATTAAATGGCGTGCTAAATATTTTTATATTCATCTTTTTTGCGTATTTAAATAATGGCAAGTGCCATTCTAAAGGAGTTTGCGCCTCTTTATAAAGTTTCCACAAGTTTAGGTTTTTCCATAAACCGTTTTTGATTTTATAATTTAAATTTTTAATAGTCATCATCTCAGGTGTATATGTTTGAAGCTTAACTGCATCAGCTCCATTAGATTTTGCAATTTTAATTAAATTCATGGCTTTAGTTAATGATCCACAATGATTTGCAGAGATTTCCGCAATAAAAAATGGTTTTTTATTAATGAATTTTCTCATTTTTATATTTAAGGACATATATATTTGGAGCAGTCAATTTAAATTTACAGCTCAGAAAAAATTTTTTTGATACTTTATTTGTTTTTCTAATAAATGCATATATTTTAAAGTTTTTAGACTTTATCATTCCTAAACTTCTTTTAAGTAATATTTTACCAAATCCTCTCTTTTTGTAAGTTTCTTTAATTGCAATTGAGACTTTAAAATCTTTAATTTTAAATTTATCGTATCTTATGTAGCCAATTTTATATTTTTTTACACATATAAATATTAAATTTTTTGACATATTTTTTTTAAACCAAATTTTATGATCTGAATATTTTAATTTTTTTTTTGAAAAAAAATTTTTTTTTTTTATGTTTTCGTTAAATATATTGAATAAAAAACGGATGTCTCTATTATTAGCTTTTCTTAAATATATATTATCTCTTTTTAATAATTTTCGCATCACATGTTATAGAATTTTTTTTTAAAACAGCATTTGTAAATACTATCTTTATTTTAGCTAAATTTATAAAGGCATTTGGATATTCATCAGAATCTAACATTCTTATCTTATTATATATTTTTTGAATTGAATTTGTATTTTCTAGTAACGAATTATTTTTTTTAAGTCTCTTAAAATAAAATACCTTTCCACTTTGTTTTTTTGGTTTTATTCTTTTTTTTTTCAATATTCTTATCATGATGTTTATTTCATTAGAAATTCTGATAAATATTTCTTTTAAGTTTCCTTCTAAACTTATTTTTTTTTTTAAATAAATTGGTCCGCCATCTATATCATCTGTCATTCTTATTGCACAAACAGGAGTTTTAGAAAAATTCCTTAAAATTAAATTTTGTATAGGGCTTCCACCTCTACCATATGGCAATGGAGAAGTATGAAAGCATATACATTCATATTTTTTAATTATTTCATTTGAGACTTTAAAATGCCAGTGAGGAAAAAAGATTATACTGGGGTTTATTTTTTTTAGATAATTAATATTAAGTTTATTTTTTTTCTCAATTAAGAAAATATTTTTATTTTTTAATAAATTTATTGTTTTTTTATCTTTCAAAAACCATTTTTTCGAACATGCTATAACAATATTTCTCACTATTTTTTTTCAATTTTTCTAATTATTTCATAAGCTTCGGCAAATTTTACCCCAGATTGATTTCCTCTAATTTTACTTAAATTTTTTACTCCCTCAATAGATCTAGAGTGTGGTTTTTTTTTAATTTCACCCTTATATGTTTTAATAGCTTTTATTTTAAAATTAATAAATTTATCAATGTTTACAAAATAATTTGGCACAAAATTTTCAGATCTTTTTAACATCCTAAAATCAGTAGCAGAAGGTATTTCAAATGTTAAAATTTCTTCACATTTAGAATTTGGCTCTGGTCTAAAGGCTGTAAGCACAGCTTCACCTATAATTCTGTGATCAACATTTAAGTCATAAAAGTTGTGAGTAATTACAATATTAGGTGAAAATTCTTTTTTATGTTTTTCTATGATTTTAATTATCTCTAATAAACTTATTTTGTCTAATTGGTTATCTGGGTAATTATATTGTTTAAGCCATTTAAATCCTAAAATTTTCGATGCTTTTAAACTATTATTTTTTCTATTTTTTATATCTTTTTCAAAGTACTTATTCCTTGAGCTAACTCCATTCGTAAATGAAATTGCACGTATTTTATATTTTTTACTTGAAAATTTTTTTATCAAACCTCCACATCCAAAACTTTCATCATCTGTATGAGCAACGATGACTAATATTTTCTTCTTTGATTGATTCATAAACATATATGTATTAATTATATTTAATAATATAAGATAAATTAATTCATTTGAATTTTAATAATATGAAAAATAATAACTTAAAAATTATAAAACAAATAGAAAAAATTAGGGCAAAAAATAATGTTAACTGGATGAATATTTTAAGGTTAGCTTTTAAATTAGATCCAAAATCCGCAGCAAAAATTATGAGAAAAATCAATTATGATGATAAAAAAATATCTTCTTTATTGAATAAGTTAAGTGAATAAATAATGAAATCAAACATTTTAATAACATCTATGGGTGGATATGGATCCTTAAGTGTTTCAAAAGATATATCATTAAAACTAAAAAAAAAAATAAATTTTTTTGGTACACACAACGACTATTATTTACTTAAAAGGGCAGAAAATAATTGTAAAAAAATTATTTTAGTTCCTGGAGTAAAAAATAAAAAACTATATATAAAAAAACATTTGAATTTGTTAAAAAAATTTAAAATAGATTATATCGTTCCAAATAGTGATAGAGAGGTATTTATATTTTCACAGAATAAGAAAAAAATCTTTTCTAAAATGTTTCTTCCAGATTTAATGGATATAAAAATCTGCCAGAATAAAAAACTTTTTTTAAATTTTTTGAAGAAATATAATTTTAATTACCCTAGATTTGTGCATATAAAATCTAAATCTCAAATTGAAAAATTTCTAAAAGATAAAAAAACTAAACAATTTTATATAAGAATTACATCTGAAACTTCGGAAGGAGCCTACGGTGCAGCAGTTTTAGAAAATAAAAAACAATTAAATTTATGGTTAAAAATTTGGAAAGATTTTAAAAATGAAAAAATGACATCTTTTACATTATCAGAATACTTACCAGGCAAAGTATATGAAAATTTATTAATTTTCCAAGGGGGTGAATTAATTATTTCTAAGGTATATGAAAATTTAAAATATCATTTAACATCAAATGCAATTACACCGGCAGGATCTACTCCTGCAACTGCTAGAAGTTGTGGAGAATATATTAGTAAATCAATTTCCCAACAAACATCTAAAATTATTAGAAAGCTTAGTGAAGTAAATAGAACAGAGCCAAATGGTGTGTATCATTCATCGATTAGATTAGACAAATCCAATAGACCAAATATAACTGAGATTAATATTGGTAGATTCCCGTCCACGAATACGATTTTTAATTTTTATGGAAAAGAGAATATAACTGAAATTTATTTCAAAATTCTTATGGGTATTGGCACAAAATTAAAAAACTTTATTGATCACGATCATGGCAAAAGTGTAATAATAAGTAGATCTCTTGACCAAAAACCTTTTGTTTTTAGGGAAAAATAATATAAATATTTTAATATGTACACCTCAGAAAGTTCTAATGCTTTAACTCTATCAGAGAATAAAGATTCATGGAGATACAAAAATGATAGAGAAAAATCAAAATTGTCTTCAATGTACATTAAAAGTGGGCACGTTTTAGAAATAGGTTGTGGAACAGGTCAAATATTATCACAAATTAAATCTAAAGGTTTTAAGGTGGGGGTTGATTACTCAAATGATAGACTAAAAAGCTCTCCTTTCAAAAATAAAATAGTTTTTGTTCAAGCAGATGTTAAATCTTTACCTTTTACAGATAATTACTTTAGTAATATTGTTATGTCACATTTTTTTCATGAGCTGATTCAGTTTGAGGAAAAAAAAAACTTAAAAAAAACAATAAAGCAAATTTTATCTAAATTAAAACACAAAGGAAGAATTATCATAATAGACCATTGTGATCCTGGTAAAGGGTATATTAAATTCGAAATGAATAAAAAAAGTTTGGAAACTTATGAAATCTTTAAGAAAAAATTTAAGTTTTATCAAAAAGATCCTTTAGAGTATAAAAATGTTTATCGATTAAATAATTTACAAAATTTTATCACTAAAATCTGGTCAATGGGTACAGATGCTGAGAATTTAGAAATGAATGAAGACCATACCTTGCTAGATCCAAACAAAATATTTTTAAGTTTAAAGAAATTCGGCCTTAAATTAGTAAAAATAAGAAAATTTGGCGAATTAAATGAATTATCAAAATTTTATAAATTAACCAAATCAAAAAAGAAGCTATTTAAAAGACAATTTTGTTTAATTATGGAAAAAAATTAACTATGAAAAATTCTCTTTCCAAAATTTTAAAATCAAAAAAAACTTCATTTTTTATGGAGGCACATAATGGAATTTCAGCAAAACTTGTAACCGAGAATAAATTTGATGGTATTTGGGCAAGTGGTTTAACAATATCTGCTTCGATGGGTTTAAGAGATGTTAATGAAATGAGCTGGTCACAGGTATGTGATATTCTAAATTATATCACACTCTCTTCTGATTTACCTGTATTGTTAGACGCCGATACAGGATATGGATCATTTAATAATACGATACATCTTGTTAAACATCTAAAAAGGATTAATGTACAAGGTATTTGTATTGAAGATAAAATATTTCCAAAAAAAAATTCATTTTTTCAAGGAAATAAACAACCACTTGAAGAAATAGATATTTTTTCAGGTAAAATCAAAGCGATTAAAGATAAATTTCCTGAAATGCAAGTAGTTGCAAGAGTAGAATCCTTAATTGCAGGATGGGGCCTTGATGAAGCTGTTAAAAGAGCCGAAGCTTACAAAATAGCAGGAGCTGACGCTATTCTCATACACAGTAAGAAAAAAGATATATCTGAAATAGACCAATTTTTAAATATGTGGAACTCTAGCCATCCTATCGTATTAGTCCCAACAACATATTACAATACGGATCCAAAATATTTTACTAAAAAAAAAATTAATATTGTTATTTGGGCAAACCATTTACTTCGTACTTCAATATCATCGATGAGCGATATACTTAAAATAATAAACAAAGAAAAAAGTCTAAAGAAAATAGAAAATAAAGTATTTCCTGTAAAAGATATATTTAAAATTACAGATATGGACAAGCTATCATCAGATGAAAATAAATATCTACCAAAAAAAAATAATTTAAATGCTATAATTCTGGCAGCAACACAGGGTACTGAATTTGGAAATTTAACAAAAAGTTTGCCAAAGTCTTTGATAGAGTTAAATAATAAACCAATCCTTAATTATCAAATTGATGTTTTAAATAAAACAGGAATTAAGGACATATCCGTTGTATCAGGTTTTAAAAAAGAAAAGTTTAAAATTCCTAATGTGAAATTATTTTTTAATTCAAAATGGAAATCTACATCAAGTTTATTCAGCTTGTGGAAAGCTAAGGAAAATTTAGCAAACACCATAATTTCATTTGGTGATATAATTTATTCAGAAAAATTGATAAAAACACTTAGTCAAGTTTCTCAAAATATTGAAGATATAGTAATACTTTGTGATAATTCCTGGATGAATGATAGTAAAGACAGAAATTATTATACTGGTGTAAAATGCAGGATTTTTAAAAATAAGAATATATTTAAAGAAAACATTTTTAAGGTTTTAAAATTAAAAACTAATTTAAATAAAAAAGATGCAAATGGTGAATTTGTTGGTTTACTAAAAGTTTCTACCAAAGGAAGTTTGATATTCAAAAAACATTTAAATCATTTAAACAAATCCAATAAGCTTAAAGGAATGACTTTAGAAAATTTTATAAATTATTTAATAGAAAAAAATGAGAAAGTTTATGCAAAATATGTAGATGGAGGTTGGCTAGATATTGATAATGATAAACTATTATTTAATGCAGAAAATTACATGAATGATTGATCCAAGGAAATTTATCCAAATATTAAAAAAAAATAAAATCAATTTTTTTTCTGGTACACCTGATAGCGTTTTATCAAATTTTTTAGAAGTTCTAAAAAATGAAAAAAACTTTTATGTTGCACCACATGAAGGAATTGCGGTTTCAGCTGGTATAGGATATAATTTTGCTACAGCAAAGATCCCTTGCGTTTTCATGCAAAATTCAGGTCTTGGCAATATATTAAATCCAATTAGCTCAATTGCGCATAAAAAAATATTTAAAATACCTATGATAATTATTATAGGAATGAGAGGATACAAAGGTGATGAACCTCAACATTTAATCCAAATTAAAAGCACTCCAAAAATATTAAAAGAATCTGACATTGAATATTTCTACCTAGATACAAAAACAGATTTGAATAAACAAATAAATAAAGCGGTTAACATGACATCTAATAATAAAATGCCAATTGCAATTTTAATTAAAAAAAATTCATTTGATAAAATTATAAAAACCAAAAAAATTAAATTAAAGAGCAATATTAAAAAATATTCTTCATATAATGATTATGTAAATACAATTTCCAATTATGTGAAAAAAGAAGATTATGTATTGTCAGCTACTGGATTTTTACACAGAACTGTATTTTACAATAGAGAAAAGTTTAAAACAAAAAATTTTTTTTATAATATTGGAGGAATGGGGCATCTTTCGAACATAGCTTATATCACTGCATTAATTAAAAAAAAAAGTAATATATTTTGCCTAGAAGGTGATGGATCATTTCTTATGCATTTAGGATCACAACTTTTAGTTAGTAAAAACAAGTTAAGAAACTTTAAATATTTTCTGTTTAATAATAATTCACACTATTCAACTGGAGGACAAATTCAATCAAATATAAATAATATTGATTTAAAAATTTTCGCTAAAAGTATTAAATTAAATTATTTTAAATTTGATGATTCATCAAAACTAAATAATTTTTTGCAAAAAAATAAAAAGGGTAATTTATTTATTGAGCTAAAATGTAATAACTCTCATATAACTAATTTACCAAGACCTAAACTTGATCAAATTAGCTTTGGAAAATAAAAAATTTATAATTGTTATACCAATTGAAGTTAAAACTAGAGAGCTAAATAGTAGACTGTTACTATCTCTTGAAATTTTGAAAAGGCTAAATTGTGAAATTATAATTGGCAGTCAGAGAGATATGGGTAATTATTTTTCTAATATGAAAAATTGTCTTTACTTAGACAAAAGTATTTCAATAAAAAAAACAGAGTTCATAAAAAAAATAAAAAAAAAAAATACATATTTTTCATTAGATGAGGAAGGCTCTTACTATTGGTTTGAGGATTTGACTTTTAAATCTAGATTTTCGAAGAACTTAATGAAATTTACTGACAAAATATTATTATGGGGAAAAAATGATGAAATTTTTTTAAGAAAAAAAAAAATATTTAACAAAAAAAAATTTCATATTTTAGGTAATCCAAAATTTGATCTTATAAAGAAAAAGTATTCCTTATTTTATGACAAAGATAAAAGTTACCTTATTAAGAAATATGGTAAGTTTGTTCTCTGTGTTTCAAGTTTTGTTACCAATTGTGATAACATTAAAGATTCTATTGTAAGCAAAGAATTTATAAAAAAAAATTATCTGAGTACAAAAATCCAAAAAAAAAAATATGAAAAATTTGTTAGTGATAAAAGAATCTACGAAAATTATTTGCACTTTGTTGAAAGATGTAAGCAGATAGCCTTAAAACACCCCAATAAAACTGTAATTTTTCGACCCCACCCATTTCAAGATATCAAACTAGTAAAAAAAAGGTTTGGCAAAATGCCAAATAATTTTAAAATTATTTTCAAAAATGAGCTATCACCATGGATTATGGCTTGTGATTATTATATCCATGCTGGATGCTCAAGTGTATTAGAGGCAGCAGTTCTCAAAAAAAAAATAATTAATTTTACTAAGATGAATTTCCTAAAAAGGCACTTTATTTTTAAAAAAATTACTCCACCTAACTTAAACTATATAAATAAAGGTTTTTTAAAAAAGAAAATAAACTCAAATAAAATAAATATAAATGATATATCTAAAATAATAACCAACTTAACAGATTATGTTAATTACAGCGAAATTGTTAAAGTTATTAAAATTTATAAAAGACATAATAGTGAGTTTTTTAAGGAAAATATATTTAAAAGATACTCTCGGAGATCATTATCCTTAATAAAAAATTATGGAGACAGAAAATATTTTACGAAAAGATATAAAGATACAAAATTAAAGGAAATAAAGTTAAGTGATATCAAAACTAAAGTTAATAATTTTGATTTAATCGAAAAAAAAAAGAATAATTTTCAGATTCATCAGTTTGATTATAATTTATTTAAAATATCAAGATCTAATTAACTCTAAAAAATTTCTTATTCGTTAAAGGTTGCTCTAATAGTTCAATTAAATTTTTATGTTTATTGATTCTATTAAATATTTTATCTAAGTTATGATAATATTTTTTTAATACTATTTTGTTGTGAAATATACTTAAATAAATCGATGTCGAAGCAAGGATTTTTTCTTTAAGCATCTCTTGAGTTATAAAATTTTTTATTATCTCATTGTCTCTCCCAATAAAATTTAAAACAGGAATTCCTATTAAACCCTCAATTTTAATTTTTAATTTATTTTTTTTTGCTATCTTTTTTATATTTTTACAAAAATCTTTGTGTAAGTTTGTTATTATTTTGTCCGATCTAATTTTTCTCATAACATCAATTGTGCAGTTAGCGGCAACATATCCAAGCCTATCAGTCCAATTTGTACTACTAATAAATGCTTTCTCCGCATTTTTCTTTAATTTTTCTTTTGCTACTAGCGCCGTGATTGGGTATCCATTACCTAATGCCTTTCCAAAAGTTGCTATATCTGGATTAATTCCATATTTCATGTGTATTCCCCCGATAAATTCACGAAATCCAGAAGTACATTCATCATAAATTAGAATACATCCATATTTTTTGCATAATTTTCTTACATTTTTTAGGAAAGTTATATTTAAATCTTTTATTCTAGCAAATTCCATAATTACAACTCCAACATTTTTTTTTTCAATTAATTTTTTTAGACCTTCCAAATCTTTATAGTTAAATTGATATGCTGTATTTTTTAAATTTTCAGGTATTCCAACAGTTGAAATATTTTCAAACAAATGATCATTCAAGTTTTTTTTATTTGTCAAATTTGCAGATAGATACCAATCATGCCATCCATGATAACCACAAAAAGCAATATTTTTCTTTTTAGTATTTGATCTTGCAATTCTAAGGGCAATTAAATTAATTTCACCCCCTGTTTTTGCAAACTTAGTAAATGAGGACCAAGGATGAATATTGATTAATTTTTCAGATAATTCAACTTCTTCTGGACAATTTAATGATGAAATATTTCCTTTTAATACTACTTTTGTAATTTCATTTTGAATTTTTTTATAATTATAACCCAATAGGTTTGATCCAACTAGCATAAAACAATCAGAATATTTTATGTTCTGAATGTCCCAGACATTAGTTCTCTTTGTTTTAGAAAAATAAGTTGGCCATTTGTTTGGCAGGATGATTTCAGGATTTTTTGAAAGCAACATATTTCCATTAAGTATTATTTTTTTTGCTTTATCCCATAAAGTATTGTTTTTTGTTAGTTTACTCATATTTTTAATTTCTTTAAGTTTTTTATTAATTAATAAATAATTATCAACCTCTGGATTATTTAACAAAAAATAAAAATCTTTAATTTTTTTAAAATCTTTACTTGTATCTAATGTTAGTCGTTCACTAGACATATCATATTCATTTTTAAAATTATATTTTTTAATATTAGGATTATTAATCATATACTTTGTGACATGTTCTCTTTCACTTCTGTTTTTTGCTAATAACCAGGCATTTTCCAATAACTTAAATTTAAAAATTTCTACATCTAAACCATCAGGAAAAGTTGGATTTATTACATTAGATAAATAATCCACATCTATAGAACAAAATTTATCATACATTCTATTAATTAAAATTGAGTCTGAGAAAGGACAATCGCTAGTAATTCTAATAATTATATCTAAATTAAAATTTTTAGCGCAATTATAGTATCTATCTAAAACATCATTTTCATTACCACAAAAATGAGAAACTTTATTTTTTTTTGCAATCTTTAATATTTCCTTATCTTCTTTTTTAGTAGTTGTTGCTATAATAATTTCATGTTCAAAACTTATACTTTTTAATCTTTTTAGAAGGAACTCTATGATTGTTTGATTATCAATTTTTTTTAGAATCTTTTTTGGTAATCTTTTCGATCCCAACCTTGCTTGTATGATTATCCCAACTTTTGTCTTCATTTATTATCTAAATACACCAAAAGATTATTCAATCTCAATAATTCATCTTCATTTTTACAAAAATTTGACAACTTACTTTTTATACTTTGAATTTTTTTACTATTGAATTTTATTTTCTTAAAATCGGCATACTTCTCAATTTTTAACTTTGATTGTTTTTTTTTTACATTTTTCTTTTTATTTTTTAAAAAATTCGCAAGTTTATATTTAGTTTTTAAAAGAATCTGTAATGTCCAAAAACTTCTATTTTCATGTTTTTTTATGACATAATTTTGCAAATCTTTTATAAAAAATATCTCTTTAAATTTTAATTTGTAATTATAAAAAAAATTAACCATCGGTCCTTCAGAATAAGGAGTAAGTATCTTTACATTAAAATAATTCTCATAATTTGCATAAAGTAGTTTAGTATTAATAACAAATCTAAGCCACTTAATATCTTTTACTAATTGGCTAATTTCATTTGTTTTATATTTATATTTATTACTTAGCTTCAAATTTTTTATTATTGGTTTTAAAAAATTTTCTGATCTATTATATTTTGTGTAATTAGAACTATTAAAAAAAAATGGCTCATGTTCTTTAGTGGAGCTTGAAATTTTCTCAATCCTTTTGAGCAAAACTCTACTTAATTTTTTTTTTGATGAAAAACTATAAATGAAATTCATGATCTTGTAGAATAAATAAGTTGAAATAAATCTCAAATGTAATGTTTTAAATATCAATACAATTCTTTTTAAATTTATAATGTAAGTGCTGGGTGCAAATGTATCATTGTAGTATAATGTATCTAAATTTTGTCCAATTATGTAAGTTTTTTTCAATGGAAAAAGATTTTTATTAATTTGATTTTTCTTAAAATGAAAAGAATAATAGTTACTAAGCTCTTTTTTAACTGTCTTTAGATTTTTAAATTTATTTTTTCGAAGTATTAATGCTTTTTTGTATTTTTTACACAAATATTTAATCATCAGATAAGATATAGCACCAGGAATAACTTTGTTGTTATCCATTGAAAAATAGCTAGAAAATTTTGTTTTATTTTTTGATAAAATTAAAAATAAAACCGCTGAGTCAATACCACCAGAAATACCTAATTGTAAATTTTTATATCTCTTTTTATAAATTTTTAATATTTTTGTTAATAATTCCTCATAAACATTTTTTTTTTGTGAATAAAAAAATTTATTATTTTCTAAGATTTTATTAAAAATTACATTTTTATTTTTAATCAAACAAGAGTATCCGTTGGGTATCCTTTTATTGTTAAAAGTTATATCATTAAATGGATTTAAACCTATATGACGATGGCTTTTAATAAAAAAAAAATAATTTTTATAATTTAAAAATTTATTTGTTATAATTATTTTTTTTTCATTATCAGTTAATACAAAATTATTTTTTTCTATTTTTAAAAATAAACTTGTATTTCCAAAAGAATTATATATTTTGTAGGTCCTTAATTTTTTTTCAATAACAAAAAAAGAACCGACAGAGTTTGTAATAATTGTATTAAGATCATATTTATTAAGTAATTTTGGTAAAAAATTAATATCGTATAATTTATTTTCTAAAATTATATCAATATATTCACCATAAAAAGTTAAACTTTTATATTTTAAAATAATTCTAAATTTTTTTTTGTTTAGGATTGTTTTTAATTTCATAATTTACTTCCATTTTCTTGGATCAATTTGCTTTAACTCTTTATGTGACAAATTTAATTTTGGATAAGATTTTTTATTTCCTTTTATAGATTTAATTATAGCGTCATATTGTGTAGCAGAGTTGCAGCCTATTATTATTTGATCAATATATTTTTGGTTTTTAATAAAGTTAATACAGCAATCCATTACACCTATATTATTCTTGTGTGAAAATTTTTCTATTTTTTTTGAATATTTTTTTAAGAAACTGAATTCATGATTGATTTTGTTAAGATTCAATAAAATTCCTTGTAAAAAAATTGATCTTACTTGAAGTCTGATATTATTCTGTTTTAAAAAATTGATATTTTTTTTTGATGTAAATCTAGTATTTAAAATATTTAATGGAAATTGAATCACATCAGGCTTAAAATTTTTTACCATAGAAATTAAATTTTTATCCTCATAAAGTGAGTAACCAATATTGTCCACAAATTTTTTTTTTTTTAGATCAGTAAGAATTGGATATATCTGATGGCCATTTTTTTGAAATAATTGATCGGGATAATGTAGAAGTAAAGTATCAATTTTTTTTAATCCTATTTTCTTCAAGTGATTAAAAAAGTATTTGTGGATCTGATGACTTAAATTTTTTCTAAGATCTAAATTTGGTAATTTGGAAATTATTTTAATTTTATCTTTGTTCCGTCTTAAAATATATGTACTATTTTTATATAAAATAGCAGTATCAACCAAGGTTTTTTTTTTTTTTAAAATGATTTTTTTAAATTCCTTATTGGATAAATTATTTTTCAGTTTACCATATTTGTTATTTAAGTTTGCTAATCCCAATACTATTTCATGCATTGAAAGCAATAAATAACTTGTTTAAATTTAATATCAATAGTAAAGAAAAAATATGTATAATAAAAAATTTTTTGTTACTGGTGCAACTGGTTCTTTTGGAAAAGAGTTTGTTAAACATATTTTAAAAAACTATAGACCAAAAAAAATTACGCTTTTCAGTAGAGATGAGTTGAAACAATATAATCTAAAAAATTATTCTTTTATTAAAAACTCTAAATCTCAAATTAGATTTCTTTTAGGAGATGTAAGAGATAAGCAAAGATTAGATTTTGCTATTTCTGATAAGCCAGATTATGTAATACATGCTGCCGCGCTTAAACAAGTAGACACTGCCGAATATAATCCATCTGAATTTATTAAAACAAACATAATGGGAGCTGAAAATTTAATATCTGCTTGTTTAAAATATAAAATACCAAAAGTTTTAGCATTAAGTACAGATAAAGCATCCTCTCCAATTAATTTATATGGAGCTACCAAACTTGTATCTGACAAATTATTTATTTCCGCAAACAATTATTCTAAGTTTACTAAACTTGCGATTGTAAGATATGGTAATGTAAATTTTAGCAGAGGGTCAGTAATGCCTAAGCTTATTAATCAATCAAAAAATAATGTTTTAACTTTAACACATCCTGAAATGACAAGATTTAGTATAAATTTAAATAATGCAATTTTATTTGTAACTAAAATACTAAATAAGATGAAAGGTGGTGAAATATTTGTACCTAAATTAAAGTCTTATAAACTTACTGATTTAGCAAAAGCTGTAAATCCAAATGCAAAAATAAAATATATAGGTATTAGACCTGGAGAAAAACTTCATGAGGAAATGATCTCCGAAACAGAATCAAAAAGCACTGTAGAATTTAAGGATAGTTTTATCATATACAACCAAATAAAAAAAAAAATAAATAATCCTAAAATTTCTAGTGGCTATAAAAGCAATTCAAACAAATTTTTAAAAATCCAAGAATTAAAAAAAATACTAAAAAAAGAAAAAAAAAACATTGAAGTACTATAAATATATCAATTATTCTAGACAAAGTATAAATTCGTCGGATATTAAAAACGTTTCTCAATCCTTAAGAGATGAATTTTTAACGCAAGGAAATAAAATAATAAAATTTGAGACAAATCTAAGAAATTTCTTTAAATGCAAATATTCACTAGCTGTATCAAATGGTACAGCCGCATTATTTTTATCACTAAAAGCTCTTAATTTAAAAAAAAATGACTCGATTATTATTTCTCCATTTACATTTGTTGCAGCTGTAAATTGTTGTAAATTGTTAAATTTAAAAGAAAAATTTATTGATATTGATCCCTTAACATTAAATATAGATTTAAATTTAGTTGAAAAGGAAATTAAAAAAAAAAAATATAAAGCAATAATTGTTACCGATTATGGTGGTTTGCCAGCAGACTGGGAAAGATTAAATTTTATTAGAAAAAAATATAATATTTCAATTATAAACGATAATTGTCATTCTTTAGGCTCGATGTATAAAAATAATCTAGGATATGCAACAAAATATGCTGACTTAGTTGTTCAAAGTTTTCATCCTGTGAAAACAATTACTACAGGTGAGGGAGGTTGTATACTGACAAATAATAAAAAGATTTATACAAAAGCAAAACTTTTAAGATCCCATGGAATTGTTAAAAACAAAAGAAAGTATTGGGATTATGATGTATTAGAATCAAGTCTAAATTTTAGGATTAGCGATATTCAGTGTGCCCTTGGCATAACTCAGCTTTCAAGGGCAAAGAATAAGATTCTCAAAAAAAGATCTATTGCAAAAAAATATGATAATTTTTTCAAAAAATATAATTTTTTTAGGACACCCTTAAATAATAAGAAATTTTATAACAGTTACCACTTGTACCCACTAGTAATTGATTTCGATAAATTAAAAAAAAAAAAAGATGATTTAATTTATTTTTTTTATAAAAATAAGATCAGGCTCCAAGTACATTATGTTCCATCATATAGGTTTACTATTTTTAAAAAATGGAAAAGCCAAAATTTTCCAAATTGTGAAAAAATTTTTAAGAATATAATATCGATTCCAATATTTGATGAACTTACAAACAGTGAATTGAAGAAAATAATTAGATTATTTAAAAAATTTTTTTATTTGAAATAATGTTAAGATTTTTACTATCTAATAAATATATAAGAAATATTATCTGTTTTCTTAGAGCTTTTTACTTTATCAAAATAAAAAAAAAAATAGTGAAATATTCAAAAAACTCCAAATATATTTGGGAAAATACTTTGGAGTCGAATTTAAGACATGTTTATGATGAAAAATTATTACCAGCACATCCAAAAAAATTAAAGAATTTATTGGGAGTAAATTTAAAATTTTCAGGAGAAAATATAGATTATTTATATGCTTTGTTAGAAGATGATCTTACAAACATTTTAAATAAAAAAATCCTTGTAGTGGGTCCGAGAAATGAATCAGAAATATTAAATTTATTTGGAAAAGGATTTAATCTAAAAAACATTGATGCTATAGATCTTTTCTCTTATTCTCCATTAGTAAAATTAGGAGATGCACATACTTATGAAACTTCTAAAAATAAGTATGATATTATTTTTCTTGGTTGGGTATTGGCATATAGCAATAATAAAGAGCTCATGATAAAAAACTTAAAAATGCTTTTAAAAGAAAACGGAATATTATTAGTTGGTTACTCAGCAAACGATATTGATGATAAAGAAGTATTAAATAAGAGAGGTTACCTTATTTCATCACCAAATAATAGAATTCGTAATGAAAAAGATTTGAATGATTTTTTTTCAAACAATTCACTTTCAATAATTAAACAAAATTTAATTTATAAAAAAGATACAAATATTAAGGTTGCTTTTAAATTAAAAAAAGCTTAGATGAAAATCTATGAATTTAAGAGATCAATACATTAAAGATGGCTATATAATTTTGAGAAATTTTTTTGAAAAAGAAAAATTAGTTTCTTTAAAAGAAGAATTTTTAAAAATTGGTAATAATTTTGAAAAAGAAATTCTAGAATATGAATTCGTCAAAAATCTTTATTTAAATGATAAATTTGTAAATGTAATTAAAATATTATTGAATACTGACAAATTAGTTTATTTTTCAGACTCATCTGTTGTTAAACATAATAATGTATTTTCTCCATCTAATGGATATCATAACGACTCAAGATCAGAAGATTATAATTTTTCTAATGAATATCCTTTGCTTAGAGTTGCAACTTATTTACAAGAAAGTATCAATATTTCAGGTGGAATTAAAATTAAACCAGGATCACAAAATTTTTTTTGTTTTACTTTGCGTGATTTTAAACAAAGATCAAAAATCTTTATAAAAAAAATACTCTCCAGAGATAAAAATTTCAATTTTAAATTATTGAGCAATGGGGTGCAGCCTAAAATGGAGGTAGGAGATTTAATAATTTGGAATTTGAGAACTCACCATTCTGGCACATCTATTAGATACAAATTTCATAAAAATTTATCATTACATCCAATTATTGAAAAAATTTTACCTAATTTTTTAAAAATTCCATGTAATGATAGAGTTGCAATTTTTATGGTATTTGGAAATAAAAATTTTAATAATCATTATTTAGACAATTATATTAAAAATATACAAAATAAACGAAATATTAAGTATGAAAATCTAGAGCGTTTAAAGAGTAATTTGCTTAAATATAATATACAGTTTATTCCATCTAGAATAAATGATACGTGAGATTTTCAAAACAATAAACAACCGTCACAACTTAACAATTTTCATTTTTTTAATTGTTTCAATAATTCTTGCTATCAGTGATCTACTTGGTGCACTTACGATATCTATACTAGTATCTTATATTACTGACGGCTCAGAATTTTTTAAAAAAAAAATCCCTTATTTGTTTGAATATCTCGGAAGTGATAAAAAGGAAGCATTTATAAATATATTTATTTTAACATCTTTATTTTTTTATCTATCAGTTTTGATCAGAACAATTTATGGATACAAAAAAATAAAATTTGTAAATGAAATCAAAATTTTTATAGGAAAGAAAACTTTTACTAAATTTTTAAATATACCATTTAGTAGATTTGTTAAATATACTAATGCTGAAATACAAACGCTACTTAACTTCGAGGCTGAACGTTTTAGCGCCTGTGTTTTTTCAATTATAAGAATTAACGAAGGTCTAGTTTCAGTGTTAATACTTTTTGTCTCTTTAATAATTATTGATCTTAGTTACATGATATATTTTCTAATATTTTCAATATTATTTTATCTATCTTATAGATTAGTAAAACCAACATTATTAAAAAACGATAAAATATTAAGATTGTCCAATATAAAGATGGTCGATACTATAAATGAGACTATTTCAAATATTAAATTAATAAAGATTCAAAAGATGTTTAGTTATTTTTTTGAAAAATTTGTTATTGAAGGTAACAAGTTTTCTAAATCAAGAACAGTACATCAATATCTACCAGTTTTAACAAAAAATGTAATTGAGTTTTCATTATTTTCTTTATTCATTGTAATCGTTTTAGTTTATTTGAACTCTGGTGAGAATAATATTAATGAATTATTACCAGTAATTACTTTTTTTTTAGTTTTGGCTTATAGGCTTATTCCTTCTTTTCAGACAATTTATGCTGCAATAGTATCTTTATCGTCGAGTAAAAGTGCAATAAATTCAATTACAGATAATTTAAAAATTTCTGATGATGCATTTATAAATATAGATAATTTAGAATTTAAAAAAAATATAAAATTTAAAAATATCTCTTTTAAATATAATGAAAAGTCACCTTATACACATTTAAATCTTAATTTAGCTATTGGAAAAAATTCACTTAATGTAATACTTGGAAAATCAGGATCAGGAAAATCTACATTTTTAGATTTGTTTAGTGGTCTTTTGAAACCTGATGATGGAGATATAAAAGTTGATGACGTTAAACTTACAAAAAATAATATTATATCTTGGCAAAATAAAATTGGTTATATGGGTCAAGATTTAGTTCTTTTTAATGATACTATAAAAAAAAATATAGAATTTGGATTAAATAAACCTATTTCTGACAAAGAATTTGATGATATTTTAGAAAAATTCTTTGAAGACGAGGAAAAAGTAAAGTTTACAGATAGTGAATTCCTTGTTGGTGAAAGAGGATCAAAAATTTCATTTGGTCAAAGGCAACGTGTAATTTTAGCAAGACAGTTTTTTTCTGAAAAAGAAGTAATTTTATTAGATGAACCCACAAGTTCACTTGACTATAATAATATCACAAAACTAAAAGCGGCTATAAAAAAAATAAAAGGAAAAAAAACAATATTAATTACTTCACATAATGAGGCTTTTAATGATATTGCTGATCAACTGATAAATTTATAGATATTTTAAACTTATTTTTGTGCCACTATAAAATAACCTGTTGTCAGTTTATTACTTGGAAAGATATTCTGTATCATTATTATTAAAGGATAAAATATCCAATATAAAATTGTAAATAATTTTCCAATTAATCTTATATGAAATCTATCTTCTTTATCTAACCTAATAATATTGACAAATATAGATTCTAACCATCCATTACGTCTTATAATCTTGACTTTTGAAAATCTTTTAAAAATTAATCTTAGCCCATACTCTGTATATCTAAAATAGTCTGCAGGTGCATCATGAATATGAAAATTAAATGGTGTTGATGCTAAACAAATCTCCGACTCATCAAGTAATGAATATATATTATCAACAGCCTTAAAAGGATTTTCAACATGTTCTAAAACTTCGAATATGCATATTAAATTAGGTTTAAATTTTACTTTAAATTCATTTGCACAGATATCATTCACTTCATCTGGACTTCTTTTGTTGTCAAAATCTATGGAATAATATGAATTAACATTTTTTTTTATTATATTTTCAATTTCTCCACCAGAACCAATATTTAAACAATCTACTGAATTTAGCTTTTTCAATTCCCTTTCTATGTTTTCATAGAGATTTTTTCTGGAGGCTTTTTTGCTTAATAAATTGAATAATTTCATCTTAATTTAATTTATTAATTACAATTGTCATGAAATGTTATTTTTTTCTTTATTTATAATATTATTTTGTAATAAAAATAATTTTTATATTATTCAAAATATAAGATATTTTTTAATTATTCAATGACAAATAAATTACAGTTCATTCTGCAGCATTTACCAAGAAGTGGCTCAACTTGGCTATCTAAACTTTTAACAGAAAACTTCAATGCGTGTGTTCTTCCTGAAACAAATTTTATTTTTTATATATTGGAAAATTCTAATTTTGAATATGATGAACTTATTAAAATAGACAATAAATTTAAAGATCTCAATATTGATAAGAGCTTTTTTAATGGTATTAAAAATAAAACAGATAAATTTAATTTAATTAATAAAATTTGTGATAATGCCGCTTCGAAAATTTATGATGAAAAAAATATAATTATAGGTTTAAAAAAAACTAACTTAAAATTTTCACACTTTTTGATGAAAAATAAAAATCTGAAATTCGTCTGTTTAATAAGAGATATAAGAGATATTTATTTGTCTATCGTACAAGCAAATAAAATTAGAAAAAGTTTTCAAACCTCATTGATGAAAAATATTTATGAATGGAATATGCAGTGTATTATTTTTGATCATAATGATGAAAAGCAAACTATTAAAATAAGGTATGAAGATTTAATTTTAGATAAAGAAAAAGAATTATATAGATTATCTAAATTTTTAAATTTAAATAAGTTAGGAATATCAAAAACTTTTTACCTACCCGAAAAATATACTAAAATTCACCAAAACATTAATCGCGATAGCATTAAAAAAAATTCCAAGAAATATTTATATAAACTAAATTCTTTTAAAAATTTTATTGTTAAAATATTTTGTTATCACCACTTAGCAAAATACAATTATATAAACAAAAATATATTTCTTAGTATTATTAATTTTCCAATATATTTTATTTTTAAAACCATATGCAAAATGAGAAATAATAATTAAAATATGCAAAAAATATTTTATGTAACTTTTTCATCAATTCCCTCAGAACTACCGAGTTCATTGCAAATAATTAAAACATGTGAAAGTTTTGTTAAAAATAACTATGATGTAACCTTAATTAAACCAGCAACGGGATTAAAAAATATAACTATAAAAAAATTTTATGATTTAAAATATCATGTGAATATAAATGAATTTAAACTTGTGAAAAATTTTCCAAGAGGTTTAGATTTTTATTTTTTTAGTGTTTATTGTTTATTTACTATTCTAAAGAATAAAGAATCTATAACTATTACAAGAAATTATTTCACGTGTTTTTTGTTAACGCTTTTCAAAAAAAAAGTAGTCTTAGAAATTCACCATGATACCAATGTAGAAGGTAGGATTACAAAATTTATACTTAGATATTTTAACTTTTTAAATAGTGAATATTTAATCAATATAGTTGCTATTACAAAATCTGTAAAAAAATTATTTATCAGCAAATATAACGTCTATAAAAAAAAAATAACTGTCCTGCCTAGTGGGAGTTCAATTGTTATAAAAAAAAAAACAAAGCCCTTCAATGACAAAATTAAGATTGGTTATTTTGGATCTTTATCAACTTCTAAAGGAATAAATACACTTATAAAACTCTCAAAAATAGACAGAGAAAACAACTATTATATTTTTGGTGGTTCCAAAAATCAAATTTATCAACTTAGAAAAAAATTCTCTAATAAAAACTTATATTTAAAAGAGAGTATTCCATATTATCAAGTTCCACAAAAAATGATGAATATGGATGTTTTAGCAATACCCTATTCTAAAGAAGTCAAATCATCTGGTGAAGTTGACAATATTGCAAAATATACATCACCACTAAAATTATTTGATTACTTGGCAGTTGGCAAAGCAATTATCTCTACAGAACTTACAGTATTAAAAGAAGTTATAGATCATAAAAATGCTTATTTTATTAAAAATGGGAAAAATATTTATGAATGGAAAATGAATATTAATAAAATTAAAAATAACAAAAAAAAATTTATAATTATGTGTAAAAACAATTTAAATTTATCAAAAAAATATAATCATAATGACAGAGTGAAAAAGTATATTAAAAATCATGAAATATAATCAAATCATTTTATTTTATCCATCATTTGAAAAAGGTGGAGTTGAAAAAATATTGATAAATTTGGTGCTTTTTCTATTAAAAAAAAAATTAAAGATAATCTTAATAAGCTCAAAAATTAATATAGATATTAAAAATAAAAATTTTCAACAAAAAATATTAAAAAAACAAAATAGTAGACTTTATTCAGCCATTAAAGCAGGTTTTACATTGAGAAAAATTTTAAAATCTTTAAAAAAAAATGATGAACTAAAAAATACATTTGTGCTTTCATTACAAAGTAATTCAATTGCTATCATTATTAGCAAAATATTTAGAACAAAAATTATAATTAGAAACTCTGAAAATATTTTGGGTGGGATTGCATCTAAAGACGAAAATTTTATTAAATCAAGCATGATATTTTTTCAAAAACTAATTTTATATAATTTTTGTGATTATATAATTACCAACTCAATAGGGTCGCAAGAAATTATGAAAAAATTTCTTTTTAATAAAAAAATTAAATGTATTTATAATCCTTACTTAAAAAAAATTTATAATAAAAAAATATCAAAAAAAAAAAATAATATTTTATTTGTTGGTAGGTTTGTAAAACAAAAAGGAATCATCTATCTACTGCAAGCATTTAATATTTTAGTAAAAAGAAATTATAATTTTAACCTTTTACTTATAGGAGATGGACCTGATAAAAAAAAAATATTAAATTTTATCAGATTAAATAAATTAAAAAAAAGAGTTAAGATCGTAGGCTGGACAAATAAATTATCGAAATATTACCTTGAGTCAAAAATATTTGTTTTACCATCAGTTTATGAAGGATTGGGAAATGTTGTAATCGAGTCTTTGAACTACTTTTTGCCGACAATAGTTAGTAATTGTAAATTTGGTCCAAGTGAAATAGTTTTAAACGGAAAAGGAGGCTATATTTTTGAAAATAAAAATAAAGATGATTTATTAAACAAAATAACAGAAATAATAGATAATTATAACATAGCTAGAAAAAAAACTATAATAGGTCATAAATCTTTAAAAAGATTTTTAATAAAACAGCAATGCGAAAAGTACTTTGCAATATTTAATAAACTATGATGAAAATTATTTTTTGGTGTCCATTTATCGGAAACATAGGAACTCCAAAAGCCGTTATAAACTCTGCCAAAGCTTTGAATGTTGATAAAAAATTTCAATGTTTCATAATTAACTCAATCGGAGAATTTGATAACTACAAAAATATTTTTAAGAAAGAGAATATTGGAGAAATAAAGTTTTTCAAAAATTCTTTTATAGATTATCTTCCAAAAAAAGGGTTTTTTTATAGCAGGTTTTCTTTTGCAATT
>CACAUA010000010.1 GCA_902535625.1 uncultured Pelagibacteraceae bacterium | reverse complement strand
TTTCATTAGATCTGACTAACAAAATTTAAAATACTATTTTCTGAATTATTACACGAGATATCTATTTTGCTACTCAAAGGAACTGAAAAAGTGTCTCCTTTTTCTAATTTTATATTTGAGTTTCTTATTACTATTTTCCAATTACCTTCTTGAGCAAAAAGAACGGTAGGCTTTATACATTCAATACCTTTAATTTCACCAGATATAGAATTTAATGTTGTTAAATTAAATCCAGTATCTTGTTTGATTGAAGGTTCATAAGTTTTTTTTATTAAATTTGTTTCCTAATACTTGATATAATTTAATACCATTAACTTCATCGCTAATATTGTTTTGTTTATTTCTATAAATATTTTTTTCTAATTCTTCTGGCAAATAATTATCAAATCTTTCTAATTCATCTTGAGTTATAGGCTCTATCATCTTTCTACCGTTAGGCACTTCAACCTTTTTTAAATCTATTAACGAATTATCATCAAGCAATGCCATACCGGTCTCTTTTGCCTTTTTTAAAATTTCTGGAACCCATGTTATTATACCAGGATCATCTCCGCCTAATACAACAAACATCAAACTTTCTTTATCTCCAACATTTTCAAATGCTCTGAACATATTTGTAGGCATTGAAATTATATCGCCAGCTTCTAATATTGTTTCTTGTTTTCCATCAGCACCCCAATAAAATCTCCATTTACCTGAGTAAATTACAAATACTTCAGCCGTAGTATGACTATGAAGACCAGATCCATTTTTTGGCATAGCACTCACTGCTCCTAAATTATACCCATGTAAAGACTGTATTTTTATTAGTTGTTTGGTATCTTCAGCAACTCCACGTCCAATAATTGTATAATTTTTTCTTTCTTTATGACCTTCTAATCTACCCTCTACAAAAGGAAGGCTACTTGGAACGAGCTCATTAAATTTTGCTAATCTATCAATCATATTCTTGTTATTTATCTCTATTTAAATATAAATTGCAATTTATGCAAATAGAACAATTTGATACAGGACTTAAAAATCAAAATAATTTTCAAGAATTAAAAATCACAGCTGAAGAAAATAAACAAAATAAACAAATAGTTAGAAATTATTTGAACAATATTTACAAGCTTGGACCATCTAAAATAGAAGAAAATTTAAGCAAATATTTTAGCGAAGATGTAAATATTAAATGTTTTTTTCCATTAAATGAATTTAAAGGTTTGTCTAATTTTAGGGATAAATTTTGGACCCCACTTTTTGATGCGTTTCCTGATTTAGAGAGAAGAGAACAACTCGTTATAGGCGGAGCCTTTAGAGATAAATTTCAAGTTGGAACAATATCTACCTTATCAGGAATTTTTAAAAAGAAATGGCTAAATGTAGAGCCAAATTTTAAAATGGTAAATTTAAGATGCTGTGAGATACACGAATTAAAAAACGATAAAATTATTGAAAGTCACATTTTAATCGACACAATAAATTTTCTAAATCAAATAGGGAAGTTTCCAATAAATCCTTCAAGAGGGTATGAGGGCATTTGGATGACACCAATAAATACAGATGGTGTAAATTTTTACGAAAACAATTTAGATGTTTCAAAAGCCACTCTAGATCAATCTCTTACTATGCAAAGAAGTTTAAATATTAAACCAGAATTAGAAGCATCATCTGACTCTGATTTAAAAGAAAAACTTATTAATCACCCACAAAAAGATTTTTGGCATGAAAAAATGATTTGGTATGGACCTAGCGGTATAGGAACAGCACGCTCTTTGGAAGGTTTCATTGATCATCATCAACTTCCTTTTAGAAAAACATTTAAAGAAAGAAATTACTGGGAATTAGGACATTATTGTGAATTAGGAGATGGTAAATTTTCACTTACTGCTGGATGGCACAGTATACAAGCAGTGTATGATTCAAATGATTGGCTAGGATATAATTCAAATAAAAATAAAGTAACTATGAGAGTTATGGATTTTTATCATCATGATGAGGGAAAAATCAGAGAAAATTGGGTACCGATAGATCTAGCGCATATATTAAGTCAGATCGGAATTGATATTTTTAAATCTTGAAAACTAAAGTTCTCTAATTTGAAAAACCATATTTTCGAAGTCTTACATCACCAGTTCTAGCATGAGCTTCCATACCTTCATATCTAGAAATTCTAGCCGCTGCAGCACCAACTTCTTTGTTAGATTCTTTATTCATTTTTTGGTAAGTGACTGTTTTTATAAATTTTCCAACGTATAAGCCTCCAGTATATTTTCCTGCACCTTTTGTTGGTAGAATATGATTTGGTCCAGAGCATTTATCTCCATACGCAACTGTTGTTTCCTCACCTAAAAATAAAGAACCATAATTTTTAAGATTTTTTAAATACCAGTCTAAGTCTTCAGCTTGAACCTCTAAATGTTCTGGTGCATATTCATCACTCACTTTCATCATTTCTTCTTTGGTATCACACATAATTACTTCTCCATAATCTCTCCATGCAGCATCAGCATTATTTCTGTTATGTTCAGGTAGTTCTTGAATAATTTCTGGAACTCTTTTCATAACATAATCACATAAAGATTTATCAGTAGTGTAAAGCCAAGCTGGAGAGTCAGGACCATGTTCAGCCTGTCCAACTAAATCATAAGCGATTATTTCTTTGTCAGCTGTATGATCTGCAATAATGCCTATTTCGGTTGGTCCTGCAAATAAATCAATTCCAACTTTTCCAAATAAAATCCTTTTAGACTCTGCTACAAATTTATTTCCAGGTCCAACAATCATATCTACTTCTGGATTACCAAAGCAACCATATGCAAGCGCACCAATTGCTCCTATACCGCCAATGTTCATAATTACATCTGCACCACAAAGGTTAGCTGTATAAATTATAATTGGGTTAGCACCATTTGAATCTTTCGGCGGACTTGTTGCAATTACATTTTTTACTCCAGCAACTTTTGCAGTTGTCACACTCATTATAGCAGAGGCGATATTGTTATATCTTCCACCGGGCACGTAACACCCAACGGTATTTACAGGTATTAATTTTTGCCCTGCTATTAAACCAGGCGATAATTCAACTTCTGAGTCTTTTCCAAGATTTTCTAGTTGATGTTCTGCAAACTTCCTTACTCTTTCATGAGAGAACTGAATATCATCTTTAATCTTCTGATCTAAAGTTTTATTTATTTCCTCAATTTTTTCTTTGCTAACAATTATATCACCTTCATAATTATCAAATTTTTTTAAAATATCTTTAACACCTTGATCTTTAGTTTTTTCTAAATCTTTTAAAATAGAACTTACCTTAGTTCTTGTTTCATCTTCTCCTGTAAATGCAGTTTTTTCAGCTTTTTTTATATAAGTAATTGCCATTATTTTTTCTCTAATTTTACAAATGTTTAAATTATATAAGATGTTTATTCAATAGAAGTTTAATCTAAAGCAACAACGGCTGCAGCTATAGAAGCAAGTCTTGCTGTCGCATCATCTGATCTACTTGTTATAACAACAGGTACTTTACCTCCAACAACTACGCCTGCTGCACATGCTCCCATAAAATAAATCATCATTTTTACAAGCGCATTTCCAGTTTCGACATTTGGAACTAATAATACATCAGCTTCCCCAGCAACTATATTCTCAATTCCCTTAATAGAAGCAGATTTTTTTGAAATACTATTGTCAAATGCCAAGGGTCCAAAAATATCAGCATTAAAATTTTCTTTACTTGCCAATTCAGTTAATTCTTTAGCTTCAACCGAACTCTGTACACTATCAATAACTTCTTCTGTCGCTGAAAGGATAGAAATTTTTGGTCTTGGAATATTAATTCTATGACTAAAATCTATAACATTTTTTAAAATATGCATTTTAGTTTTTAGGTTAGGAGAAACATTCAATGCTCCATCAGTTATGATTAATGGTTTATCATCTTTTTGTAATGTCATATGCCAAATATGACTTAGTCTTGTTTTTCCAATTAATTTATATTCTCTTCTAAGAACTTCTTTCATCAATATATCAGTATGAATATGTCCTTTTACTATAATTTTTACTTTATCTTCCGATGCAAGTTTGGTTGCAATTCCAGCTGTATTATTTTCAACTGGCTCATTAATTATTTCAAAATTTGATATATCAAATTTAAGTTCATCTGCGCATTCTTGTATTTTTTGTTTATCACCTATTAATATTGGGGTGATCAATTTTTCAGAGACAGCATCCATTACTGACATCATTGGTAATTTTTTACCTGCATTTACAATGGCTGCTTTTACACCTCTTTTTTGATGAGCTATATTAAGTAGATTTACAGGACAAACTGTGGATTTATCAGATAACATATGAGTTTAAATATTTGTTATGGTTCTAAATATCAATATTTTTTATTACGTTCGATATAAAAATAGTTTAAAATTGAACAAACGATGGAGATAGTTACAAAAATTGCACCTATAGCGTTAGCCCTTATAATGTTAGGTCTTGGATTGGGCTTATCAACTAGAGATTTTTTAAGAGTAATAAATAATCCAAAAGATTTTACAGTCGGAATAATTTGTCAATTAATCCTTCTCCCAATCGTCGCTTATATTTTACTTTTAATATTAAGATTACCAGTTGAATTAGCATTAGGATTAATGATTATTGCTGCAGCTCCTGGAGGAGTAACATCAAATGTTTTAACAAAATTTGCGAATGGAGATGTTGCATTATCTATTTCGTTAACAGCAATAGGTAGTTTAATTAGTATTTTTTCTGTTCCATTTATTGTTTTTACTTCAGCAAAATTATTAGGTGTAACTGATTTATCCTCAGATATTACAATGACTGGTATTGCTCTTAAAATGGCACTAGTTGTATCTGTGCCAGTAATTCTAGGAATGATAATTAGAAGATTCGCTGAAAACTTTATTTCCTCTAATATTAATATTGTAAATAGAATTACAGGTATTTTATTTATTGTTGTATTTGCAGCAATATGGATTGAGGAAAGAGAAAATATAATATCATACTTAGGTCAAGCAGGTTTAGCTGTTTTAATATTAAACGTAGTCATGATGACTTTGTCATTTTATATTGCAAAAGGTTTTGCAACTGGAATACCACAGAGAAAATGCATTTCTTTAGAATGTGGATTACAAAATGGAACTTTAGCTGTATTTGTAGCAACACAAATTTTCAATGATGTCGCTTACATGGTTCCAACAGCTGCTTACGCATTAATAATGTATATAACTGGATTTATATTTATATATATTCTTAAAAATTCTAATTAAGATTTATTTGATTGTAGGTTCTTTTTATAAAAACATTTATTGATTTTAAATTTTCATCTTGGATTATCGACATATCTTTAAAATTTTGTTTGCTGACATCAAAATTTATCAATTTATTTTTGTCTAAAGAAATAAATTTATTTTTAGTTAATTTCTTGATTTTTCTTACTACTGTTGGTCTTGGTATTCCTGTTATTTCAGAAATAGACATTGCATTAATTCCTTTTATTTTTTTATTAATAATTTTATCTCTCCATTTATCTAAATAACTATCAACTCCTTTAAGTTGCCTTCCAATTTTTGAATTATTATTCAAAATTATAGTTGCTAAAATAGTAAATATTTCCATATCACCAAAATAATTTTTCCACCTTAAGCAGTACGGGAATAAAAATTTATAAAATTGATACCAGCAAAATGAGAAATTATGTTTTATTAAGTTATTAATTTCATTACTGGTCATTTCGTTTTTTATAACTTTTTCTTCTTTTAAAATTTGACTAAAAACTGATAAAAGTGTGCATATATTTTTTAATGTATCATTTGGCTGTGTTGAATTGTAAGCACTTCTATCTATTGTAATCTTCTTGCCCTTTTTTTTAATTATTCCCTTTTTTTCCAGGGATATAACTTTTCTTCTGACACTTTCTTTTGGTATTTTAAGATCCTTTGATATTCTTATAAGGTTAATTTTCTCAATCTCTAATGTTTTATCCTTATAAAAATTATTAAAAGAAATATTTAAATTATTTCGCCTGTAAAAATCAAACTGCTTACTAATCAAATAAATTAAAATCGTGTAAGTATCTATATCTTTAAACACTTTATAAGCACCGATTGTCCATTCAGACATAAGTTTTAAAAAAAAAGGACTTAAAATATCAAAATGATTTTTGAAAATTTTATCGATCAGTTCATCATCTAGTTCAGAATTTACACTTGGTAGCTGCTTCATAATGTATCAAAACCCAATTTGAACAATTTTAAAACTTGAGTCAACCCATTTTGAACAGTTAAATTCTGTAAAATTTTTTACTATATGATTTAATAATTTAATGAGTACTGAAAGCTTAAACAGAACATCTAATATTGAAATACCTGAAAAAAAACAGAGAGTAATTCGAATGTCCCCTCGTAAAGTAAATATAGATGTTCTAAAGAAACGAGTAATCACTGAAAAGAAAAAAGAGGCACTTCAGTCAAAAATAATAATACTTTCAGTCTGTTTATCTATCGGAATACTAGGTTATTTTGCAGGTTAACTAGCTAAGAGAATATCTAAATCCTTTTTAATATTTTTTGGAATTTTTATAGATTTTTTAGAGTTTGTTTTTGTTCTTAAAAACTTTTGCTCGCCAGGATAAAAGATTTTTTGTCCTTTTAAATTAGGTATTTTTTTTATTCTTTTAATATTTTTTTTTATCTCTTTTTTATAATCTTTAACAAATAGATTGTCTTTAAATGCTAAAAATAAGTGACCGATATTTTGTGGCCCAGAGAAATCATCAAATGGGTCTTTTACTTTGCCACCATGATTACTTCCAACAAATACTCCAGTTAAAATATCTACCATCCAGGCTAATCCAGATCCTCTAAATCCAGCTATTGGAAGTTGTACCCCAGCTAGAGCTTCTTTTGCATTTGTAGTTGGTTTACCAAATTTGTTTAAAGCAACGCCATATGGTATTTTTTTTCCTAACTTTTCTGCAATCCTAATTTTACCTCTATTAATCATAGACATTGATGTATCCAGTATAAACGGAACCTTACTATTTGTTTGAGTTCCAAAACATATTGGATTAGTTCCAAAGACTGATTTTTTTCCACCGAAAGGCGCAATAGCTGGAGGAGCATTTGTAAATGCAAATGTTATTAAATTTTTTTTAACCGCTTGCTCAACGTAATACCCTGATAGTCCATAATGTCCGCTGTTTTTTACAGCAACTAACCCAATCCCTGTTTTTTTTGCATTTTGTATTGTTTTTTTAATTGCTTCATCTGCTGCAACAAAACCTATAGAATTATCAGCATCAATTATTGATATAGATTTTGATATATTTTTTACAGTAATTTTAGGTCTCGGATTAATGACTTTTTTTGAGATTCTTTCACAGTACATTTTTAAACGAGACAATCCATGTGAAGGCGCACCTACAAGTTCTGCATTCATAATTGCATTTGCGCAAACTATAGAGTGTTTTCTGCTTAATTTAAAATTAGTAAAAATTTTAATAATTAAATTTTTAAGCTCTTTTTCGTCCATAATTTATGTAAACATAATTGATTTCAAAATTAAACTATAAATTGAATATTTTTTTTATTTATTAAAATTATCTTTAAATTTGAAGTAACAAAAGATTAACATTAGCAGTTTAAATTTATTATCATTAACTAATAAAAAAGTGAGGGATATATGAAAAATATACTTAAAGTAGCTTCTATGGCTCTAGTTCTTTCATTAACACTTTTCGGCATTACAAATAAAGCTTCAGCTGCAAAACTAACATTATATTGCAGCGTTGAAATAGATGTTTGTGAAATGCTTGAACAAGCTTATGAAAAAGAAACTGGAACAAAAGTTGCTATGACAAGAGCAAGTAGTGGTGAAACTTTTGCGAAAATAAAAGCAGAAGCATCAAATCCAAAAGGAGATGTTTGGTTTGGTGGAACAGGTGATCCACATTTAACTGCAGCACAAGAAAATTTAACTGAGAAATATAAATCTGTTCATTTTAATGATTTATTACCTGCAGCTCAGAACCAAGCAAAAAATGCTGATTTTAAATCAGTAGGAATTTATGTTGGTGCATTAGGTTTTGGATACAACAAAGATCTTTTAGCAAAAAAAGGTCTTCCAGCTCCAAAATCATGGATGGATTTAACAAAACCAATATATAAAGGTGAAATACAAGTAGCAAATCCAAACTCATCTGGAACTGCTTACACTACCTTAGCCACTATTCTTCAAATATTTGGAGAAGATAAAGGTTGGGATTACATGAAAAAACTTCATGCAAACATAAATACATATACTAAATCTGGTTCTGCACCAATTAAGGCAACTGGTAGAGGTGAAAACTTAATTGGTATTTGTTTCCAACATGATGGTGTGAAACAAACAAAAAAAGGTTTGCCGGTTGTTACGGTCTCTCCTGCTGAAGGAACTGGTTATGAAGTTGGATCTATGAGTATTATTGCAGGTGCAAGAAATATGAAGGAAGCTAAAAAGTTTTATGACTGGGCTTTAAGTCCTGCTATTCAAACTATGGTTTTCACTTCAGGAAAATCTTTGCAAGTGCCATCTAATACTAAAGCAAAAGCTGATCCTGATGCTCCAGACTTATCAACAATAAACTTAATTGATTATAATTTTAAAGTTTATGGAGATAAAAGTACAAGAGCGAGTTTGTTATCCAAATGGGATAACGATGTTTCTGTAATTCCTAGATAAGGAATTATAATGAGAGGGCTCGTTATCTGTTGGATGCTCATCGGAGTATTGGGTTTCCTAATATTTCCATGGTATGTAACAGGTGACGGGTTTTTCTCAATAAACTGGATATTAGAATATTCTTTAGAAGATTATGGTTCTGTATTACCACAGGTATTTATTAATAAAAAATATTGGCTTCTTCCTTTAGTTGTTCCTTTATTTTTTCCATTATCAACCTTAAAATTAAATCAGAGTAATCCCATTTATTCCAAAATTTTCTTGTACTCAGGATTGTTTGGCATTTTTTATTTTATTCTTCAGGGGTTTTCAATTGGTATAAGAGGGTGGAATTTTGAAATCTTTCAATCGATTTTTGGCGATGTAGAAAATCAATTTGGAGTAGGGTCTGGTGCAGTTCTTTTATGCTCTACATTTATTTTTTATATTACACACGGGCTATCCTCACGTGGGTGGTTGAATGGAGACAATTTTATTGTAGGAAGCATAGGAAGCATAATTATTTTAGTTTCAACTTTTGTTTTTTTTCCTATTTTTAGAATGTTTGCTGTTGCCTTTAAAGGCACAGAGGGTGGATATGAAATCAGTAATTTTTCAACCAAAATATTTAATAAAGGAATTTGGGGTCTTGATTGTTTGTATAGTGATTATGCATGTGGTGTTTTTTGGAACACCGTTACTATGGGAACACTTACAGCTTTCTCTTCAACAATTTTGGGTTTAGGTTTTGCTTTATTAATTGCAAGAACAAGTTTTAAATTTAAAAAAACGATTAGAATTTTATCTGTTTTACCAATCATAACTCCTCCATTTGTAATTGGTTTAGCGATAATAATTTTATTTGGTAGAACGGGAGTTGTAAGTTCTTTTCTTGAATGGGCTTTCGAGATAGAGCCCTCGAGATGGATTTATGGTTTACCAGGAATATGGTTTGCACAAACTCTAGCTTTTACACCTATTGCTTTTTTAGTTTTAATAGGAGTTGTTGAAAGTGTAAGTCCTGCAATGGAAGAGGCTTCACAAACATTGAGAGCTTCAAAATGGCAAGTTTTTAAAACTGTTACATTGCCTTTAATGAGACCTGGAATTGCCAATGCATTTTTGCTTGGCTTTATTGAAAGCTTAGCTGATTTTGGAAATCCACTAGTGTTAGGTGCCGAATATGATGTTTTATCTACAGAAATATTCTTTGCAATTGTGGGTGCACAGTATGATGAAACAAAAGCTGCAATATTAGCAATGATTTTATTAACCGTTGTTCTGGTAGTATTTTATCTTCAGAACCAATGGTTGGGAAAAAAATCCTATATTTCAATTTCTGGCAAAGGGGATAGTGGAGTTCATCCTGAATTACCAAATAATACTAAGTGGATAATTTACTCAACTGTTCTACCTTGGGCACTCCTTACATTTATAATTTATATAATGATTATGTTTGGTGGATTTGTAGAGATGTGGGGTGTCGATCACAGTTTCACTTTAAGACACTATGTTGAAGCATTTAGTGTTGAATGGGTCAAAGAAAGAGGAATTTTATGGACTGGTACCGCGTGGAATTCTTTTAACACTACTTTTGCGATAGCATTAATTTCATCATTTCCTACTGCTGCAATAGGTATTTTAACAGCATATCTTCTTACAAGACATAAGTTTAAAGGAAAAAATGCTTTTGAATTCGGCACAATGTTAAGTTTTGCAATACCTGGAAGTGTTATTGGTGTAAGTTACGTTTTTGCGTTTAATGTTCCGCCACTTGAACTTACAGGAACAGGAATTATTTTGGTAATCGCTTTTGTATTTAGAAATATGCCTGTTGGGGTTAGGGCAGGTATAGCTTCGATGAATCAATTAGATCCTCACTTAGATGAAGCTTCATCAACATTGAATGCATCTAGTTCTCAAACATTTAGGAATGTAATTCTTCCATTGCTTAAACCTGCAATTACTGCTTCTTTAGTTTTTAGTTTTGTTAGAGCAATGACGGCAATTAGTGCTGTTATATTCCTTGTTAGTGCTAATTATGATTTAGCTGTCTCATATATATTAGGAAGATTAGAAAACAATGATTATGGTCTAGCAATTGTTTATTCGTCTGCATTAATTGTTGTTATGTTATTTACAATAACTTTAATGCAATTAATAATAGGTAAACGAAAATTAGGAAGAAGAGAAGAAACAGCAGGAATACTACAAGGAAATTTTGGATAATGAAAAAAGCAGAAGTAAAATTTGAAAATATTACAAAAAAATTTAATGAGACTGTTGCTGTTGATAATGTGAGTTGTACTTTTGAAGCAGGAACACTGACTACATTACTAGGTCCTTCTGGATGCGGAAAAACCACTTCTTTAAGAATTATTGCTGGTCTAGAAAGAGCTACTAGTGGCAGAATTTTAGTAGAAAATGAAGATGTAACATTATTACCAGCAACAGACAGAGATGTATCTATGGTATTCCAATCTTATGCTTTGTTTCCACACATGAGTGTGCTTGAAAATGTATCTTATGGTTTGAAGATGATTAATGTTCCAAAAGAAGAATTTACAGAAAAGTCATTAGAAACTCTTAAGTTAGTTAATTTAGAAGGTTACGAAAATAGGATGCCTTCAGAGCTATCGGGGGGTCAGCAACAAAGAGTTGCGGTTGCAAGAGCAATTGTGCTGAAACCTAAAGTTTTACTCTTTGACGAGCCTTTATCTAACTTAGATGCAAAATTAAGAAGACAAGTAAGAGAGGATATTAGAGAAATTCAACAAAAACTTGGAGTAACTACAATTTATGTAACTCATGATCAAGAGGAAGCATTAGCAATTTCTGACAAAGTAATTGTAATGAACAATGCTATTATTGCTCAACAAGGTAGCCCAAAAGAATTGTATAACTTTCCTAAAACTAAATTTGTAGCCAACTTCATAGGAGACGCAAATGTTGTTAAAGCTAAAATCATTAATCAAAATAATAATGTTTACGAGATTCAATTAGCAGAAATGAAAATTAATATAAAAAGTGATCAAAAATTAGAAAGTTCAGTTTCCGTCTCTTTAAGACCAGAAAAAATAACTATTTCAAAAAGTCCTGAAGAAAACTCAATACATGCATCTGTTAATAATGCGTCATTCGTTGGAAATAGTTATCAATATATAGTTAATTCAAAAGTCGGTAAGATTTACGTAGTTTCTAGCGATACCAATGAAATATTTAATGTTGGAGAAAACGTTTATTTAAATTTCGACGAAAAAGAATTACGCTTACTCGACGATTAAGGATTAGCCTTTACCTCTCCAAGGTATTGTCTTATCTATAATTTTTCTCAAAGTTACATCAAAAAGAAGACCCAACATACCCATTATAAAAATTGTGATCCAAATTACTTCATATTGAAAATACTTTTTGGCAACATTTTCAACAAATCCAATTCCAGTTGTACCTGCTAAAAATTCTGCTGCAACCAAAGTTCCCCAACACATACCAACCGCCACTCTAATACCTGTTAAAATTTCAGGTAAAGAATTTGGAAAAATAACATATCTAAGTATTTGTCTTTTAGAAGCACCGAGAGAATGTGCTGCATGAATTTTAGATAACTGCGTGCCCGATGCTCCAGCTCTAGCTGAAATAATCATTATAGATAATGAAACCATAAATAATAAAAATACTTTTCCAGTATTATCAATTCCAAGAACAGAAATAATCAAAGGTGCCCATGCAAGTGGTGGAACTGGTCTGTAAAGTTCAATTAATGGATCAAAGAAACCTTTAGCAAATCTATTTAAACCCATGAAAAGTCCTAATGGTACACCAATCAATATTCCAAAAACTAATCCAAGAAAAACTCTTAAAAATGAATCCCAGATATGTCCATATGGAACAGGAATTTTAAATAATTTAAAATCACCTGTAACAATTTTTAAAACTTTACCTTTAAAATTTTGCTTAACAACGCCATCTTTAGTATGAACTGGATATTCTCCAGGCAAAACATCAGCTATCCAATCTGGCAAAATAAAGCCAATTATTTGGCTTACATCCATCATATCAATCCAAAGAAGTGGGATATTTTTGTAACCTACACTTGGCTTAGACATTAAAATAAATTTATTAAGTGTATCCGAGGGTTTTGGTAACCATCTACCCGAACCTTGCTCAGAACAACTAGGGCCACTTGCAACGATAGTTCCTGCAGGGAATAAAAGAATATCAATTAGTCTTAAACCCCCTTGCTCAGTTTTTTGAAGATTATCAAATTCAATAATTGCATTTTGCATTTCATTAAGAGCATTTGGAGGATAAATACTTGCAAACTCAATTCTTCTTGCAATTTTTACAATATTTTTTGCGTAAGTAGATGCCACTTCTTCAGTGTCATCTAAATTTTTTCTATATAATTTTATCTCTGATTTAAGTTCTTTTATTGCATTTTTGAATTGAGGATTATGGTTTCTTAATTTAAAAAATTTATCGTTAATTTTTTTTAATTGTTCAGCTGCAGCGTGAAATTTTAATCCTCTATCTGTTTCAGGCACTAAAGGCACTTCAATAGTATTTTCTATTGATCCTGTTCCGGCACTTACAGTTACTATGCCCCAGCTTCCTTGCTCAGCAATTGCTTTTTGTCTTTCATTTTTTTGCTCTGGTGTTTCAAATGGATAATCTTTCTTTTGAAAATTAGTGCTTAACAATCTAATTTCATCAGTCATCTCATCTATTTTAATTTTTGTGTTAATCTCCATTAGATTATCGTTAGTAAGTAATGGAATTAATTTGTTTGTTTTATTAATAAAACCAACTAATGCAGTTTTCTGTATGTTGCTTAAATCTGGCGAATTTTGAATTTCTAAACTTATTTTTTTAAGATTTTTATTTTCTATTTTTATTATTGAAGTACTTTTGAATTCTCTTTCTTCAATTGGAAATTGATATTTTAATCCTAATAAAGACTCATTTATTTTTGCGACCTGACATAATTCATTTGCTGATTTTGGATAAAATCCTTTTGCAATATCCCAAGAATAATAAAGCCAAACTAACAATATTGCACTGCTTCCGACAATTATCCAATGAGTTCCACCTTTTGCTCTTTCTGGATTTCCAAAAACTGCATCAACTTTTTCAGTTTTTATTAAACGTCTTCCATAAAGTATGCACCCGATAATTGATACGACAATTAATATTGTTATTATTTGAGTAAACATTTAATTTTCTTTTCCCATAATTTCTTCCTCCATGTTCCAAATCATGGATAAAATTTCTTCTCTTTTTGACGAAAAATCTTTATTTTTTTTTATTTCTCTTAAATCTTCTTTTAAACCCATCTCTGCAAATGGAAGATTATATTCTTTATGTATCCTACCTGGTCTTGGTGCCATTACGTACAACCTTTCACCAAGCAGTAGTGCTTCCTCAACCGAGTGTGTAATTAAAATAATTGTTTTTCCAGTTTCTTTCCAAATTTTCAAAACTAAAGATTGCATTTTTTCTCTTGTTAGAGCATCAAGAGCACCTAAAGGCTCATCCATTAAAATCAAATCAGGATCATTGATTAAACACCTTGCAAGAGCTACTCTTTGCTGCATTCCTCCAGACAATTGATATGTTGGGGTATTTCCAAATCCTTTTAAGCCAACAATCTCTAGCCACTCATCAACTTTTTTTGAAGTTTCTATAGGATCTTTTTTTTTCATTCTGAGACCAAAGTTTACGTTCTCTGCAACAGTCAACCATTCAAATAATGCACCTTGTTGAAAAACCATGCCTCTTTCAACTCCAGGTCCATCAATTTCTTTACCATTCAAAGTTATATTTCCAGATGTTGGTCTTAAGAAACCAGCTGCAATATTTAACAAAGTTGTTTTTCCACAACCAGAAGGCCCAAGAACTGTTAGAAGTTCTCCTTTTTTTAATTTGAAATTTAAATCTTTTAAAGCATGAACAGTCTCTCCTTTTGGAGTTTTGAAAATCATGTTTAGATTTTGAGATATCAAATCACTCATTAGCTGACTTTATATAAAATATTTACTTAAAAAAATAGGCACCAATAAAATTGGCGCCTATTTAATTATTCTAATCTTTAAATTATAAAGGTAAGAAACTAGTGTCTACTGCTCCACCTGGAGTTCCCATTCCTTTTAAGAATGCATCTAAGTTTCCGCTTTCCATAGATTTTTTAGTTTCTTCTGGAGTTAAGAATTTAAAACCACTTAAAGTGTCTTTCATATCAGCAATTTTCATCTCTGAAGCTTTTGACATAGAATTCATATCACTTTTTCCATTTCTATATCTTTCATTTGCTTCATGAGTTACTTCAATAAAAGTTCTCAACATTCCAGGATTTTCCTTCATAAACTTGTCTGTTACAGAAGTAATATCTATTCCTAAAATACCTGCATCTCTTGCTTCTTGAACAGTTAAAAGTCTTGATCCTACAGCAACTGCAGCTTTGATAGAATTACCACCAAATAGACATGCCATTACTACATCTCCACTTACTAATGCAGCCGCACCTTCTTCAGGGTCCATTTGAATTATATCCATTTTGCTTCTGTCAGCTCCGACAACTTTCATACTTTCGTCGAAAACGTACTCAGCCATAGTACCTAACGGAACAGCAACTTTTTTACCTTCTAATTCTGTTGCATTAGCTTTTGTTATTCCTGAAGCATTAGATGTTACACAAGTTGTTCCACCCATTCCGTACTCCATTGCAATATCAACTAATTTGATAGGTGCATTTGATTTTACAGCATTAATAAATGGTACTAAACCTTGTGAGTAAGAAATATCAATATCTCCTGCTAACATAGCATCTGTCATTGCCCCACCATTTGTGAAGTTTGTCCATTTTACTGGAACTCCTAAAGCTTTAGCAAAATTCTTTTTTTGCATGTCCTCTAAATTTGGACTTGGCCACTCTAGAAAGTATGCAACTCTAACCTCGTTCGCAGCAGAGTTTGCTGCTGTGATTGTTAAGTTTAGAGCAAATAAACTTCCTAAAATGAAACTAATTATTTTTTTCATTTCATCTCCTGTTAATTAAATTTAATTATCGATATTTAAGTTTAAATTTTCTTTTAAGTAAATGATGAATAAATTACACAGGCTTCAAAAGTCATAACTTACAACCTATAGTTGCGGTCATTTAACATAGCAAGTATGACTAAAATTTACTGGTTAATTTATATAATTAGTCTATGAATCGAAACATAATTATGAGTTCAGAAAAACCTCAAATACCAAATTCTTTAAATGAACATTGGATGCCATTTACATCTAATAGAGATTTTAAAGAGTCTCCAAGATTAATTGTAGAAGCAAAAGGTGTTTATTTAAAAAATCATCAAGGCCAAACTCAGATAGATGCAAGCTCAGGATTATTTTGCAATCCATTAGGACACGGAAGAGAAGAAATTATTAATGCAATTACAAATCAGTTAAAAAAATTAGATTATGCTCAACCATTTCAACAAGGTTTTGGTGGTTCATTTGAACTTGCAACAAAAATTTCTAAACATACACCAGGAAATTTAAATAGAATTTTTTATACAATTTGTGGATCTACCGCTGTTGAAACAGCAATTAAAATTGCAGTTGCATATCATAAAGCAAGAGGTGAAGGACATAGATTTAGGTTTGTTGGAAGAGAAAGAGGCTATCATGGAATGAATATTGGAGCTACTTCTGTTGGCGGAATGATTAACAACGTGAAAACATTTGCCAATGTTTTGATGCCAGGTGTTCTTCACATGAGACATACACATTTACCAGAGCATAAATTTGTTTCAGGTCAACCTGAAACTGGCGCAGAGATGGCAGAAGATCTTGAGAGAATTTGTACAAATTTTGGTTCAGAAAATATTGCAGCTTGCATTGTTGAACCAATTGCTGGATCAACAGGAACTTTAGTTCCACCAAAAGGATATTTACAAAGACTAAGAGAAATTTGCGATAAGCATGGTATTTTATTAGTTTTTGACGAAGTTATTACAGGTTGGGGAAGAACTGGTTCGCCTTTTGCATCTCAAGAATACGGAGTTACACCTGATATTATAACAATGGCTAAAGCTACAACAAATGGAATAAGTCCTTTAGGTGCAGTTGCGTGTAAAGAAGAAATTTATGACACAGTTATGGATGGATCTCCAAAAGGAACAATAGAATTATTTCATGGTTACACCTACTCTGGAATTCCTGTCTCAGTAGCTGCAGGCTTAGCAGTTCAAGATATTTTTGAAAAAGATGATATCTTTAATAGAGCAAAAAATTTATCTCCATATTTCCAAGAAGGTTTAATGTCTTTAAAAGATATTGATGTTGTTGATAACATAAGAGGTTATGGAATGATGGGTGGTATTGATATTAAAATGCATAAAAAACCTGGCGCAGCAGGATTTACATGTTTCAAACACTGTTATGATGCAGGGGTTAACTTTAAAGCGACTGGAGATTGTTTAATTATTGCCCCAATGTTTATCTGTGAAAAAAAACATATTGATGAAATAATCGAGAAACTAAGAACTGGTATTACAAACTATTCAAAAAGCAAAAAAAATTAATTTAATTCTATGAAAATCGGGGTTCCAAAAGAAATAAAGCCTCAAGAAAATAGAATTGGACTCACTCCCGAAAGTGTAAAGACATTAACCTCTAATGGCCATGAAGTTTTAATTGAAAATAATGGAGGTTTTGAAGCAGGATTTGAAAACGATCATTACGTATCAAGCGGAGCAAAAATAGTTAATACAGCTGAAGATATATTTAACGACTCTGACATCATCGTTAAAGTTAAAGAGCCACAATCTAGTGAAGTAAAAATGATAAGAGAAAATCAAGTTGTCTTTACATATCTTCATCTTGCTGCAGCAAAAGAACTGACACAAGGCTTAATAGACAGCAAATCAATATGCATCGCTTATGAAACAGTCACAGATAACAACGGAAGACTTCCTTTGCTAGCACCAATGAGTGCAGTAGCAGGAAGAATGTCAGTTCAAGCAGGTGCACATTGTTTAGAAAAAAATCAAAAAGGCCGTGGTCTTTTGTTAGGAGGAGCTCCTGGTGTAGAGCCTGGAAGTGTAGTTATACTTGGAGGTGGAGTAGTAGGAGAAAATGCTGCTATAATTGCAACAGGCATGAAAGCCAAGGTTAATATTGTAGATAAATCTGAAAAAAGATTAAACGAACTTTCCCAAATATTTGGAGATAAAATAATACCTAATTTAAGTGATAAAACTGATTTAGAAAAATTAATTTCTGAATGTGATTTGTTAGTAGGTGGAGTTTTGATACCAGGAGCTGAGGCACCAAAATTAGTTACAAAAAATATGTTAAAAAAAATGAAAAGAGGATCAGTAATTGTAGATGTTGCAATTGATCAAGGAGGATGTGTTGAAACCAGTAAACCGACTACTTTTGCAGAACCAACTTTTATAATAGATGATATAATTCATTATTGCGTTGCAAACATGCCCGGTGGTGTTCCTAGGACATCAACAATTGCATTGAATAAAGCAACGCTTCCTTTTTTATCTAAATTAGCAAAAGATGGGTACTTAAAAGCTTTAAATGATGATCAAAATTTTCAAGCAGGATTAAATGTATTTAAAGGAGGTGTTACTCATAAAGCTGTTGCTGATGTATTTGGTCATGATTATTTACCAGCCCAAAAAGCATTGCTTAATTAAAATCCCTAATTTTTCTTGCTTTTTCATAAATTGACAAAAAAAAAATTAATTCTATATAGCAGTCATAATTTAAAAAATTATTCCTGAATTTAACATTCATTTATTTCTCTCTTTTTTGTTGAATTCACCTCCTCGAAAGGGGAGGTAAAAAGGAATTATATCCCTTTGTTTATTAAATTATATATTTGGTCTTTGTCAGTTAAACCAATTTCTCTTGCTACTTCACTTTCACCTTTAAAAACTACTATTGTGGTCCAATAATTAACACCTAAAGCTTTAGCAATATCTTCATGTTCTGTTTGCTCATAGAATAAAAATTCTACATCCTTAAAGTCTTTCATTGCTTGATCGAAAACTTTTGTTTGTGCTGCGCAAGTTGAACAATATTCATTCCAAGAATTAATAACAATTGTTTTACCAGATTTTTGAATTTCAAATAATTTTTTCAGATCAAAGTTTGTGGTTTTTTCAAAACCAAATGAGATATTTGGTATCAAGAATAAAATAAAAAAGACAAAATATTTTTTCATGAGCTCTATTTAATTATCTGGTCATTCTTTTCAAGATGTTTTCTTTCAAAAATATTTGATGAAACAAAACTGCAAAAATATGCAATGAGATTAAAACTATTAATGTATAATTTGAAATAACGTGAACATTATAAAATTGATCTGCTAAATCAAAGTTATCTTCAATCCTTAATTTAAAAATAAAAAAATTTAGTTTTTCACCATTAAATAGCTTTTTTAAAATTCCTGATGTTGTTATTGTTAAAAGTGCGACATAAAGAGCGAAATGATTCAATTTCGCAATCAAGTTTTGTCCAAAGAATGCCTCAGGCATTAGTTTTGGGGACTTGCTAAAAAATTTATAAATTAACCTAAATAAGGTTATGTAAAATATAGATATTCCAACAATTACGTGCACATTTTCTATAGTTATTCTTAAATCCGAAAAATCCAATCTGACTAAAATAAACCCCATTGGTATCTGAGCAATTAGAAGGAGCAAAGTGAACCAATGGAAAAATTTAGCTAACCAACTATATTGTAATGCTATACTATTCGACATGAGCTATTTTATAAAAATAAATAATATTTTCAAAATAATGTTTATTGTAGCACTTTCTTTTTCATTTAACTCTAATGTTTTATCAGAAGAAAGTGCAAAAGACATTATAAAGAAAAGAAAATCTTTATTCAGTCAAAATTATAAACTAGCAAAAAGAATTAGTATTTTGCTTAACGAAGTTGAAATTGAGGACTCAAAAAAACTAATGATTAGAATGAGTGATAATTATTTAGAATTACTAAATTTATTTCCAGAAAATACAAAAGAGGGACATGGAACAGAGGCTTTACCAATTATTTGGGAAGAAAAAGATGAATTTAATGCTCTAATGAAAAAATCTTCTGATCAAATAATAAAGCTAGCTTCAATTATCGAAGACCAAGATGATTTTAGAGCAGCTTTGAAACAATATATGTGGTCGAGCTGCAAAGCTTGTCATAGCAGATATAGGGCTCCACACTAATGAAAAAGTATTTTTTTATTTTTATTGTTTTATTTTATGCAGATACTGCTTTCTCTCATTCGCACTATCCCATAACTAGAGATTCATTAGAAGCAATTAAAAATGGCAAGATATTATACAATCAATATTGTGTTTCTTGTCACCAAGCAAATTTAGCTGGAGCTACAAATTGGCAAGGTTTAGATGAGGATGGGCATAGAAAAGCACCGCCTTTAAATGGAACTGGTCATACTTGGCATCATACAGATGAGTTACTACATAGAATGATAAAGTATGGATTTGCTAAATTGATAAAAAATTATGAAGGCAAGATGATGGGTTTTGGTGATAAAATAAGTGATGAAGGTATTGATAACATTCTTTCGTACATTAAATCTTATTGGAAAGATGATATTTATGAATATCATTTAGAAATGAGCAAACAATGAGTTCAGAAGCAATTAATTTTAATTGGTCATGCAAGCATACTTGGAAAAGAAGCGCAAAAAATACTGCTTGGTGTTTGCTAGGCTGTGCAATTGGTGACTTTGGAACTATATTGTATTTTCAGATAACAGGAATTCCCTGGCCTGTTTTAGCCATCATGACTTTAGCAATTATAAATGGTTTGATTACAAGTATTATTTTAGAAACTATAATTTTACTAAGACAAAAACTTGATTTTTCCAAAGCATTAAAGACTGCGCTTGGTATGAGCTTTATATCAATGGTCAGTATGGAAATAGCCATGAACCTCACAGATGTAATTTTAACAGGTGGAGCTATTTTAAATTGGTGGGTAGTACCAATAATGCTTTTAGTTGGATTTTTAACTCCATGGCCATACAATTATTGGAGATTAAAAAAATATAATATTGCTTGTCACTAAAAACATCTCTATATCAAATTAAGACCTCAGATAATGACTAAAGATTTAATAACAATTGACGGCCTTTCAAAGGTATACGATAATGGATTTAAAGCTTTAAAAACTGTTAATTTAAATATAAAGCAAGGTGAAATTATTGCTATGCTTGGACCAAATGGAGCTGGCAAAACTACACTGATAAGTATTGTATGTGGTATAGTTAAACCAACTTCCGGAGTAATTACAGTAGATGGTTTTGATATTATAAAAGATTATAGAGAAACAAGATCAAGAATAGGACTGGTCCCCCAAGAAATTTCACTAGAACAATTTGAAACAGTGTTTAACAATGTTTCATATTCAAGAGGCTTATATGGAAAAAAGCCAAACCCCCAACATATAGAAAAAGTTCTAAAAGATTTTAGTTTATGGGATAAAAAAGATTTAAGGTTAAATCAGCTTTCAGGAGGAATGAAAAGACGTGTAATGATAGCAAAAGCTTTATCTCATGAACCTTCGATATTATTTCTTGATGAACCAACGGCAGGCGTAGATGTAGAATTGAGAAAAGATATGTGGAAAGTTGTAGAGGGATTAAGAAAAACTGGAGTAACCATAATTTTAACAACACACTATATTGAAGAAGCAGAGGCAATCGCAGACCGAGTTGCTGTAATTAATCAAGGAGAAATCATTGTTGTTGATAATAAAATAGATTTATTAAAAAAAATGGGTCATAAAAAATTAACTATTGAGTTACAGGATAAAGTCGAGAAAATTCCATCAGAGCTTGATGAATATAATCTATCAATCTCTAATGATAATTATTCATTAATTTACAACTATAACTTACATGCTGAAAGAACAGGTATTACAAAGATGCTTCAAGATTTAAAAAATGCAGGTTTGAGGATGAGAGATTTAAAAACAGAGCAAAATAATCTTGAAAAGATTTTTGTGACATTGGTAAAGGAAAATAATGAGGATTAATTTTTACGCATTAAGAGCAATTTATTTTCATGAAATGGATAGATTTAGAAGGACATTAATACAATCTCTTCTTTCTCCAGTTTTGTCTACATCATTATACTTTATAGTATTTGGCTCAGTCATTGGGGATTATGTAGAAAAAATTGATGGTATTAGTTATGGCTCTTATATAGTTCCAGGATTATTGATGTTAACATTATTAACTCAATCTATCAGTAACACTTCTTTTGGAATTTTTTTTCCTAAATTTAATGGAACAATTTATGAAATTTTAGCAGCTCCAATTTCTACTGTAGAAATTGTAATTGCTTATGTTGGTGCGGGTGCAACTAAAACATTAATTGTTGCTGCAGTAATTTTCTGTACTTCGCTTTTCTTTGCAGAAGTTAACGTGAAGTTTCCTTTACTAATGATTTTTTTATTAATTCTGGTTGCTTTTACTTTTGCTTTGTTCGGGTTTTTAATTGGACTTCTTAGTAAAAATTTCGAGCAAATGTCTATAATACCAACAATTGTCATAACACCAATGGTATTTCTTGGTGGAAGTTTGTATTCGTTAGATATGCTCCCAAGTTTCTGGCAAACAGTCACTTATTTTAATCCTGTTGTATATTTAGTTAATGGGCTGAGGTTTGCATTTTACGGAGTTTCTGATTTTGATATTTGGATAAGTATTTCAACAATGTTTATATTTTTAATTGTATGTGTCACTCTTGTCTCAACTATACTTAAAAAAGGTTATAATATAAAAAATTAATTTGACTGTTGACCAGATAATTCCTGCAATATTTTTAATATTAGTCTTAATATTAGTTTTACCTAATTTTCTCAGATCAAACTCAAATATTAAACAGTTGATATCTAATTTTTCAATTTGGATAATAATTATACTTGTTATATTTGGATTGATGTATTTTTTGATGTAAATAGATTAATGATTAAATTTATTCTTCCAGCAGTACTATTAATTTTAATTATTATTTTCTGGGAAAAAATTAATGAATTTTTATTAAGCAGATTTAAAATTAGACTCAATTACATAGCTGTCATCATATTAGTTTTGATATTAGTGGTTTTATCTTTATTGCTATATTTCTAATTTATAATGGAGATAAATTTATTATTCTTTGTTAGCGTTGTTCCAGCTATCGTATTATATGGAATTGCTAAATCAGGTTTAGGTGGATCAATATCATTAATTTCAGTTCCATTAATGACAGTAGTAATGCCATTGAATCAAGCCCTTGCAATCATATTACCAATATTAATTTTTTCAGATATTATTGCAGTTTATAGATTTAGAAGAGAGTTTGATTTTGGAACACTTAAATTAATAGTTCCATTTGCAGCTATTGGAATAATAATTGGCTCATTTACTTTTACTTATTTTTCTGAGGATTTGCTTAAACTAATTGTCGGAATAATGGGTTTCTTATTTGCTGGTCATTATTTTTTATTTAAAAAAGAAAAAAATATACCAGCAAAAAAAAACTTTTTTAAAGGTGCGATTTGCTCATCTATTGCAGGTTTTTCAAGTTTTTGTGTTCATGCGGGAGGAACTCCAACAAGTCTTTATTTGCTTCCCTTAAGAATGAAAAAAGAAATTTACGTTGGCACAAGAATTATTTTTTTTAGTTGTGTTAATTTAATTAAGCTTCCGCTTTATGTTTATTTATCTATGATGAATTTTGATACTTTATATCAATCAGTTACTCTCTTTCCCCTAGCGCTTATTGGAATATTTATAGGTTATAAATTACTTAAAATAATTGAGGAAAATTTATTTTATAATATAATTTACGCTTTAATTCTTGTTAGTAGCTTTAAGTTAATATTAGATTTTATGGTTTAATTAGGCTTTAATTTCTTAAAGCCTAATAAGTTTATAACTAAAAGGAAGGGAATTAATAATTTGTAAATTAATTCAATCAACTCAGAAAATACAATGCTAATTAGTCTAATCAGTAATGCTAAATCTAGGATAATTTCTTGAAATTTTAAATTTAATGATTTATTTAGACTTTGGGGTGCTTTTTAGCTGAGAATAACCCATTGAACCTGTCCGGTAATTCAGAAAGGGAAAAATGAATAACCTAAATATAATTGATCAAGTAACAGCAATTATTTTGATTATAACTTTAAGTTTGTTGTTTATTTTTGTAGGCATCTACTATTCAAAAAAATTTAAAGGACTAAACAATTACTTAGTTGCTAACCGCTCAATTGGAACTTTATCTTTAACATCAAGTCTTGTTGCCTCTGCTCTTGGTGCTTGGATTTTATTTGGACCCGCATCAGCAGCAACATGGGGAGGAATTGGTGCAGTGATTGGTTATTCACTAGGAACTGCATTTCCACTCTTTATTTTAATTTACCTTGGTAAAAAATTTAGAACTAGTTATCCGCAAGGCAAAAGTATTATTGAAATAATAAGATTAAGATTTGGACCAAATCTTTATAAACTTATTTTAGTTTTTTCCATTTTTTATATGACAATCTTTTTAATTGCTGAAGTTACCGCTGTAGCTTTTTTAATTAATTACATATCTGGTACTGAATTGTGGATTACTTCTTTAATAGTAATATCATGTTCGTTACTTTACACATTATATGGAGGGTTAAGAGCATCTTTGATCACAGATAATATTCAATTTTTTGTATTTACAGCTCTTTTAATAATAAGTTTAATTTTTATTACCTCAATTGAAACAAACGAATTTAACTTTGAAATTATTAAAAATAATAATCCGCATTTGTTAAGTTTTAGTTATCTCCCAAATTATACTGCTGGTTTAACTTTCTTTATTGCCGTTGCTGCAACTAATCTTTTTCATCAAGGTAATTGGCAGAGAGTTTATGCTGCAAAAAATTACGAGGTTTTAAAAAAAAGTTTAATATTTTCATTTTTAATAATATTACCAATAGTCTTTTTTATGGGATTTAGTGGTTTAGTGGCTGTCTCTCAAGATACTAATGTCATACCTGATCTTGCATTTTTCTCAATTTTATTAAAAGAAAATTTAATAATATTTTCAGTCATTGTAATAATTTTAGCCATCTCTTTAACAATAAGCAGTATTGATACTTTAATAAATGCTATTTCAAGTTTGGTAATAGTCGATGTAGATAAAGTATTAAATTTAAAAAATAATCATTTAAATATCTCAAAACAATTTGTTATTTTTCTTTCGGTCATAGCTTTTTTTGTTGCATCAAAAGGATTTAGTATCCTTTATCTATTCTTAATAGCAGATTTATTTTGTTGTGCGGCTGTTCTAAGTGTTTTTTATACTTTCTATTCAAAATCTTATGATGAAAAAAATGCATATGTTTCTATATTAATTGGATTAATTGCAGGACTATTATTTTTTCCAAGTCCAGATTTTTCTAAATCAATACTATTTGGCATAATTTTGCCTATGGATTTAGCACCGTCTTATATTTCTCAATCTCTTTTATTTTGTTCATTTATTGCGGCAACTTTATCACCAATAATTGCATGGAAATTGAAATAATTGATGTTTATTTAAAACCTAATTATTGTATAATTTAATAAATGCTCAATTTTATATTACCATTTATTGTATTAATCGTTGTTGTTGTTTTCATTCATGAATATGGACATTATTATTTTGCAAAAAGATATGGTGTTGGTGTAACAGATTTTTCGATAGGTTTTGGTCGAGAATTATTTGGATGGAACGATAAATCAGGGACAAGATGGAAAGTTTGTTGGATACCACTAGGCGGTTATGTAAAATTTTTCGGAGATAGGAATGTATTTTCACAAGCAGATCAAGAGGAATTACTAAAAAAATATAGCAAAGAAGACCAACACAAATTGTTTGTAACAAAACCTCTTTACCAAAGAGCCTTAATTGTTGCTGGAGGACCATTGGCTAATTTTATTTTAGCTTTTGTCATTTTTACTTTCATATACATGTTTGCAGGTAAAGATTTCACCCCAGCTGTAATTGATGAAGTGCTAAAAGATAGTCCAGCCGAAGTTGCCGGTATGCAAAAAAATGATGTTATTATTGAAATAGATAATACAAAAGTAGAGAGCATTCTTGATGTTTCTAAATTAATAGCAATGTCAACATCAGAATTTATCGATTTTAAAGTTTCAAGATATGACCAGGAGATAATTTTAAAAGTTAAGCCAAATTTTGTTGATAGCCTTGATGAATTAGGAAATAAATTAAAGAAAAGGATGGTAGGTATTAAACTTAGTCCTTATAACAATCAAATAACGCACAAAAAACTTGGACCTGCTCAAGCTTTATTTCAATCATTTAATGAAGTTTATTTTGTAACAACTTCATCACTTAAATATCTTGGATCAATGTTTACAGGAGCAGGAGACAGTTCTCAATTGGGTGGGCCAATTAGAATTGCTAAAATTTCTGGCCAAGTAGCAGAATTTGGAATTATACCTTTTGTCAGTATGATGGCATATATTTCTATAAGTTTAGGACTAATTAACTTGTTTCCTATACCTTTATTGGATGGAGGACATCTGATGTTTTATGCATTTGAAAAAGTTTTAGGTCGTCCTTTAAGTCAAAAAACACAGGAAGGTTTTTTTCGAATCGGAATGTTTTTGTTGTTATCTTTGATGTTTTTCGCAACATTTAACGACCTTAAAGATTTAGGCTTATTTTAAGGCTTTTTTAATAGCTAAAAAAACGTTGAATTTATTGACTTTTTTTACCACTATATATTGTTGTTCAAAAAAATATATATACTAAAAAATAGCTTGAATTATCAATGATTTTGTTAAGTATAGTTTCATAAACCTTTAAAACCGGAGCTAAAATGAACAAAAAACAATTAGTAGCAAAGCTAGCTGGTTCGTTAAATCAAAGTAAAGCTGATGCAGAGCGTACTTTTGATACTATTACGAATACTATACTAGATGCGTTGAAAAACGACGATTCTGTAAAGATTGCAGGTTTTGGTACATATAAAGTGGCTAAAAGAAAAGCCCGAATTGGACGTAATCCAAGAACTGGAGAGCAAATCCAAATCGCTGCTTCTCAAAAGGTAAAGTTTTTACCTGCTAAAGCACTTAAAGAAGTATTTAACAAGTAAATCTCATTTAACAGCCTTTATCAGGAATGCTAAAATTCTTGATAAAGGCTGTTTCTACATGCAAAAACTGCATATCTATTTTTAATAACAATCATTAGTTTTTATTTATTTTAAAATTATAAGAACCTCTTTTTAACAATGGAGGTTAAATGACTAAACATTTAAAAAAACTTGTCGGTCCTTTAGTAAGTTTGTTTTTCTTACTAAACATGACAAGTGTAGGTTATGCCGAATCTACAGTCTCTGCAGAAGTTGGATTTATTTTTAATACATTTCTATTTTTAGTTTGTGGTTTTCTTGTCATGTTTATGGCTTGCGGATTTGCGATGCTAGAATCAGGAATGGTAACTTCAAAAAGTGTATCTGTAATTTGTGCAAAAAATATAGGATTATTTTCTATCGCTGGAATTATGTTCTGGATGGTTGGTTATAATCTAGCATATGGAATTCCAGAAGGTGGCTATATAGGAACATTCACTCCGTGGTCTGATGCAAGTGCTGTTGATACAGGATATGCAGATGGTTCGGATTGGTATTTCCAAATGGTATTCTGTGCAACAACAGTATCAATTGTATCTGGTACGTTAGCAGAAAGAATTAAATTATGGCCTTTCTTCTTATTTGCAGCAATTTTATCAGGAATCATTTATCCAATTGTCATGGGATGGCAGTGGGGTGGTGGCTGGTTAGCCGCTTTAGGTTTCTCTGATTTTGCTGGTTCAACTCTTGTACACTCAACTGGTGGTGCTGCAGCTTTAGCAGGTGCTATGTTGTTAGGTGCAAGAACAGGAAGATTTGATAAATCAGGTACAGCTAAGCCAATGAGACCATTTGCAGCTTCTTCTATACCTTTGGTAACAGTTGGAGTATTTATTTTATGGTTAGGTTGGTTCGGTTTCAACGGTGGTTCACAGCTTGCTATGGGAACTTTCGATGATGCAGTAGCTGTATCAAACATATTTATTAATACAAACTTAGCAGCGTGTGGTGGTGTATTAGCAGCAGCAGTAATTACTAGATTAATGTATGGTAAAACTGATGTAGTTCAAATGCTTAACGGTGCGATTGGTGGATTAGTTGCAATAACAGCTGAACCATTAGCGCCAGCACCTATAGCAGCAATATTCATCGGTGCAATTGGTGGATTAATAGTAGTGTTTGGAACAAAACTATTATTCTCATTTAAGATTGATGATGTTGTTGGTGCAATACCAGCTCACTTATTTGCTGGAGTTTGGGGAACATTAGCTGTTCCACTAACAAACTCTGACGCAAATTTTAGTGCACAGTTAATCGGTGTAATCTCGATCAACGCATTTGTTTTTGTAGTATCATACATTGTATGGGCAATTATGAAAAACACTATGGGTATCAGATTAAGTAAAGAGGCTGAACTGAAAGGTACAGACGTAACTGAAACTGGTGTAATAGCTTACGCTATAAGAGACTAAATTTAACTCCCTCCCTTAAGTTAAACTAAAAAGGCCCCGTAAATGGGGCCTTTTTTTATTAAACTGTTTTTAAAAATTCTAACACTTCTTTTGCGTGGTCTTTAACTTTTACTGAACGCCACTCTTTAATAATTTTGTCATCTTTTAATAAAAATGTACTTCTTATTAATCCCATAAATTCTCTACCCATGAATTTTTTTTTACCCCAAACTTTGTATGCTTTAATCGCCTCTTTTTTTACGTCTGCTACCAAATCAAATTTAATTTTAAATTTATCTCTAAATTTTTCATGACTTTCCATACTATCTTTAGAAATACCAATAACTTCACAGTCTAATTTTTTAAATTGTGAAAATAGAGAATTGAAGTCTTTTGTTTCAACTGTGCAGCCTGGTGTATTATCTTTTGGATAGAAATATAAAACTTTATATTTACTTTTGATTTTCTTTAGCTCTAAAAGTTTTGAATTGGTTGATGGGATTTTGAAATTAGGAGCTTTATTTGGCATATTTTTTCGTAGATTAAAATTTATAATGATGTATTAAACCTTTATGAGCATTAAATCAGCACAAACATTAGTCGCAGAAGCTTTGACAGAAATCAAGACACTTTCCCCTGCGGAAGCATTAGAGATGGTAAACAGTGATAAATGCAATTTAATTGACATAAGAGATATTCGAGAACTTGAGAAAATGGGAAGAATAGAAAATTCTCATCACATTCCTAGAGGAATGTTAGAGTTTTGGATGGATCCAGATAGTCCTTACTTTAAAGAAGGCAAGATAGATATGAACAAAGAAATGGTTTTATTTTGTGCAGGTGGACTAAGATCTGCACTAGCTACAAAATCATTGAAAGATATGGGGTTTGAAAAAATTTCACATATAGATGGTGGCTTTTCTCAAATGAAGAGCAGTGGCTTTAAAGTAGAGAAATAAAAATTAATCAAATAAACTTATTCTCTTTGCGAAAAAAATTCTTATCACCCAGTATATAAATAATCCTAAAGGACCAATAAAATATGTGATTATTAAAGGAAAAAAGACTAGAATTTTTGACATGTAAAACCTCTGGCTATCTCTAACAATCCAAGATCCACAAAACAAATTTATAGCTAAGAAGTGCGTCCAAAATAAAATTAAAAACTCATTATTCTCAAAAAGCTCAGCAAGATCATAAAAACTTAAATATAAAATAAAGTTTTTATCAAAATCATATCCTGCGAAAAAAAATATATATAATAGATAAACATAAACACTTGCCAAAATAAATGTTGGAATTATTGATGTAACAAATAAACCACAAACTTTAGTTTGTGGAAAAATAATAAGCATTAACCAAAAAGGTATTACACCTATATTCAACCACATATAGATCATTTCTACTGTAAAAAATGCAGATATTTGTTCAATCATCAGGGTTATATTATATTAAATGCAATAATGATTCCTATAAAAAATAAAAAAAAAAACTTAGAAGCGACAATTGATGAAATGCGCAACTTTGCACTTAATTATGTAGAAAAATTTGCACCATCAAAACAACAGCTAAAAACATATCTTTTAAAGAAATATTTAAGATCTAAAGTTGATAACGTTAAAAGAAGCAATATTTCAGATCTAATCGAGATTGTAGCTGAAGATTTAGAAAAATCTAAATTTATAAATGATAAATTTTATTCAGAAACAAAAGCAAAAAGTCTAATCCAAAGAGGTTCATCAATAAATAAGATTAGAAATTATTTAATAAGTAAAGGGGTTGGAGAAAAATATATTAAAAATACAATTGAACAAATTAATGAAAATAATGAAGATCAAGATTTTTTTTCAGCCATAAAAGTTTGTAAAAAAAAAAGAATTGGTCCTTCAAGAACTGAAGATAATAGACCATTATTCTATAAAAAAGATATTGGTATATTAGCAAGATCTGGATTTGATTTTGAAGTTTCCAGAAGAGTAATGGAACTAGATAAAGAGGAATATTTGAAAATTATAAATCTTCTTTAGACTTTTTATTTTTTTCTTCTAAATAATACTGAATTTTGCTTTTGATATAGTTTTTTACCATCACAAATACTATCAATCCAAAAATTGATACAGAAACTATTATAATTAATATTATTCTTAATTGCTCACTCATTATATATTTTTATTTCTTTTCAAAATTATACTAGGATTTTTAAAATTTTCTTTTCCGTAAAGTATTTCATTTCCATCAAAATCTGTAACTATACCCCCTGCATTTTCAAGAATAGCATGTCCAGCTGCTATATCCCATTCACATGCTCTAGGCTCTGCAACATATCCATCGTATTCATTTGAAGCTATTACACAAAATTTTAAAGAACTTTTCATCCTTTTAAATTCACTAACATTTATTGTTTGATATATTTTGCTAATTTCAGGTTTTAGTTTATTTGAATATGATACAAATTTAAGTTTATTATTTGAAATTTTTGAACAGTCTAATTTTACATGTTTACTATTAATTATTTCAAATGAACAACCTTTATCATAAGAATAAAATAATCTATTTTTAGCGGGTGCATATATTATACCTGCTACTGCTCGATTATTAATTATTAAACCAGCATTTAGAGTAAATTCGTCAAGATCATTAATGTAATCATAAGTACCATCAATTGGATCTATTAGCCAAAAATTTTTTAAATCTTTCTTGGATTTATTATGACTAGTTTCTTCTGATACAATCGGTATTTGAGGAGTTAAGTCATTTATTTTTTCAGTTAAAATTCTATTAACTTCAAGATCACCATTGCTAACAGGTGTGTTATCTTCCTTAATTTCTTTTTTTAATCCTTTTTCTCTTAATTCTATTGAAACTTTTCCTGCGTATAAAAAAGTGTCAATCAGTTTTTCAATAGCTGCCTTTATTTCGATTTGTTTCATTTATTCTAACTTTTCTAATTCGATATTTTTAGCATTGATAACTTTTTTTCCTACATTCTCAAAATTCACAGTTACTTTTTCTTTAATAATTGACTGTACTTGTCCTATTCCCCAATCTTTATTATTAGGATTTATAACTTTATCACCTGGTTCAAAATCTAAAATCATTTGATTTTACTTATAATAGAAATGAGTATAAATACCACCACATGAATTTAGAGTTAAACTCAATTGGATTAGATAAGAAACCGTCTGATACAAAAGTAATTGTAGCTATGTCTGGTGGTGTAGACTCATCTACAGTTGCTGGTTTGATGAAAATGCAAGGATATAATGTTACCGGTATAACATTAAAACTATACAACGATAGTAAAGAAGTTGTTAAATCAAAAGTATGTTGCTCAGGCCAAGATGTTATAGATGCAAAAAGAGTTGCTCATAAATTAGATATTGATCATAAAATTCTTTATTACCAAGATAAATTTAAGCAAGGAGTTATTGATAATTTTGTAGAAAGTTACTTAAAAGGAGAAACTCCAATACCATGCGTACAGTGTAATCAAACTGTCAAATTTAAAGATTTGTATGAAGTTGCCAAAGATTTAAATGCCGATGCTTTGATTACAGGTCATTATGTTAAAAATATAACAATAAATGAAAAAAATAATATGTATAGAGCAGTAGATGAAAATAGAGATCAAAGTTATTTTCTATTTAATACTACAAGAGAGCAATTAAATTATTTACGATTTCCATTAGGTGGAATGTTAAAAAATGAAACTAGAGAAATTGCTAAAAAACTAAATTTAAATGTTGCAGATAAGCCAGACAGTCAAGATATATGTTTTGTTCCTAACGGAGACTATTCATCAGTAATAAAAAAGTTTAAGCCAGATTCTTTGAAAAAAGGTAATATTAAAAATCTAAATGGTGAAGTAATAGGCGTTCATGATGGAATTATAAATTTTACTATTGGTCAAAGAAAAGGAATTAAGGTAGCAGACAAAGAGGCATTATATGTTATTAAAATTGATGCAGAAAATAATGAAATAATTGTTGGAGGAAGAGAACATCTAGGAAAAAAGAAAATTAATTTAAAAAATATTAATCTTCTATCGGATAAAAACGAATTAAATGAAAATATATTAGTCAAAGTTAGGTCTACAGGAAAGTTATTAAGAGCCAATGTTAATTTTATAAACGAGAATGATGCTGAGGTAAACTTAGATAATTCTGAAGATGGTATTTCACCTGGACAAGCATGTGTCTTTTATAAAAAAGACCAATATGGTCACAAAGTTCTTGGTGGTGGTTGGATTAAAGAATAATTAATTTTACTTTTTCTTATTCTTTTTTCTTGCTCTTCTTTTTTTAGAGCCCATTTTTCTTCGGCCTCTATGCTTTTTAGGGTATCCCATAATCTCCTTAGTTTTACAATTTTATTGACTTATTTGAGGGATATAGCATTGTCAATATAACTAATCAATTTTTTTATGGTTAATTCAGTTAAAACTTTTTTAAAACAAGTAGGAAAAGATTATCAAAATCAGTCAGTTAATCCGCCAGTAGTAAGAGCTTCAACGATAATATTTAAAACTCTTCAAGATATAAAGAAAACACAAAGTAATTATAAAAAAAATCCCTTAAGTAAAAATTTTGATTATGGTCGAAAAGGAACATCGACAACTTTTTCACTACAAGAACTATTAAGAAAAATTGAAAATGCTTATCAAGTGTATTTAACTCCAACAGGATTTGGTGCAGTTTTTCTTGGAGTAATTAGTGTTGTAAGACCTGGTGATGAAATCATTATTACTGACT
>CACAUA010000009.1 GCA_902535625.1 uncultured Pelagibacteraceae bacterium | reverse complement strand
AAATGGTTAAATGCTGTTAGTACTGATAAGCATTATATTTCAGAATATGCTTGGGAATTACCAGGAAATGAAGACTTAGCTGAAACTGTATTATGGTGGTATGCATCAAGGTGTAAAGTAGATAGAATTTCCAAAAAAAATAATGAAAAAATTAATAAATTTTTAACTAATCGTTTCAAATATTTGATGGCGAGACAAATTTTCCAAGAATAATCATTTTAAAATTTCCTAGTTATGAGAGGGCTTTAGAATGGTATAATTCAGAGGAATATAAACCTATCAAACAGATTAGACTCGATAATTCTGAAGGGACCAATATAATAATAAGAGGCTTATGAAAAAAATATTATTAGCATTATTAATTACATTATTTAGTTCGTCTTTATTTGCATCTGATGAAAAACCAGGTAGATTTTTTGAAGACCAGCCAGATGTTAATGATGATTATCAAATTCATTTTATTTATTTTCTTGCAAAAAAAACAAAAGATAATGAAAGAGATATTAATGGCTGGATAGAAAAAGAAGTCAAAAAAATAGATGATTTATTTTTTAAAATGACTGGCAATAAGCAAAGATTAAAATTTGATTATAGACAAGATGGCAAACTAGATATCTCATTTGTAAGAATGGATCGTAAAGCTAAAAAAGGTGGATGGAATGTTAATTATCCAGATTATTACTTGCAAAAACAAGGATTTAATAATCCAAAAAAATTATATTTCTCATTTACAGATGCGGCAAGCGGAGACGGAGGTCAAATGGGGCCTCATCATGGATACTTGTTTATAAAAAGAGCATCAGGTCAAATTACTAAAATTTCAATTCATGAATTACTTCATGGCAATGGTTTTGCCATGCCTTGTACTAAAGGAGTTAAAAATGGATCACATTTAACCACTGGTATTCTTAGTCAAAATCTTTCGAAAAAATTTGGAAAAGGAGTTTACGATCACAATGATCCAACTTGTCCAGACTTAAAAGACTCAGTTTATTTAACTCCAACTTCAGATAATCCATTTGATCCACTTCAAATTGCTTGTGCTTTAGGTCAAAAGAAAAGAGGCAATCCTCCTGGAAATTATCAAATTCCAGCAAGATATACTCATAAAAAATTACACAAAGGGCGAAAAAATGAATGGTGTACTTATAAGTTAACTGAGTATGCCAAAGAAGATTGGTTTAAAAAATGGAAAGAGTAATTTTGTAAAATTTTATTATTTGTCACTTAGTTTTAATATTTTAAAAGATAGTTTTAAATTAGGAAATCTTTTGTTTAAAATTGCTTTAATTTTTTCAAATGAGTCTTTATGAATTTTCTTTTCTACAAGTGTACTAAATTCTTTTTTTTCATTTACTATTTTAGCTGCACCACAATCTTCATGATTAATTACTATTAATTTATTAATATTATGTAACTTTATTGAAGTTGATAAATTATCTAAAAAGGTTGATTGCCATTTTTTAAATTTTTTCGAAGTTACACCAATGGCAGCCCCAGCAATAGTAAATGAGCTATACTTTCCAGTTAATTTCTTTTTTTTTAAATAATTAAAAACTTTTGGCTGAAACCTTGGATCCATACATGACAAAACCATAGCTTCATATTTTTTCATTATGGTATCAACCAAGTATCTTTATTATTATTAATGTCAAATCTAGCTCTTCGATGACCTTTTGCAGCTAAATATAACCATTCCATAGATTTAATTTTACACTGAATAACAGTGAAGTTTTTGTATCCTTCTTCGCTTTGTTCTTTTGTATAATCAAAATTATCTAATTCAGGTTTTAAACCAGATGTTGGAATATCAGACTCTGTACCTGGTCCATTATCTACTAAGTAACATTTACGACTTATATGTTGAGTTTTTTCCCAAGATTGTTTTGTTATATCATTATTATGATTGATAATTGCTTCGACTTTTAATCTGACCTGAATTTTTTCATCTTTATCATAAAATAACATCGATGAATTAGGATTTTTTTCTAAGATTTTAATTTTATCAGATCTAATGTCACTGTGAAATTGCACTATATTATTTTGTTCATCTGTTTTTCTTAGAACAACAATTCTACTTTCGATATTGCTCTCACTACCGCATGAAAAAACAGGTATTCTAAAAGGAGAAGATCTATTAGTAACTGCATCAGTTAACATTAACCAAATTTTCTTTTTTATTTCGGAAAAATCCTCGTAGTAGGGAACAGTGGTAGACACAATTATTTTTTCTTTTTTAATCTAGCTATTAAACTTGAGCTATCCCAACGATTTCCACCCATTTTTTGAACTTCAGCATAATAACTATCAACAATTTCAGTTACTGGTACAGGTGAACCATTTCTTTTTGCTTCTTCAATACAAATTTTTAAATCTTTTCTCATCCAATCTACAGCAAATCCGTAATCAAATTTATCAGCAACCATAGTTTTATATCTATTTTCCATTTGCCATGACTGAGCTGCACCTTTAGAGATAGTTTCCATAACTTTGTCCATATCTAAACCTGCATTAATTCCAAAATTTACTGCTTCAGATAAACCTTGTACTAAACCACCAATACACATTTGATTAACCATCTTAGTTAATTGTCCACTTCCTGATGGTCCGATTAAAGTTACTTTTTTGCTATAACAATCAATTATTGGCTCTGCTTTTTTAAAATCATTTTCATCTCCACCAACCATAACAGTTAATATCCCACCTTCAGCACCTGATTGTCCTCCAGATATAGGAGCATCTAAAAAACCAAATCCTTTATCTTTTGCAGCTTTATAAAGTTCTCTAGAAATTTCAGCAGACACTGTTGAATTATCTATATATACGCATCCTTCTTTAGCATTATGAAATAACCCATTATCACCTAAAGAGACTTGTCTTAAATCATCATCATTTCCAACACACGTAAAAATAAAATCAGCATCTTTAGCAGCTTCAGATGGTGTATCAGCCATTTTACCTTTGTATTCACCAATCCACTTTTCTGCTTTTGATTTTGTTCTGTTAAAAACAGTTACATTATGTCCTGCTTTTGATATATATCCTGCCATTGGATAACCCATTACACCAAGACCTATGAAAGCAACTTTAGAAGTCATATTTTTTTATGTTTAAAAATTTAAGTTTAAAAGTAATTGTATTTGGATTTATATTTACATTTTTTTCAAGCTTTGGACAGAGTTTTTTTCTTGGAATATTCAATACAAGCATTAGAGAGACACTCTCTATAACTCATGGACAATTTGGCTCAATATATGCATCTGCAACATTGTGCAGTAGTTTATTACTTATTTGGGTTGGAAAGAAAATTGATGATATAAATATTTTCCGATTTGCAATCTATGTAACATTACTTTTATCCTTTTCTTGTTTTTTCTTTTCAAAAATTTCATCTATAGTTTTTTTATTCATAGCAATTTTCTTAATGAGGTTTTCAGGGCAAGGAATGATGTCTCATACTGCAACGACAACAGTTTCAAGATATTTTACAAAATCTAGAGGTAGGGCATTAAGTATTTGCTGGTTTGGTTTATCTAGTGCTGAATTTATTTTACCTGTTTTAATGGTATTTTTGTTGTCATTAACAACTTGGCAAAATATTTGGACAGTAATTGCTTTATTAATTTTAATATTTTTACCGATTGCATCATTCTTTTTAGTTCGAACTGTTAAACTTGATACGAGAGAAAGCACTGAAGGTGAAGAATTTAAAGAGGAAAATATTAAGCAATGGAAAAGAATTGAAGTAATAAAAGATTATAAATTTTATATAGTAAGCATGAACATGCTAGCCATGCCTTGGATTGCAACTGGTGTATTTGTTTATCAGTCATTTATTACTGAATCAAAAAACTGGGGACCATTTGTAATTGCTCAGTCTTTTATGTCTTATTCAGTATTTTCAGTAATTACTCTTTTAATATCTGGTTTTTTAATTGATAAATTCACAAGTCGAAAACTTTTAATTTTTATGAATATTCCTTTATTTCTATCGACTTTTGTAATTATTTATTTTGATGCACAATTTACTTCATTTATATTTCTAGGTTTAATTGGAATATCAAATGGTTTGGCGAACGTTTTGGGATCTTCTACATGGGCTGAAGTTTATGGTGTAAAGCATATTGGATCTATTAAAGCTTTGACCACTGCACTTATGGTTTTTTCAACAGCTTTCGGAACTGCTCTTTTTGGTATTTTAATTGACATCGGATTTTCAATTGAGAAAATTGCTATAATATCTGCACTTTATATACTTATTTCTTTTATTCTTCTTTTTTTAGTTAGAAAAAAATTAAATCCAATTTTAGTATAAAACACTTGATTTTGTTGATCTTGGAGTATATTTAATCGCCCATGGCAAGAGTTACCGTTGAAGACTGTATAGATAAAGTAGATAGCCCTTATGAATTAGTTTTGGTTGCTAAAGAAAGAGCTACTCAACTGAATTCAGGAATTGAACCTACATTAGATAGAGATAACGACAAACACACAGTTATTGCTTTGAGAGAAATAGCTGAAGAAACAATTAAAGTCCCAGATTTAACCGAAGCTGCAGTTTACAAACTAAGAAAACATGTAGAACAAATTGATGATACTGCTGAAGAAGATGAAGATATTGGTGATGATTTTGAGAATTTATACAAAGGTGAAATCTCAAAAAGTGGTGTACCAATTCTTCCTTCTAAAAGAGCTAGAAAAATTCCTGAAAAAATTCAGGTTTCAAAAGAAGATCTTGCTGAATTATCACCATCAGCTCAACCTGATGTTAATGTAGAAGCTCCAAGTGAGGCTGAAGAAAATGATGACGTTTCACTAGATCAAGTTTCAGAAGCAGAAGAACAAGTTTCAGAAAACGTAAGCGACGAAGAAAATAATTCTTAATTAAGAAAACTCTTTTAATATCTGTTCCCTGTGTTCATCAAGATCAGGAATGTCCCCTCTAGTACTTTTATCTTCGTATGAAGACATTTTTATAGGATTGCCTGCTAATCTAAAATCACCAACTACTTTATGATAAGCTTTAACAATCATGTTTCTTGCTTCGACTTGAGGATTTTCTACTGCTTCTTTAATATTAAATATCGGTCCACAAGGTATCTTTAATTTTTCCATTTCACTTACCCATTCAGAAGTATTTTTTGAAGAAAGTTTATCTTCAAAAATAGATTTTAGTTCATTCATATTTTCACATCTGAGTGAATTGGTATTAAATCTTTTATCACTGACCATTTCAGGTATTCCTAATACTTCACAAAGTTTTTCATATAATTTATCGTTACCTGCAGCAATAATTATATAACTATCTTTTGTTTTAAATGCCTCAAACGGAGCGATTGAAGGATGTCTAGATCCCATCGGTTTAGGAATTTCATTTTTAGATAAATATCTTGCAATTGCATTTTCTAAAATCGCAATCTGGCAGTCTAACATTGAAACATCTATAAACATTCCTTTACCTGTTTTTTGTCTGTCATACAAGGCTGCATTAATTCCGATTGCAGTAAAAAGGCCTGCTGTAATATCACCAATTGATGTTCCAACTCTTGTTGGTTCACTATTTGGATGACCTGTAACACTCATCAGTCCACCCATTCCCTGAACGACCATGTCATAAGCCGGTAATTCTTTTAAAGGTCCGGTTTGACCAAAACCAGATGCAGACGCATATATTAATTTTGGATATTTTTTGCTTACATCTTTCCAACCATATCCCCATTTTTCTAATGTACCTGGTTTAAAATTTTCTACTAAAATATCTGCTTTTGCTAAAATTTTATCGAAAATTTTTTTATCATCTTCATTTTTTAAATTAAGAGCAATACTTTCTTTTCCTCTATTCAGTGACATAAAATATGCTGAATAGTCTTTTATAAAAGGTCCAAATTTTCTTGCATCGTCACCAATTTCTGGTGCTTCTACTTTAATTACACGTGCACCGAGATCAGATAAAATCATTGTACAATATGGACCTACTAAAACCCTAGTAAGATCAACAACTAATAAATTTTTTAAAGGACCATCCATAATAAGTACGTCATTTCCTTATATTGACTCTTCTGCTCAAGTTCAATTTAATATCATCATTATAAATAAAAAGGGGAAAACTATGTTAAGAAAAATAACATTATATTTGTCTTCAATAATTATAGCTTTTTCAATAGTAGGATCTGCATACGCAGTTACATTAAAAGCAAGTCACCAATGGCCAGGTACACCGAGAGCTGATGGCTCTTTTGACCCACGTCATGAAATGGTACAAATTATTGCTGATGAAGTAAAAAAAGCAAACGTTGATTTAGAAATTAGAATTTATCCAGCTAAGTCACTTTATAAGCCAAAAGAACAGTGGAAGCCTATGACTACAGGTCAATTAGATATTTCTGCTTTCCCATTAGCTTATGCATCAAAATTCCATCCAGAGTTTGATGCTACATTAATGCCAGGAACTGTAAAAAATCATGAGCATGCATTGAGATTTAATAAAGGTCCAATGATGACTGAGATTAAAAAAATAATCAGTGATGCTGGTGTTGTAGTGCTGTCTGATGCATGGTTAGGTGGTGGTTTCGCATCAAAAACTAAATGTATCAAAAATCCAAGTGATGCTAAAGGACAAGTGATGAGAGCTGCAGGAAAAGCTTTCAACCAAATGTTAGAAGCTGCTGGTGCAGGTATTCAAAGTATGCCATCATCTGAAATTTATACTGGATTACAAACTGGTGTATTAACAGGTGCAAATACTAGTTCTGGAAGTTTTGTAAGTTACAAAATTTACGAACAAGTAAAATGCGCAACTCCTCCAGGAAAATTTGGTTTATGGTTTATGTATGAACCAATTTTAATGTCTAAGAAAAGCTACAATGCATTAAATTCAAGCCAACAAGTGGCTTTGATGAAAGCAGGAAAAGTTGCTGAGAAATATATGACAGCTCAAGTAGAAAACTTAGATAAAAAGTTTGAGGAAGCATACAAAGCTGCAGGTGTTAAATTAGTGTATATGGATGCTAAGGATCATGCTGCATGGGTTGATATTGCAATAAAATCTTCTCACAAAGCTTTTGCTGAAAAAGTTCCAGGTGGCGATAAGCTAATGGAAATGGCTTTAGCGGTTAAATAAAATAATATATAAAGAACCCCTATTTATTATCTGTAAGTAGGGGTTTTTTTATGAAAGAAAAATACTTAAAATTCTGTGATTATGTTGCAAGAGCTTGTGGGGCTTTTGCAGTTCTAGCTTTACTGTTATCAATTCTTGTAATTGTAGAATTAGTTTTTGAAAGATACTTTTTTCAAAGAGCAATAACATGGCAAACTGAACTAGTTACAATGCTTCTAGTTGCTTCAACATTTATTGGAAGTGCATATGTTTTAAGTGAAAAAGCTCATGTAAGCATGGAGTGGATTTACGATTTTTTATCAAAAAAAAATATTTTAAGACTTAAAATTTTTACCTCATTAGTCAGTTTATTATTCTTCTTAATTTTATTCTATTTTGGTTTTTTAATGGTTGAGGAAGCGTTTACTAAAAATTACTCAACAGGAACGGTTTGGGATCCTCCATTGTGGGTACCATATTCGTCAATGATGATAGGTGCTGCATTAATGATTTTACAATATATAGCAGAAATTATTAAGCTTACAGACGAAAAGGATACTAACTAATGGATCCATTAATAATTGCAATAATCGTTGCTGTTTTTACTTTGATAGTATTATTTTCCGGTATACCAATTGCTTTTGGTTTAAGCTTTGTATCAATAGCTCTTTTAGTTGCTTTCGAAGGTTTCCAAATGCTAGATGTTTTTGCTGAAACTTTCTATGCGGGATTAAATTCGTTTGTCCTACTTTCAATACCAATGTTTATATTAATGGGGATGGCAGTTGCTAATTCCCCAGCAGGAAAAGATTTATATACAGGATTGGACAGATGGTTATGGAGGGTACCTGGAGGTTTGGTTATTTCTAATATAGGAGCTTGCTCAATTTTTGCTGCACTAAGTGGATCAAGTCCTGCAACCTGTGCTGCAATTGGCACTATGGGAATTCCTGAAATGAGAAAAAGAGGATACTCAGATCAAATTGCAACAGGAACCATAGCAGCCGGTGGAACTTTAGGAGTATTAATTCCTCCAAGTATTGTTTTAATTGTTTATGGAATTGCAACTGGAACATCTATTGGAAGATTATTTTTAAGCGGATTGATACCAGGATTTATGCTTGCAGGTATGTTCGCTATCTGGGCACTGATACACAGTTACTTTATTGATAAAGACTCTGCTAAAGCTCTAAAGAATAGAACACCTCCAACTTTCAAAGAAAAAATTGAAGTTCTGCCAAGGATACTTCCTTTCTTAGCAATCATTGCTGGTGTTTTATATGTTTTATATGGTGGTGTTGCTACTCCATCTGAAGCTTCAGGAGTAGGAGCTTTTTTAGTTTTTGTTTTGATTGCAGTTGTTTACAAAATTTATCAACCAAAAAAAATATGGAATATTGTTAAAGTTTCAATGAAAGAGAGTGTGATGATAATGTTTATCATCGCAGCTTCTTATCTTTTTGCGTTTACATTATCACAACTTTACGTAACTCAATCATTAGCTCAAAGCATGGTGGAGATGAGCTCTAATAAATGGGTAGTGTTTATTTTAATAAATATATTTCTGTTGATTGCAGGGTTCTTTTTACCTCCAGTTGCTGTGATTGTTATGACCTCAGCAATATTATTGCCAGTTATAACTCAACTGGGATTTGATCCGTACTGGTTTGCAATTGTATTCACAATTAACATGGAAATTGGTCTCATTACCCCACCCGTTGGATTAAACCTTTATATAATTAAGGGTATTACGCCTGATGTAAGTTTGTCAGAAATTTTAAAGGGATCTATACCATTTATGATAATTATGGCTTTAGCTATACTTATTTTATGCATTTTTCCTGAGATTGTAACTTGGCTACCTGACAAAATAATGGGTAAAAGTTTAGGTTTTTAATATATAAAAAACACCATGTTAAATATAAAAAGAATATTCGAGACCATTGCTGATGCTGGTCAAAAAATTTTAGAGAAAAAATCATTAAAAAATTTCTCTAAAAAAAGAGATTTAATTGAGCTATGTGATGACCTGCTATCATCTAAAGGAGCGGCATTTGGAATCACATTAGCTAGAGATATTCTTTTTAGATATCATAACTTATCTCATGAAGATAAATTAAAATTTTTACTTCAAGTAAATGAAAAATATAAACCTGATACAGCAAATATTGATAATGCCATTAAAGATTATACAGAAAATAAAAATAGTAGATCAATTTTAAATTTATCAAGAATTACATCAGGTATTAGAAAAGAATTGTTTATAAGATTAAACATGGCTCCTAATGGAACAGCTGAGATTGTTTCTTTAAGAGAAGATCTACAAATGTTTTTATTAAAAAATCCTGAATTAAAAGAATTAGATTATGATTTGATTGATATTTTTAAAAATTGGTTCAATCCTGGATTTTTAAAATTAAGAAAAATAACCTGGGATACTAAAGCTGCGATATTAGAAAAATTATTAAAATATGAAAAAGTTCATTCAATGAAAGATATGAATGAATTGAAAATTAGATTAGGTGAAAATAGAAGATTTTTTGCTTATTTTCATCCAGCATTAGAAGATGAACCAATAATTTTTGTTGAGATTGCACTAACGAAAGGTTTGGCAAAATCTATTCAAGAATTGACAAGACCAAATGATGGAAAAAACGAAAATTATGATACAGCTACATTTTATTCAATTAGCAACTGCCAAGAAGGTCTTTCAAGAGTTACGCTTGGTAACTTCTTAATCAAGAGGGTGGTATACGAATTACAAGAAGAGTTACCTGATGTAAAAAATTTTGGAACTTTATCACCGATGCAAGGTTTTGCAGATTGGGTAAAATCTTCAGAAAATGAGAAAATTAGTGAAATAGTTCAAAAAGAAAATTTTGTAAAAATTGAGTTTTTAAAATCATTAGATCTTAAAATTGGAGATAGAAAATTTATTGATAATAAAGATTTACTTACAAAACTTGCTTTAAATTACTTAGCTGTACAAAAAAATGATCTAGGTTTTCCCATTAATGATGTTTGTAGGTTTCATTTAAAAAACGGAGCTGAAATTGACGATATTGTAGTTAATGCTAACGTTTCTGATGTAGGATTTAAAAGGTCATTTGGAATTATGGTTAATTACAAATATGAACTTGGGAAAATTGAGCAAAATCATCAAGAGTATGTAAACGAAAAAAAAATTAATATATCAAGCAAACTCAAAAAATATGTCTAGATTAAATAGAACTGTTTCAGTTGCTCCAATGATGGACTGCACAGACAAACATGAAAGATTTTTCTTAAGACTAATTAGTAAAAACGTTCTTCTCTATACTGAAATGATTGTCTCAGAAGCTATTGATAGAGGAGATAAAAAGAAACTATTAGAATTTGATATGAGAGAAAAACCTGTTGCTCTGCAACTTGGTGGTTCTTCCCCAAAATTATTAGGAAATGCAGCATATTTAGGTGAAGAATTTGGTTATGATGAAATAAATTTAAATTTAGGTTGTCCAAGTAAAAAAGTTCAGAAAAATAGATTTGGAGCTTGTTTAATTCAAGAACCTAATCTTGTTGCTGATTGTCTAAGTGAAATGATTTCAAAAACAACACTTCCTGTAACAGTTAAAACCAGAATTGGATATGACAATGTTGATCAATACGAAAATTTATATAATTTTGTGAATATTCTAAAAAAAACAGGTGTTAAAACTTTTATAATCCATGCCAGAAAAGCAATGTTAGGAAAATTTACACCTAAACAAAATTTAAACATTCCACCTTTGAAATATGAATACGTAAATAGATTAAAAAAAGATTTTAAAGATTTAGAAATAATAATTAATGGAGGCATAACGTCTACTGATCAAATCAAAGAACATTTAGATAATTTAGATGGTGTTATGATTGGAAGGTCAATTTATCATTCCCCTTACATGTTAGCAGATATTGAGAACCAAATTTTTAATAATAGTGAAATTTTAACAAGACAAGAAGTTGTTGAGAAACTAATTGAGTATGTAAAAGAAGAAATTAAAAAAGGTACAAGATTAAATCAAATCATGAGACATACTCTTGGTTTATTTCATGGACAAACAGGTTCTAGTTTTTGGAAAAGATATTTAAGTGAAAATATGTGTGTAAGAGATGCCGATGTTAAGAAAATTGATCATATAATGGATAAAGTAAAATTTAATCCACAAAGTATATCGGCAGGTCAAATTGAATAATACTCTTTTAGAGATTAATAATATTTATTTTATTTTTTTAATGATGGCAGCCGCTGTTCCGGTTGGTTTTTTTGCAGGTTTTTTTGGTATCGGTGGAGGATTAATCTCAGTTCCATTTTTATTTTTTGTATTTGAAGCATTTAACGTGGATAAAGATTATTTGATGCATCTATCTGTAGGGACAGCTTTCTCAATAACAATTTTAACTGCTACAGCTTCAGTATTAACTCATAGAAAATACAACGCTGTTGATTTTAATATTATTAAAAATTATGGAACATTTGTAATAATTGGAGTTTTCTCTGGAACATTGATGGCAGCATTGATGAATACTAAAACATTATTATTCTTTTTTTCTGCAGTTGTTTTCTTTTTTGGAGCTTACTTGTTGTTACAAAGTGAAAAGAAAAAAAAAATTAAAAAAAAATTTAATATTTTCCCAAGAATAATATTCGGATTTTTGTCAGGATTAATTTCTGCACCCATGGGTATAACAGGAGCTATGATGAATGTTCCTATACTAAGGTACTTTGGTTATCCTATTAACTTAGCAATAGGAAGCTCTGCAGCTATTGGATTTATAATAGCTTTATTTGGATCAATTGGATTTTTTACATCTGGTTTGATGTTAAAGGCTGATATCCCATTAAGCATAGGGTTTATTAACATACCTGCATTTATAATATTTGTTCCAATAACAACATTTATGGCAAGGATCGGAGCAAAAACAGTTCAAGATCTAGATAGAGTTAAAACACAGAGATTATTTGGTGTTTTTTTATATGTTATCGGTACTTTATTTCTTTATAGATTTTTAGTGACTTAGGAGACGAGGTGGTTTCAGTCTCCCTCCGCCACCTCATTTACAATATTATTCGATTCTCTAATTTTTTCTTAACTCTTTATAGTTGAATTTTAAATTTTTTGATCATAATCCCCAACCTTACCAGTTTGTTGAAGAAGATTATCAATAAAGTCAAAAATCTTCTTTTTTCTATCTTCAGAGGTTGGACTTTCAGTAACTACAACTAAAGAGGGTTTATTAGAAGATGCTCTTATTAATCCCCAAGACCCATCATCAAAAGAAAATCTTACTCCATTAACAGTTAATATTTCTCTAATTTCTTGATCATCGACTTTAGTTTTATTTTCTTTAATATTTGTTATTTCTTTAACTAAATTTTCAACTACATCATATTTTTCACTATCTTTGCAGTAAGGAGCCATAGTCGGGCTTTGATAAGTTGTTGGCAATTCACCAAGTATTTCACTCATTTTTTTGTTATTTTTATCAAGTAACTTACAGACCTGTATTGCTGAATTAATTCCATCATCATAGCCATATCCCAAAGGTTTATTAAAAAAGAAATGACCACTTTTTTCAAATCCTGCTAAAGCGTTATCGGTATATACTTTTCTTTTGATATGAGAATGACCAGTTTTCCAATAAATTGTTTCACATTTATTCTCATTTAATATTCTGTCATTCGAATAAAGTCCTGTCGATTTTACATCAACAACAAATTTACTACTTTTATGATCTTTTGAAAGATTTCTAGCTATTAATAGCCCTATTTTATCTGAAAAGATTTCATTACCTTTATCATCAATAACCCCAACTCTATCTCCATCTCCATCAAAACCAAATCCAATATCAGCATTATTTTCTTTAACAGATGATGAAATTGCATGTAACATTTCTAAATCTTCAGGATTTGGATTATATTTTGGAAAAGTCCAATCAAGGTTGCAATCAAGTTCAATGACTTCACACCCAATACCTCTTAAAATTTCAGGTGCGAATATTCCAGCTGTTCCGTTACCACATGCAACAACTGCTTTAATTTTTTTATTTAATGAGTTTTTTGTTATTAAATCATTTTTATAAATATCTTGGAAACCATCAATTTTTTTTACATTACCTTCACCATTAATAAATTTTTGATTGAGAGTAATATTCTTTAGTTCTTTCATTTCTTCAGGTGCATGAGTTAATCCTTTTTTGATGCCCATTTTTACACCTGTCCAACCATTTTCATTATGACTTGCTGTAACCATTGCAATTGCATCTGAGTCTAAATTAAATTGTGCGAAATAAACCATAGGAGATAAGGATAATCCTATATCCTCGATTTTGCACCCAGTTGAAACTAAACCCTCTTTTAATTTTTCTTTGATATGTTCGCTGTAAGACCTGTAGTCTTGGCCAACTATAATTCTAGGATTGTTTTTTTTTGTATGATTAATTATTTGAGTTCCAAGACCTTTACCGAGTTGAACGATTCCATCATCATCTATGTCTTTTTCGTATACCCATCGTGCGTCATATTCCCGAAAGCCGTAGGGATCAATTTTTCCCAAATTATTCATGTGGATATATGTACATTTTTTTAAAATTTTTATTGATAATTATTTAATAAGTTCTATAAATGTTCTATTGATTTACAATTTATATAGTATATCAGGTAAATCTACACACTATATCTAGTTATTTACTAGATTTTTTAGTATAAAGATAAAAAGGGAGTTTAATGAACAAAATATTGTCTCAGGCGATCAGGAAAGCTGTCTCTGATTATAAACCAGCGGAAAAAATCAGCAATAATGACAAAAGACCAGACTTATTTTCACTAAATAACAACACAGAGTTGTTTCAAAATTCTAAAGGGATAACTATTAAAATAGATAGATCTAGAGATAATAATTTAACAGATTTTGGAAGAGCAACACTAAGTGATAGATACCTTGGAGAAAACGAGTCTTTCCAAGATTTATTTGCAAGAGTTGCTAGTCATTATGCAGATGACAACTTACACGCGCAAAGACTTTATAACTACATAAGTAACTTATGGTTCATGCCAGCAACACCAGTTTTATCAAATGGTGGGACAAAAAGAGGTTTACCAATTTCCTGTTTCTTAAATGAAGCAGGGGATAGCTTAACTGGAATATTAGATCTATGGAGTGAAAATGTTTGGTTGGCTGCTAAAGGCGGAGGTATTGGAAGTTATTGGGGCAACTTAAGATCCATTGGAGAAAAAATTGGAAGAGTTGGAAAAACTTCAGGAATTATTCCTTTTATAAAAGTTATGGACTCTTTGACAATGGCGATCAGTCAAGGTTCTTTAAGAAGAGGATCAGCAGCTTGTTATCTTCCAATTGATCATCCGGAGATAGAGGAATTTATTGAAATGAGAAGACCAACAGGCGGTGATCCAAACAGAAGATCATTAAATTTACATCATGGTGTTTTAGTTTCAGATGCATTTATGAGAGCTGTTGAGTTAGACGAGCAATGGGCACTAAAAAGTCCAAAAGATCAATCAGTGCAAGCAACTGTTTCTGCAAGAAATTTATGGATTAGATTATTAACTGCAAGAATTGAAACTGGAGAACCTTATATTGTTTTCATTGATACAGTTAATAGAATGATACCTCAACATCATAAGCTTGCTGGTTTAACTGTTAAGACGTCTAACTTATGTAGCGAAATAACTTTACCAACAGGAATTGATAAAGAGGGTAGAGATAGAACGGCAGTGTGTTGTTTATCATCTTTAAATTTAGAAACTTACGATGAATGGAAAGACGATGAAAACTTCGTTCCAGACGTAATGAGATTTTTAGATAATGTATTAACGGACTTTACTGAAAAAGCACCTGAGTCATTTAGTGATGCTGTTTATTCAGCATTGAAAGAAAGAAGTGTTGGCCTAGGTGTTATGGGACTTCATTCATTCTTTCAACAAAAAATGATTCCTTTTGAGTCAGTGATGAGTAAAGTTTGGAATAAAAAAATATTTGAAAGCATCCAAAAACAAGTTGATCAAGCTTCAAAAGATTTGGCCGATGAAAGAGGTGCATGTCCAGATGCTGCTGATTATGGTATTAATGAAAGATTTTCAAATAAAACTGCAATAGCTCCAACTGCTTCAATTTCAATTATTTGTGGTGGAACATCTCCAGGAGTTGAACCAATTGCAGCAAATAGTTATACACATAAAACTTTGTCTGGATCATTTAATGTTAGAAATAAATATCTAAGTAAATTATTAGAGAAGCACGGTAAAAATGATGATGAAACATGGTCAAGTATCACGACCAATCAAGGATCAGTTTCTCATCTAGATTTTTTAACACAACAAGAAAAGGACGTGTTTAAAACTGCTTTTGAGTTAGACCAGAAATGGATTGTGGAATTAGGTGCAGATAGAACTCCTCATATTTCACAAGCACAATCAATAAACATATTTATACCTGCAGATATTCATAAAAGGGACTTACATCAAATTCATTTCCAAGCTTGGAAAAAAGGATTGAAGAGCCTTTATTACTGCAGATCTAAATCAATACAAAGAGCGGAAAACGTAAACGATGCAAATTCTACAGATGTAACTGCAAATGTTTACAAATCTAAGAAACAAGAAAATCAACAACCAGAATATGAGGAGTGTTTATCATGTCAGTAGAAAGTCTAAATGATACAAAACAAAAAATTATAGAACCAAAAAAAATGGGTTTATTAGTTGAGAACCCAGTTTATAAACCATTCAGATACCCATGGTGTTATGATGCTTGGTTAACTCAACAAAGAATTCATTGGTTACCAGAGGAAGTTCCACTTGGTGATGATGTTAGAGATTGGCAGAGAAATCTTTCTGAGTCAGAAAAAAATTTATTAACTCAAATTTTTAGATTTTTTACTCAAGCAGATGTTGAAGTTAACAACTGTTACTTAAGACATTACACAACTGTATTTAAGCCAACAGAAGTTTTAATGATGATGACAGCATTTGCTTCTATGGAGACAGTCCATGTAGCAGCTTACTCACATTTATTAGATACTATTGGAATGCCAGAGTCTGAATACTCTGCATTTATGAAGTACAAAGAAATGAAAGATAAATATGATTACATGCAAAATTTTAATGTAAACTCAAAAGAGGATATCGCAAAAACTGTTGCAGTATTTAGTGCCTTTACAGAAGGCCTTCAGTTATTTGCAAGTTTTGCAATTTTATTAAACTTTCCAAGACACAATAAACTTAAAGGAATGGGTCAAATAGTTACTTGGTCGGTAAGAGATGAAACTCTTCATTGTAATTCTATGATTAGAATTTTTAAAGAGTTCATTAAAGAAAATCCTGAGATTTGGACACCAAAACTTAAAAAAGAACTTTATGAAGCTTGCAGAACTATAATTGAACATGAAGATGCATTTATTGATCTAGCTTTTGAAATGGGGCCAATGCAAGGTTTAACTGCTCAAGAAGTTAAAGATTACATTAGGTTCATTGGAAACAGAAGATTAACTCAGTTAGGTCTTGAACCAATATATGATGTTCAGAAAAATCCATTAACATGGTTAGACACGATGTTAAATGCAGTAGAGCATATGAACTTCTTTGAAGGTAGAGCCACTGAATATTCAAAAGCATCTACGCAAGGTAATTGGATAGACGCTTTTTCCTAGGATTAAGTGATAGTAAGTCCCTGTATAAGTATTTGTAAAACTGATCCAGTATCAGGTCTATGTTATGGATGTGGAAGATCTGATGAAGAGAAAAAAATCTGGAAAGATCCTGAAACAACTGATGATTGGAAGAGCAATAACTTAAAAGAGCTAGAGAATAGACTTTCAGGCTGGCAATTAGAAGGTTTTAAGAAATCATATAAGAATAAGGTCGAAAAGGGTATCTCATTATATAAAGAGAAGTTAAAATCAAATATTTAGTTACTTTTATTTAGTAATCGTATTTGGGTGTGGTCAAATGGTCCTTGTATTAGCAATTTCACTTTGATTATATAAATTTTAACTTTACGAGAGGAAAACAATGAAAAAAACGTTAAATTTGTTACTTAGCGCTATTTTAGTAGTTACATCATTCATTGGTTTGGGAAATGTTGCCGTTGCTGACGGTCATGGTTTTCCATCTAAACCAATTGAAGTTGTTACTCACGCCGGTTTAGGTGGAGGAACTGATACAACTGCAAGAATGTTGTTAATTAGAACAAGAAAAAATCTTAAAAATAACGCTTACATCACTCCAAAAAGAGGTGATGCAGGTAATAAGGCAATGGCTTACGTAAAATCGAAGCCTAGAGATGGTCATACAGTACTAGCTATTACGCCAACTCATTTATTTAGAATGGCTAGAGGACAAGCGGAGCTGACAATTGATGATTTTGTTGGTGTTGCAAGAACTACAGTTGACCCAATTGTAATATTTGTAAATGCAAAAAGTCCTTACAAAACAATTGAAGATTTAATTAAAGCTGGTCAAAAAAAACCAATTAAATATGGTGGTACTAACGTAGGAAGTGTTGATCATATTTCAGGATTAATATTCGCAAGGGAAGCAAAAACAAAAATTGCTTTTGTACCATTCGAAGGTGGTGGAGCGATAATGACTAGTTTAGTAGGAAATCAAATCGAAGCTGCTGGATTAAACCTTGATGAAGGAAAAGATCAATTAGATGCAGGCGAATTGAGAGTACTAGCAGTAATGGCAGATGAAAGAATGTCTGCATTACCAGATACACCAACTCTTAAAGAAAAAGGTATTAATGCGTCTTTTGCTACAGTTAGAGGTGTTGTTGTGCTCAAAGGTACACCACAAAAAACTATTGATACTCTTGAAAAGGGATTCCTTAAAGCAATGAAACATCCAGTTTACCAAAACTATTTACAAGGTGCTGGTTTGGATGCATCAAGTGTTGCAGGAGCTAAAGCTTGGGATGCTGAAATTAAATCTATTTACAAAGAAGCAAGAGCTGCTTTAGTAAGTTTAGGTTTAGCTAAATAATTTCAATTACTTAATGGGGGTTATACAACCCCCATTTAAATCAAAATGATAAAAGATATAAAAATTCTAAGTATTATTATAATTATATCAGTCGCATTATTTGCATACACATTCACATTTGATGAAGTTCCTGAAATTTTAGCTCAGGGAATGCAACCTACAATGATGCCAAGATTAATTTTTTCTTTAATAATTTTTTTATCTATATTTCAGTTAATTCAGAATAAAAATTTAAAGTCTGATAAAAAAGAATTAATTCGAAGAAATGCTTTTGTAACATTTGCTTATACATTATTTATAGTTTTAATAGCAGATAAACTTGGATTTTTAATTTCTATATTTTTGTTCACTTTAGTTACACCTATGTTATGGCAAAGGAAAGATTATATAAAAATCTTTTTTTATTCTTTAACTATATCAGTATTTGTTTTTGTTTTTTTTACACTTGTACTTCAATTAAAATTTCCTCAAGGGATATTAGAGGAATTTATAATTAGGAATTTTTATTAATGGAAATTTTATCAAATATCTCTTTAATTTTAAATCCAACAACATTTGGTTTAATACTAGGATCTACAATTGTTGGAGTATTGATAGGTGCTCTTCCTGGATTAAGTTCAGGAATGGCTATTGCATTGTTATTACCGTTCACAATATATTTAGAACCCAGTCAAGCGATTGCAGCAATGGCTGCATTATATTGTGGTGGTACTTTTGGAGGATCAATCACAGCTATATTAATTAATGCACCTGGCGCCCCACCTGCTGCTGCAACAGCTTTTGATGGTTTTCCAATGGCTCAGAAGGGCCAGGCAGGTAAAGCTTTAGGCATGGCTGCAGTATCTAGCGTAGTTGGTGGAATTATTTCTTTGATTGTCCTAATTATTTTTGCACCAACACTTGCAAGAATTGCATATAAATTTGGACCTCCAGAATATTTTGCATTGGCAATATTTGGATTATCAATGTTAGCTTCTATAAGCTCAAAGTCTCCTGTTAAAAATCTTATAGGAGGTTTGATAGGTTTATTTGTTGCAACAATCGGAGTTCACCTTACAACTGGTATTTCAAGATTTACATTTGGGGTTGCTGAACTTTTTGAAGGGATAAGCTTTGTTCCTGTATTAATTGGTTTATTTGCAATGTCTGAGATATTAGTCCAAGCATCAAAAAGTGAATTACTTTTAGAAAGAATTAAGTTTTCAGCAATAAAACTTCCTTCAATTTCAGAATTTAAGAGTTGTGTTAAAACAATTTTAAGATCATCAGGTATAGGAACTTTTATAGGCATTCTTCCAGCTGAAGGCGGAACAGTTAGCGCAATGATTGGTTATAACGAGGCAAGAAGATGGTCAAAAAATAAAGATAACTTTGGAAAAGGAGAAATAGAAGGTGTTGCAGCTCCAGAGTCAGCTAATAATGCTGCTACCGGTGGTGCAATGATACCAACTCTTGCTTTAGGTATTCCAGGTTCAGCAACTACAGCGGTAATTCTTGGAGGATTTCAAATTCATGGATTAAGAGCTGGACCATATTTGTTTGAACAGCAACCTGATCTGCTTTACACAATTTTTTATGGCATGCTTTTAGCAAACTTTATCTTTTTAATTTTTGGTTTACTTGGAGCTAAAATATTCTCAAGAATTTCTTTAATACCAAGAGGCTATTTATGGCCATCTGTATTTGTATTTTGTCTTGTTGGATCTTATGGATTATCTCAATCTATGGTAGATGTTTACATAATGCTAATTTCAGGTGTTGTTGGATTTTTCTTAAGACGGTCAGGATTTTCTCCAGCACCAATTATTATGGGAATTGTATTAGGCGAATTAGTAGAAAATTCATTAGCTCAATCAATCATAATATTTGACCAAAATATATTTATGTTTTTCACAAGGCCAATTGTACTTGTATTTTTTACATTAACTTTTTTAAGTTTATTCTACAGACCTATTAAAAATCTAATAATGAAAGGAAAATAATGACTAAAGCTTTTACACCAAATATTAAATCTAAAAGAGGAAAGGACTTAACAAAATATGTTGCTAACTTTGTTCACAAAACAAAATTTAAAAATATTCCAAAAGAAGTAGTTGAGTTAGCAAAAAAACATATTTTGGATGGTTTTGGTTTAGCACTATCAGGCTCTGTTGCAAGAACAGGTAATTACTTATTCGCACATATCAAAAAAAGTTCAGCAAAAGGGAAGGCAACAGTTATTGGTTCAAAAATGAAGGTTCCAACGCACTTTGCAGCTTTGGCAAATGGTGTAGGAATACATTCTGATGATTATGATGATACGCAGTTAGCCGTAGCAAAAGATAGGGTTTATGGGTTATTAACACATCCTACAGCACCTTGTTTGCCTAGCGCTTTCGCAGAAGGTGAAGTTAATAAAATTAATGGAAAAGATTTTTTAAACTCATATTTAATTGGAGTAGATGTAGAATGTAAAATATCTGAAGCAATGTCTCCACGTCATTATCAACATGGTTTTCATTCAACAGCAACATGTGGAACTTTTGCTTCAGCTTCTGCAGCAGCTAAAATTAGAAAATATGACCATAACAAAATTTTAAGATCTTTAGGGATTGCGGCCTCTCTTAGCGCTGGATTAAGAGAAAATTTTGGAACAATGACAAAACCACTGCACGCAGGTAGAGCGGCAGAGAGTGGAGTGATAGCTTGTGATTTAGTAAGATATGGGTGGTCCTCGACAGATAAAATTTTGGAATCTCCAAGAGGTTTCTTCCAAGCTCATGGAGGTGGATACGATATAAACGCATTAAAAGGTAAACTTGGAAGACCATGGACATTTAAATCTCCAGGTATTTCTATTAAACCTCACCCTTGTGGTTCTTTAACCCATCCTGGGATGACAAAGATGTTAGAGTTAATTAACAAGTATGACATTAAGCCTGAACAAGTAGTTAAAGTTGATGTTGGCACAAACCATAATATGCAAAATGCTTTGATACATCATCGACCAAAAAATGAGTTTCAAGCTAAATTTAGTATGGAGTATTCTATGGCAATACTTTTAATTGATAGAAGAGCTTACATTCCTGAATATCAAGATAAAAGAATCAATAAATCTGATGTTCAACAAATGCTAAAAAAAGTTAACTTTTATAAAAACAAAATAGCTGAAGCAGCAGGTTATGATAAGATGACAACTATAATAGACATCTATTTAAAAAATGGAAAAAAAATATCTGGAAGAGGTGATTTTGGAAAAGGTAGTCCCGCAATACCAATGACTTACGATGAAGTTGCAGATAAGTTTCTAGGTTGTACAGAATTTGCTAAATGGCCTTTATCTAAATCAAAAAAAATTATTGAAACAGTAAGAAACTTAGAAAAAGTAAAAGATATTAGAATATTAGGAAAATTATTATCAAAGTAGTTATCTTTGGTTTAAAAGCATTACTTTTCGATATTTGCTACCTTTGTATTTAGCTAATGGCCTAATTAATTTATTAGACGAATGTTGTTCCATTATATGAGCTGACCAACCAGTAATCCTTGAAATTACAAATATTGGTGTAAAGAAATCTGTATCAAAACCCATTAGATGATAAGTCGGTCCTGTTGGGTAATCTACATTTGGATGAATATTCTTTTTACTAATCATTACTCTTTCAACAATATCGTAAATCTTTAAAAACTTTTTATCTTTTTTAATTTTAGCAACTTTTTTGAAATACACTTTCATGGTTGGAACTCTAGAGTCTCCACTCTTATAAACTCTGTGACCAAAACCCATCACTACCTCTTTTTTCTTTAATGCATTATTGATCCATTTCAAAGCATTCTCAGGTTTTTTGATTTTATTCATCATATGCATAACTTCTTCATTAGCTCCACCATGTAATGGTCCTTTTAAACTAGCAATTGCACCTGTTATAGCTCCATGAATATCAGATAAACTACTTGTTATTGTTCTAGCGGTAAAAGTTGAAACATTAAAACTATGTTCCGCGTATAAAATTAAAGATACATCAAATGCTTTTACAATTTCCTTTTGAGGAACCTTTCCAAAACACATATAAAAAAAGTTTTCTGCAAAAGTTAATTCTTTTTTAGGTTTAATAATTTTCTTACCTTTTCGAATTCTATAAAACGCTGCTAAAGCAGTTGGAGTTTTAGCTAAAATTCTTAAAGCTTTTCTTGTATTTGCCTCCTGAGAATTATCTGTAGTTTCTTTATCTTCTAATCCCATTACACTAACCGCTGTTCGAGCAACATCCATAGGATGAGACTTTTTTGGCATGTGTTTAATTATTTCGTAAAGATTTTTTGATAAATCTCTTTGTCCTCGTTCGATTTTTTCAAATTGTCTTAGTTCAATACTATTCGGTAAATCACCCTTTAATATAAGATATGCTGCTTCTTCAAATCTACAAAATTCACATAAGTCTTGAACAGCATAACCCCTATAGGTTAATGAGTTAATCTCAGGCATAACTTTAGAAACTTCTGTTTCATCAACAACAATTCCTAATAAACCTTTTTTTACTTCTTCACTCATTATTCATGTCCCTCTGTACTAAAATTATATATCTTTTCGTCTAACGAGTTGTATTTTTCATACTCAACTAGATCATATAATCTTTTTCTTGTTTGCATCTTATCTATAATATTATTTTGATGTCCATCCGCAAAAATGGCACGCAGACCATCCTCAACACTTTTCATCGCTAGTCTTTGTGTAGTAACTGGATAAATTACAATATTGTAACCAAGCTCTTCTAATTGTTTAAAATCTAGCAGCTTCGATTTACCAAACTCGGTCATATTTGCTAAAAGATAACAATCCAGGGATTTTCTAACTTTTTCAAACTCAGCTTCATCTTTTAATGCTTCTGGAAAAACAATTTCTGCACCAGCATCAATATAAGATTTGCAACGATCAATCATTTTATCAATACCCTCTACGCTTTTAGCATCAGATCGCGCGATGATTTTAAAATTTTTGTCTGATCTTGCTTCTATACATTCTTTGATTTTTTTTGTCATATCCTCTTTTGATATCAATTCTTTATTGTCTAGATGACCACATCTTTTTTGTTCTATCTGATCTTCTAAATGAATTGCCGAAATACCAAAATTTTCAAATGTTTGAACAGTTTCTTTACAAGATTTAAAACCTGTATCGACATCAACAACTGTTGGAAGATTTGTAACACGTGCAATTTGCTTTGATCTGTTACTGACATCATTAAGAGTTGTTAATCCTATATCAGGATATCCCAAATCATTAGACATAACACCTCCTGATACATAAACGCCGTCGTATCCAATTTCTTCAATAACTTTTGCTGTTAATGGATTATATGCACCTGGTATTCTTAAAATTTTATTTGATTTTAGTTTATTATCTAAATCAATTCTTTTCTCTTCAGGTTTTTTTTCAACAAAGTGCACTAGAATATTCCTTTTTTATTATTCGATTTTAGGTATCTTCTACTTACTTCAATATTTAGTTTTGTAAGCTGATTATTTTTTAATTTTTTTAAATTTTGAACATCTTTTAAAAATCTATCGCTTTCTTTTTTAGAAATAATATTTTCTGTTAAAATTTTAAATTTATTTATATAATCTTTTCTTTCAAAAGGTCTTTTGCCATAAGGATGAGCATCTGCTCTTTCTAATTCTTCAATTACTTTTTTCCCATTATTTAATGTTACTACAACTCTTGCTCCAAAAGATTTCTTTTTTGGGTCAGGATCGTGATATTTTTTCGTCCATTTCTTATCCTCGTGAGTTTTAATGGACCTCCATATTTTAATTGTACTTTTTTTGTTAGCTCTCTTTTTAGTATAAGACTTTACATGATGCCAGTCTGCATCTTCTAAAGCTACTGCAAAAATATACATTATTGAATGATCTAAAGTTTCTCTACTTGCATTCGGATCCATTTTTTGTGGATCATTAGCTCCAGTTCCTATTACATAATGAGTATGATGGCTTGTATATATATCTATTTTTTTAATTGTATTTAAATTATCAATTTTTTTATTAAGAGCTTTTGCAATATCAATTAATGCTTGAGCTTGATATTCTGCAGAATATTCTTTTGTATATGTTTCTAGAATAGCTTTCTTTTCTTCTTTTTTTTTGGGCAAAGGAACAAAATATTTAGCATTTTTTCCATCTAATATTCTTGCTATTACACTATCTTCACCTTCGTAAATAGGACTTGGGGCTCCTTCACCTCGCATCGTTCTATCAACAGCTTCAATTGCTAATTTTCCTGCATGAGCTGGAGCATACGCTTTCCAACTTGAAATCTCACCTTTTCTTGATTGTCTTGTTGAAACACTCACATGTAATGCTTGTTGAATAGCTTGATAAATAGTTTCTGTATTTAACTTTAACATTGATCCAATACCAGCGGCAACACTTGGTCCCAAGTGAGCAATATGGTCGACTTTATGTTTATGAAGACAAATAGCTTTTACAAGATTAACTTGAACTTCATAAGCAGTTATAATTCCTCTTAATAAATCATTTCCATTTTTTTTTAATTGTTGTGCCACTGCTAAAAGAGCAGGAATATTATCCCCAGGATGGCTGTAATCAGCCGCTAGAAATGTATCATGAAAATCTAATTCTCTAACAGCTGTTCCATTTGCCCACGCAACCCATTCACAATCAAATTTAAGTTTTGAATTTATGCCAAAAAGATTAGCTCCATTTTTTCTAACATGTTTTTTTGCCATTTCTCTTGCAGATATTACAGGTCTTCTATTTAAGGAAGCTATTGCAACAGAAGCGTTATCAATAATTCTATTAATAACCATTTCTATTGAATTTTTATTTAATTTAGCATTATCACTTGCTATCTCTGCTATTTTCCAAGCAAGCTGTTTCTTCTTTGGAAGATTTATTTTTGATGGATATACTTTAATTGTATGCAATAACAAAATAACTCCTAATTTGTGATTTTGTTTTAATAGTTAAAATAAATTAATCAATATTAAAGATATTGAGATACAATTTTTTCAATACCTACAAAGTCTTTTATTAAGTGATTATGATAAATTTCATCAATATTTTTTTCAGTATATCCATCCTCTAATAAAATCATTGGAATATCTGCCGCTTTAGCTGCATTTGCATCCGACTCACTATCACCGATCATAATTGATTTATTTTTACTACCATCTAAAATTTCTATGATTGTTGTTATATGTCTCGGATCAGGTTTACAATAATCAAAAGTATTGTAACCCGCAACATATTCAAAGTAATCATATATCCCAATTTTTTTTAGAAGATCTACTGCGAGATGTTCAGTTTTATTCGTACATACAGCCATTGATATATTTTCTTTTTTACACCAATTTAAAAAATCTTTTACACCAGTCATCAGAGTACTTTCATTTAAAATATTTTTTCCATAATAAGAAATAAATTCATCTGTCATTTCATTTTTAATTTTCTCATTAATCGAAGTTAATTCTTTTTTGGCCTGGCTCCATATAGATCTACCAATCATTGCCCCAGCTCCTTGACCAACAGTATTTTTAAGTTCATCAAGAGATTTTGTGGGGTATCCAAATTTCTTCATAACATGGTTATGAGCAAGCATTAGATCAGGTGCTGTGTCTACTAACGTACCATCTAAATCAAAAAGAACTGTGAATTTTTGTGTCATTTAAAAAGTATTAATAAGAAATAAATTGTGAATTAATTAAATCAATACCCAGTTATATACAACTATCTAATGAATAGTCAAAATTTACAAAATAAACTTAGAGATAAATTTTTAAAAAAAGGTGTCAAAATGAAGGGGCCTGAGACAGTTTTTTTTTCTAAAGATACTAAAATTGGAAAAAATGTAGAGATAGAACCTTATGTTGTGTTTGCTGATAAAGTTCAAATAGGAAACAACGTTAAAATTCTGTCATTCTCTCATCTTGAGGGTGTTAAAATAGAAAGTAACGTAAGTGTTGGTCCATATGCTCGTTTAAGACCTGGAACAAAAATTAAATCCGGATCAAAGATAGGAAATTTTGTTGAAGTAAAAAAAAGTACAATAAATAAAAATTCTAAAGTCAATCATTTATCATATATTGGAGATGCAGTAGTGGGGAAGGACGTTAATATTGGTGCTGGAACAATAACTTGCAATTATGATGGGAGAAAAAAAAGTAAAACAAACATCAAGGATAAAGTATTTGTAGGTTCAAATACATCTTTAGTAGCACCAGTTACTCTGAATGAAAAAAGTGTCATTGGTGCAGGTTCAGTAATTACTAAAAATGTAAGCAAAGGGTCGTTGGCATTAACAAGATCAAATCAAAAAGAAAAGAAAAATTACAAAAGGAAATAATAAGTAATGTGCGGAATAGTTGGAATTACAAGCTCTAAAGAGGTTACTCCTAGAATTATAAGTTCATTAAAAAAACTTGAGTATAGAGGCTACGACTCTGCAGGTATAGCAACTCTTTCAGAAGGAAATATAAATGAAGTAAAGTGTGAGGGTAGAGTAGACGCTTTAGAGAAAAACATTATACAAACTAAAATATCTGGCTCTATCGGTATTGGGCACGTAAGATGGGCAACGCATGGAAAACCTAGCTCAATTAATGCACATCCTCATTCATCAGAAGATGTATCTGTCGTTCACAATGGTATAATTGAAAATTCAACTATTTTAAAAAAGTTATTAGAAAATAAAGGTTATAAGTTTAAATCCCAAACAGATACAGAAGTAATTGTACATTTGGTAACTGATTATTTAAAAAAAAATAATCTTAAAAATACAATTATAAAAGTTTTAAAAAAATTACACGGTAGTTTTGCCCTAGGAATAATATTCAAAGACCAACCAGACTTAATAGTTGGAGCAAGACGAGGCTCACCTCTTGCAGTTGGTTATGGTCCAAATGAACACTATCTTGGCTCAGACTCTTATGCATTAAAATCAATGACTAATAAGATTTCATATTTAAATGATGGAGAATTTTGTATCTTAAAAAAGGATCAAGTCGAATTTTTTGATGCTGATGGAACTAAAGTAAACAAAAAAATTTTAAATCTTTCTAAAGATGATCAAAATTATGAAAAAGGAGATTACAAATATTATATGGCTAAAGAAATAGACGAGCAGCCAACCACATTAAAAAATTGTGTTAATGAGTACATCGACAAACATAATAAAGAGATAAATATTTATAATTTTCCTTGGAAAATAAGTGAAATTTCATCTGTAGTTTTGATTGGGTGCGGAACAGCTTATCACTCATGCCTTGTGGCAAAATATTGGTTTGAGCAAAATACAAGCTTAGATGTTAGTGTTGATATAGCTTCTGAGTTTAGATATCGAAAAATTAAATTTAAAAAAGATTGTCTTTATGTGTTTGTTTCTCAATCAGGAGAGACTGCAGATACATTTGCAGCATTAGATTTGTGCAAAAAGAATAATGTTAAAACTTGTGCAGTAGTTAATGTTGTTGAAAGTTCAATTGCAAGAGACGCTGATCTAGTTTTACCTATACATTGTGGCCCAGAAGTTGGTGTTGCATCTACAAAGGCTTTCTTGGGACAAATGTTAGTTCTTTATTTATTATGTACAAAGCTTTCCTATGAACAAAAATCAATTAATAAAAAGGATTACCAAAAAAAGATAAAAGATTTATTGTCTTTATCTAAATATGCAAAAAATACATTAAATATTGAAGATAAAATTCAAACTCTTGGAAAAGATTTTGCTAATTCTAAAGGATCAATGTTTCTAGGTAGAGGCTATTCATATCCAATTGCACTTGAAGGTGCTTTAAAACTAAAAGAGCTTGCTTATGTTCATGCTGAAGGTTACCCAGCAGGGGAAATGAAACATGGACCTCTTGCACTCATTGAAGATGGTATGCCAGTAGTAGTAATTGCTCCAAGAGACGAGCATTACAAAAAAACTATTTCAAATATGCAGGAAGTTATATCTAGAGGTGCAAAAGTTTTGCTAATAACAAATAAAAGTACTGATGAAATTTATTCAGAAAATATTTGGGAGCAAATAGAGGTTGATGCCATATCTGATGAACTCATTCCTTTTTTGACCACTATACCTTTGCAAAAGTTAGCTTATTACTCTGCATTAGATAAAGGATACGATATAGATAAACCAAGAAACTTAGCTAAATCTGTCACTGTTGAATAAATAATAAAGTCTGTTAAAACAATTCTGAGTTGAAATGAAAAATTGGAAAATAAATAGCTGGAGAAAATATCCCGTCAAACATATTCCTAAATATGAAGATGAGAAAGAATTGGAGATGGTTTTAAATAAATTAAAAACCTTTCCTCCACTAGTTTTTGCTGGTGAAACAAGACATTTGAAAGATCAGTTGGCAATGGTCAATGATGGAAAAGCTTTTCTGTTACAAGGTGGTGATTGTGCAGAAAGTTTTGCAGAATTTCACCCTGACAATATAAGAGATACTTTTAAGGTTATTCTTCAAATGGCTTTAGTGATGACTTACTCAGCTTCTTTACCTATTGTAAAACTTGGACGAATTGCTGGACAATTTTCAAAACCAAGAAGTGCTCCAACTGAAAAACAAGGTAATAAAGAATTACCAAGTTATTTGGGAGACAACATAAATGCAATAGATTTTAATGAAAAAGCTAGAAGACCTGATCCAAAAAGAATGTTTAAGGCTTATTCTCAATCTGCATCAACTTTAAACCTTTTAAGAGCATTTTCAAAAGGTGGTTTTGCTGACCTAAATAAGGTTCACTTATGGAATTTAGATTATATTAAGAAAAGTCCACAAGCTAAGAAATTTAAAGAATTAGAAGATAAAATAGCAGATGCATTAGCTTTTATGGATGCTTGTGGAATTACATCTGATTTTAATAATAGATTATACACAGTTAACTTTTGGACTTCTCATGAAGCTTTACACTTGCCTTTTGAAGAAAGTATGACAAGAGTAGACTCAACCACTGGTGAATATCACGATACTTCAGCACACTTTGTCTGGATAGGAGACAGAACAAGACAATTAGATGGAGGACATGTTGAGTTTTGTAAAGGAATAGAAAATCCAATTGGCATCAAATGTGGTCCAACTTCAAAACCTGATGAGATTGCAAAAATGTGTGAAGTTATAAATCCTAAAAATGAAAAAGGAAAAATAACTTTAATCTCAAGATTTGGTCATAAAAACGTTGAAAAATTCTTACCAAAATTAATAAGAGGAATTAAAAAAGAAGGTTTAAATGTTGTTTGGTCATGTGATCCAATGCATGGCAATACAATTAAATCAACTACTGGTTTTAAAACAAGACCGTTTAATGATGTTGTAAGCGAAGTTAAAAATGTATTTGCAGTTCATCAAGCTGAAGGTTCATATGCAGGAGGTCTTCATGTTGAAATGACAGGACAAGATGTGACAGAGTGTACTGGTGGAGCAAAAAAAATATCAGATGCAGATTTATCAAGCAGATATCATACGCACTGCGATCCACGATTGAACTCTGATCAAGCTATAGAATTAGCGTTTTTAATTTCAGATGAGATAAAAAAGAATAGTTTGTATTCTAAATCTGCAATTAAAGCGGCATCTTAACAGTTTAAAAATAAATTTTTTTTCTTATATTTAAATTATGACACCTAAAGATAAAGTGAATCACATTAAAAATTGGATATCAGATTATGTGAATTCTATGCCAAAAAAAGCTCAATCTTTAGTGATTGGTATTTCTGGTGGAATAGACTCTTCTGTCTCAAGTACATTAAGTGCAATGACTGGTTTAAAAACAATTGTTTTATCAATGCCTATTAAACAAAAATCTGCACAACATGATCTAAGTTTGGCACATCAAGAATGGTTAAAGAAGAAATTTAGCAATGTAGAGGGACACACATTAGAATTAGATAGTTTATTCAAAACATTTGAAGGAACACTAAATAATTTTGGTAGTGAGCATGGGATGGCAAACTCTAGAGCAAGATTAAGAATGACAACACTTTATCAAGTAGCTGCCGCAAACAATGGAATAGTTGTTGGAACAGGAAATAAGGTAGAAGATTTTGGAGTTGGTTTTTATACAAAATATGGTGATGGCGGAGTAGATATTTCTCCAATAGCAGATTGCAATAAAACTGAGGTATGGCAGCTTGGAAAAGAGCTTGGAATTTTAAAAGAGATAATTGATGCTCCTCCTACAGATGGTTTATGGGATGATGGTCGTACTGATGAGGGACAGCTTGGTTTGTCATATAAAGAATTAGAAGAAGCAATGGATAATGAAAATTCTGTAAATAGAGATAAATATAATTCAATTCGAAGTGCAAATTTGCATAAAATGGAACCTATTCCAGTATGCAAAATTCCTAATTAATCAAATAGATTCACAAATCTACAATTTAAGTATATTCCTAGTTGTATGGGTAAAGATATTTTTTTAACTAATAGTCTTGGTGGTAAGAAAGAAAAATTTATACCTAAAAATGAAAAATCCATAGGCATGTATGTTTGTGGCCCTACTGTTTATGATGATCCACATATTGGTAATGCCAGACCATTAGTTGTTTTTGATATTCTTTATAAAATTTTAAAAAATAGATATGGATCAACATCTGTAAAATATATCAGAAATATAACAGACATAGATGACAAAATAATTAAAGCATCTAATGATCAAAATATTTCTATAAACGACTTAACTTCAAAAATTACTGAAAATTTTCATAAGGATTGTAATTACTTAAAATGTGAAACACCAAACAGCGAACCAAAGGCAACAGAAAACATAAAACAAATGATTGAAATGATCACAGAGCTACAGAAAAAAGGGTTCGCATACTCGAGGGATAAACATGTTTATTTTGAAGTTAAAAAATTTAGTGATTATGGAAAACTATCTAATAAAAAGTTAGATGAATTAATAGCTGGTTCACGAGTAGAGGTTTCAGAAATAAAAAAAAATCCTGAAGATTTTGTATTATGGAAACCATCAACAGATAAAGAGCCTTCATGGGAATCTCCTTGGGGCAAAGGTAGACCAGGTTGGCACTTAGAATGTTCGGTTATGTCTAAAAGATATTTGGGTGAAGAATTTGATATTCATGGGGGTGGTAGAGACTTAATTTTTCCTCATCATGAAAACGAGATTGCTCAATCAAGATGTGCAAATGAAACAAATTCATTTGCAAATTATTGGGTTCATAACGGATTTATAACTCTTTCTAATGAAAAAATGGCAAAATCTCAGGGAAACATATTAAAAATAAAAGATTTTAAAAATAAATATAATGGTCAAGTTTTAAGATTAGCATTAATTAGTGCTCACTATAGACAAGGATTAGATTGGAATGAAAAACTAATATCTGAATGTGAAAAGACTTTAAGTAAATGGTATTTAGTTTATTCTGATTTTGATAAAAGCAAAATATTACCAGATGAGGTATTAGCTCCTTTATATGACGATTTAAACACTCCTGGTTATATTGCTAATTTACATTCTTTATATAGTAAAGCTTCAACCGGAACAAAAGAAGATAAAGCAACTTTTATAAAAGCATGCAACTTTATAGGTCTATTAACTGATACTTCAGAAGAATGGCTACAAACAAAAAAAAATATAATTTCTCTGTCAGATGATGAAATTAATTCAAAAATTGTTGAGAGAAATAAAGCAAGAGATGAAAAAAATTATGAATTAGCTGACAAAATTAGGAAAGAACTTTTAGATAAGGGTATTTTAATTGAAGATAAAGATGGTACAACCTCGTGGAAATTAAAATGAGTAAAGAAAAAATCTATATATTTGATACAACACTTAGAGATGGGGCACAAACTCAAGGTGTTGACTTTTCATTAAATGAAAAAGAAAAAATTGCTAAATCTTTAGATAACCTTGGAGTTGATTATATCGAAGGGGGCTGGCCAGGAGCAAATCCAACTGATACAGAATTTTTTAACAAGGATCAAAACTTTAAAAACGCAAATCTTACCGCTTTTGGTATGACCAAAAAATCGGAGCATAGTGCAAAAAATGACCCTATGTTATCATCTTTGATTAATTCAAAGAGTTCGTCCGTTTGTTTATTTGGTAAAAGTTGGGATTTTCATGTTGATGTGGCCTTAGGTATTTCAAACGATCAAAATTTAGAAAATATAACCGAGAGTGCTAAGCATATAGTGAATTCAGGTAAAGAATTTATGTTTGATGCTGAACATTTTTTTGATGGTTATAAATCTAATCCTGAATATGCAATATCATGTTTAAAAGCTGCATATGATAATGGTGCAAGATGGATTGTATTATGTGATACTAATGGAGGGACATTGCCTCATGAAATTTCTAAAATTGTTAAAGAAGTAACAAAGTATATACCAGGTAAAAACCTTGGAATTCATGCCCATAACGATACAGAAAATGCAGTTGCTAATAGTCTAGTAGCTGTGCAGGCAGGAGTTAGACAAGTTCAGGGTACAATAAATGGACTTGGAGAAAGATGTGGTAATGCAAATTTAATGTCTTTGATCCCAACTTTTTTTTTAAAAAAAGATTTTTCAGACAAATATGAAATTAACATCAAACCAGAAAACATTAAAAATTTAACACAGTGTTCAAGATTATTAGATGAAATATTGAATAGAAAACCTAATAAACATTTACCTTATGTTGGTGCTTCTGCATTTTCTCATAAGGGTGGAATGCATGTATCAGCCGTACAAAAAGATCCAAAAACATATGAACATATTAATCCTGATGAAGTAGGTAATGCTAGGAATATTGTTGTTTCTGATCAATCAGGACAATCTAATATAATGTCAAGATTAAATGCAATTGGCATTAATATCAAAAAAGACGATCCAAAAATAAAAAAACTTCTTCATGAAGTAAAAGATAGAGAGTTCATTGGATATAGTTACGATGGTGCTGATGCATCTTTTGAACTTTTAGCTAGAAGATTGATGGGGGAAATACCAAGATACATTTCAATTAACGAATATGATGTTTCTGTTAAGAAAGATTCTACTGGAGAAGTAATATCATTTGCAAAAGCAAAACTTGAGGTGGATGGTCATGAGATATTATGTGAAGGAGAAGGCAACGGACCTGTTAATGCTTTAGATAATGCAATTAGAAAAAATGTAAATAAACTTGAAAAATACTCAGAATACTTAAAAGATCTAAAATTAGTTGATTATAAAGTTAGAATTTTAAATACAGGAACTGGAGCTGTTACTAGAGTTTCAATAGAAAGTGCAGACTCAAAACATGGTAATTGGTTTACTATAGGAGTTTCCCCAAATATTATTGATGCATCTTTTAAAGCTCTAGTTGATAGTTTAGACTACAAGCTATTTAAGGATAATGCTCCTGCAAGTACTTGATGTCATTTAAGAATATAACTTTCATTTTACACAAACCTCAATTGTCAGAAAATATAGGAGCCTGTGCTAGAGCTTTAAAAAACTTTAATTTTAATAATCTATCAATTGTTAATCCAAAACCCTCATTTCCAAATGATAAAATTATTGCAACATCTGTAGGGGCAAAGGATATTATTAAAAAAGCAAAAGTATATGAAAATTTAGAAACATCTTTAAGTAATTTGGATCTATTAGTTGCAACATCTGCAAGATTTAGAAATAAAAATATTAAACATATATCAATAACTGATTTAAATAAGATTAATTACAAAAAAAAGGTTGGTTTTCTTTTTGGATCAGAGGCATCTGGATTATCAAATAATGAAGTTAGTTATGCTGATTATACTTTACAAATTCCAAGTAATAAGAATTTTAGATCTTTAAATTTGTCTCATAGTCTAATTATAGTAGCTCAAATAGTAAGTGGCCTAATTTCAAATAAAAAGTTTACTTTTGAAAAGTCAAAAAAAATTAAAAGTGCAAATAAAACCGATATTCAAAAAATGTTAAATTTATGCATTAATAATTTAGAAAATAAGAATTTTTTTCATCCACCTGAAAAAAAACCGATCATGATGGAAAATTTAAGAAGTATTTTCTATAAACTTAATCTTTCAGAAAAAGAAACTCGTATTTTATCGAGTGTATTTGCTGGTTTAAGTAAGGAAAAGGTTGATTGACAAAACATAACTTAGGCTTATAAGACCTCATACTAATGACAAAAAGATTAAACTCTAAACATAAAGTAGATAGAAGATTAAAAGTAAATTTATGGGGGAGACCCAAAAGTCCTTTTAATACAAGAGCCTATCCTCCAGGACAGCATGGACAAACAAAAGCTGGTAAACCTTCAGACTATGGAATTCAACTTCAAGCAAAACAAAAATTAAAATCATATTACGGTAATATGAATGAGAGACAGTTTAGAAATGTTTATAAGAAAGCGATTATGAAAAAAGGTGATACTGCAGAAAATTTAATTGGATTATTAGAGAGAAGATTAGATGCTGTGATTTATAGATCAAAGTTATCAAACACTATATTCTCATCAAGACAATTGATTAACCACGGTCATGTTAAAGTAAATGGAAAAAAAGTTAATATTGCTAGTTATCAGGTTAAAGAAGAAGATACTATTGAAATTAGAGATAAATCTAAACAACTTGCTTTAATTGATATTGCTCTTGCCAACAAAGAAAGAGAAGTTCCAGAATATCTACAATTAGATGAAAAAAATAAAAAAGTTAAATTTGTAAGAGTTCCATCTTTTGAAGAAGTTCCTTATCCAGTTGTAATGGAGCCAAATTTAGTAATTGAATATTACTCTAGATAATTAATTCTTAGCTTTAAAATTTATTCCTTTAGACTCAAAAAGTTTAGCAAGTTCTCCACTCTCATACATTTCTTTTACGATATCACATCCACCAATAAACTCGTTTTTAACATATAATTGAGGAATGGTTGGCCAATCACTAAATACTTTTATACCTTCTCTTAGCTTTTGATCTGCTAAAACATTCACACCTTTAAAATTTACTTCAAGAACCTTCAAAATATTTGAAGTTGCCATTGAAAATCCACACTGAGGTGCATCAGGTGTACCTTTCATAAAAAGACAAACATCGTTATTTTCAATTTCACTTTTTATTAAATCATTTGTTTCTTGTTCCATTTAAATTTCCTTTGTTTTAATTGCTAAAGCGTGAAGTTCATTTCCCATTTTACCTTTTAAAGAATTATAAACCATTTTGTGTTGTTCTATTTTACTTTTACCTGAAAATTCAGATGATGTCACTGTAGCAGAATAGTGATTTCCATCACCCGCTAAATCTTGAATTTCAACTTTTGCGTCAGGTAATCCTTCCTTAATTAAACTCTCAATTTCTTTTAAATCCATTGCCATTAGCTATCCATATACTTTTTTAACCAATATTTATGTGCATCTGCCAATTCTTCAATAGGCAAATTTATGTCATCTTTATATTCGATGTATTGTCCATTAACTGTCCCTAATTCATCGAAATGTACAGAATATTTGTTTAAAATATCATTTACTTTCTTCAAACTAGCTTTAGGTATTTCAACAATATATCGAGCCTGATCTTCACCAAAGAAGTATTCATATTTATTTGTTAAACCTTTAAGTGAATTAATTTTTATTCCCTTTTTTCCTTTAATACACATTTTGGATAATGCTGTTAAAATTCCACCTAATGATACATCATGGCAGCTCACAATAAGATTTTTTTTAGATAAATCTAATACAGTCTCACCAATATTTTTTTCATTAAATAAATTAACAGTCGGTGGTGGACCTTTTTTTTCATTTAAAAGCTCTCTTGCAAAAATACTTTGATCTAAATGCCCATCAGTTTTACCAATTACGTAAACTAAGTTTCCCTCAGTTTTAAAATCCATAGTAAGCATTTGTTGATAGTCAGAGATTAGCCCTACACCTCCAATTGTTGGCGTAGGCTTTATGCCTTTATCTTTTGTTTCGTTATAAAACGAAACATTTCCAGATACGACTGGAAAATCTAGATACTTACTTGCTTCAGTAATTCCTTCAACACATTCTACAAATTCACCCATATTTTTTTCTTTCTCTGGGTTTCCGAAGTTTAAACAATTTGTAATAGCAATAGGTTTAGCTC
>CACAUA010000008.1 GCA_902535625.1 uncultured Pelagibacteraceae bacterium | reverse complement strand
ATAGAATAAGAAATAATTACAATTCTAGGTGTTCCAGGAGTTATGAACATAAAAATGATGATCTGTAGGAAAAGGATAAAATCTAAGGGGAGCATTTTAAGGATAGTCCTAAAAAACCGGGAGCTAAAGATGGCTAGATAGGACTATCTAAAGATGATAATATCATAGGCTTAAGTATTTGCATTAAAATAATTTTAGCAATTTGTTGAATTTTGATGAAAAAAAGTCACAGACCCGCAACCAGAGTTAAAAATCCAGAACCTCCTTTAGGGAGTCCAGATTGGGTCATATGGGCAGCTTGGGCTGACAGAATTACATTTGAAGAAATTGAAAAAAAAACTGGAAAGACTGAAAGTGAAGTTATCAAAATAATGAGAAGATCTTTAAAGCCTTCCTCTTTTAGACTTTGGAGAAAAAGAGCTAGCTCGCAAAGCATTAAGCATAGAAAAAAATTCGAATATTCAAGAAAACTTATAAAGTCTAAGATTAATAAAAACGATTACTTACTCTAGTAATTTATAAATCTTTGCATATATATAAAAAAAATGAAAAATATAACTGTTTACTCTGGTCCTATGTGTAACTTTTGTGATGCAGCAAAAAGGTTATTATCAAGAAATAATCTTAATTATAAAGAGATAGATATATCAACAAAAGAAGGTCTAAGAGACGAAATGACTAAAAAAGCAAATGGACGAAGAACAATTCCACAAATATTTTTTGATGATAAACATATTGGTGGATACCAAGAATTAAGGGAACTGGAAAAAAACGGTAGTTTATTAAATTTAGTTAAATAGATTTTATCTAGCAATTAAATCAAAATCAAAAAAAGCACTATCAAAGTAACCAATCATATTAGTTGTACTTGTCATACTTTTTGTTATGCCTCTCGTATTATTATACTTTATTTGCAAGCCTGAAGTTTGTGGAGTTATTTTTATTGCCTTAGCTAATGGCATTACTCCAATAATTCTTGAAATTCCATGATCTGCACCACCAGTACATCCTGTTACACCATTTTTAATTTGGTCTGTATCGGTAGCTCCAACTCCATCAACAAGTGTCAAATCCGACTCTAGTAAATAAGCGTCAATATTTACATGCGTCCCTTGAAAAGTTACTGCATGATAACAATCATCATCGCTATCCATTGTTAAAGTATTTACTCCAATTGTTGTTTCTGCTGCAGTTGCACTTGATGTGCAATCAACATTTGATTTTGCGGCAGTGTTAATTCTATTTTCAAATCCATAAATTGTACCGAGGGATGAAACTTTGGTTACGCATGTGGTAGAGCTATTAGATCTATCGCTCATTGTAGCATCAAAAAGTTGGCTTGTGGTAAATTTAAAAGTTGAACCCATCGTTACTACTCCAAAAGTATAAGTTCCATATGGTAAGGCAGTATAATCAGATGCTGTTCCAATAGCTGTTCCTATGCCTTTTTTAACCTCAGTTTCTGCTCCACTGTCATTCTTGAAGAATGTAGAACAACTTGTTCTTACTACTTGAGCAGATGTCGTAGGGCCCGTTGGTCGAGAAGTACATAAGTCTAATCTATAAAAAGTCAATTTTTGAGTATCAGGAGTAAATTCACAAGCGTCTCCAGCAGAAGCAGGGGTTATTGTGCCTCCATTACCTGTACATTCAGGATTGTTTCTAGTAACTGTAGTTCCTGGTTGAGCATTGGAAGCAGTTATATAAAATGTGAGGCTAAGCAAACTTAGGAATAATGTTAAAAAAAATATTCTAATATTTAAGTTAGTATTCATATTTAAAATCCTATCACAGTTAAATCCATCTCTTTTTGTTTAACTATCAAATTTTCTCTTTCGACTTTAGCAAATCTTTTATTTTCAACTGAAACACCGCTAAAAGCTTTATCACTAATTTCAAATTTTTCATATTCACCTTTACAACATCTATAAGTAAGCCTAATAAAGTCTTCATCATCAGTAGCGCCATCAAAATCTCTATGACCTATTTCAATATTAAATCTTGAAATGCTTGCTCGTAATGAAAAATCCTCGCCCTCTAAATCTGTTGCCCCATCAACACCTTCCCATTGAAAAGATCTTATATTAAGACTTGTGGTCGGCAAATAAGGCAACGGTATACCTAATTTCAAATCTCTTCCATCTAAAGCTTCTTCTTTAAAACCATCAACGCCAGTTTTTTTATCTGATAATCCCCAGTACTCATTGTAAGCAATTGATCCAACACTTGTAATTGCTTCAAGCCCAATGCTGGCTCTCTGGTGATTATGATCTAATTCATGATCATAAAATATGTTTGCACCAACTAACATTGTATCATCACTAACTAAGTTTCTGGTAGCTAATCCTAAATTAATAGTTTCTCTACTGTCATCTGAGAGAAATAGACTTCCTTGAAAGAATGTAGAGGTGCTTTTATCATTGATATCAGACAAAGGATTTATAGCAATAATACTTCCTGTTACCTTATCAGAATTACCTGAACTTAAACCAAATTCTGCCATAGGGAACATTTCACTTAATGTTTGATTAAAAAAATTATCAATTTTATTTTTTAGATTATTCGTAATCTCGTTGGCATTCGCGCCTAGTGTAAATCCAAATAATAAAGCTATTGTTAATATAAATTTTTTCACAATTCTTTTTATATTTTTTTTCCTAGAATTTAAAGTGATTTAAATAACTCTATTTTGGCTTAAAAATCAGGCATACACCATTATTACAATATCTTTTTCCAGTTGGCTCGGGTCCATCGTCAAATATATGACCATGGTGTCCACCACAATTTTTACAATGATATTCTGTTCTACCATATCCTAAATGATAATCTGTTTTTGTCTCAAATACATCTTTTTTAGATTTAAAAAAAGATGGCCATCCAGATCCACTTTCAAATTTGGTATCAGATTCGAAAAGTATTATATCACAATTTGCACAATGGTAAGTGCCTTCTCTTTTTTCATTATTTAATTCACTAGATCCAGGTGGCTCTGTAGCTTCATTAAAAAAAATATTTTCTTGTTCAGAGGTTAAATTTTTTTTTCTTTTCATTTAAATGAACTTAGCACATGTTCTGTGTAAACTAGAGTGTAATTCTATCAATTTATTAAAGTCCTGATTATATCCGCCACCTAAAACACCACAAATTGGTACTTTATTTGAAAAAAAATTATCAATTACTATTTCATCTCTTTTAAAAATTCCTTCGTCTGAAACTTTTAATTTACCTAATCTGTCATTAAAATGAATATCAACTCCCGCAATATAAAAAATAAAATCAAATTCTTCTTGATTTAACAACCTTAAATTTTCTTTCAAAATTTCTAGATAAACTTTATCTTCTAAGTCTTCTTCTAACTCTACATCTAAATCACTAATAGATTTTTTTGCTGGATAATTAACCTTTGCATGCATACTAAATGTAAAAACTTGATTATCATTCTTAAATATTTCAGAGTTACCATTGCCCTGATGGACATCTAAATCAACAATTAAAATTCTGTTTGCCAAACCTCTTGTAGTTAAATATTTGGCTGCTACCGCAACATCATTAAAAACGCAAAATCCAGCTCCCTCATTAGATGTTGCATGATGACTACCTCCTGCAGTATTGCATGCTATTCCATAATTTAGTGCTAATTTTGTAGCAAGCACTGTGCCTCCAGTTGCTATAAAAGACCTTCTAACCACACTGTCAACTAAAGGAAAACCAATTTTTCTAATCTCATTTTTATTTAAAGTTTTATTTTTTATCTTATTTATATAGTCTTCTGTATGTGCTTCTTTTAAAGTTTCTACTGAGCATGGCTCTGGAATATAGAAATTTTTAACTATTTTATTTTTAATTAAAGCTTTAGCTAATTCTCCAAATTTTTTTATAGGAAATTTATTATCATCATTTAATTGAGCTTCATAATCTTTATGATTGACGACAGGTAACTCCATAAATACTATTAGGGACTATATTTCCCAAGGATTATTCTTATTATTGTTGAGATTATATTTACTTATCGCTTTTTCTAATGTTTGTAATGGGACTTTCTTATCTTCATAAAGTGTATACAAAGAACTGACGACTATATGTTTGCTATCTACCTCAAAAAAGTCTCTTAAATTTTTTCGCGTATCACTTCTTCCAAAACCATCTGTACCCATTGCTAAAAACTTATTCTTTATATGACTAGAGATTAATTGTGAATAAGCTCTTACATAATCTGAAGTAGCAATTACAGGATCTTCATTGGAAATTAGCTGCTGCAAATAATTTTGTTTTTGATTTGCAGGAGATAATGTGTTTTGTCTTAAAACTGATTTAGCATCTTTTTCTAACTCTGAATAACTTGTTATGCTGTATAATCTTGAACCAATTCCATATTCATCTTTAAGTATTTTAGAGGCTTCAATACATTCTCTAAAAATTGGTCCAGATCCTAATAAATTTATGTTAATTTTATCATTAGAATTATCTTCAAAAAGATAACCACCTTTAATTATTCCATCTTTATTTTTTTTATCAATTTTTGGATGAGAGTACTTTTCATTATTCACAGTAATATAATAAAATTCATCTTTACATTCTGTCATCATTCTTTTCATTCCTTCATCAAATATAATTGCAAGTTCACTTGCAAAACAAGGATCGTAGGATTTTAAATTTGGAAATGTTGATGCAATTATATGACTTTGTCCATCTTGATGCTGCAATCCTTCTCCAGCTAAAGTAGTTCGACCAGCTGTTGCACCAATTAAAAATCCTCTAGGCATTTGATCAGCTGCCGCCCAAATCAAATCTCCGATTCTTTGAAAACCAAACATTGAGTAAAAAATATAAAACGGCATCATTGGATAATTATGATTGCTATAAGATGTAGCTGCTGCTAGCCAAGAAGATATGGCTCCGGCTTCATTAATTCCTTCCTCTAATAATTGTCCTGTTTTAGATTCTTGATATTTCAAAATTGAAGTCGCATCTTCGGGTTCATATAACTGACCTTCTGGTGAATATATTCCAATTTGTGAAAATAAATTAGCCATTCCAAAAGTCCTAGCTTCATCTGCAACTATTGGAACGATTCTTTTTCCAAACTCTTTATCTCTCATTATGTTTCCTAAAGATCTTACTAGTCCAGTCGTTGTTGAATATTCTCTGTCACTTTCTTCGAATAAAAAGTTTGAATGTTTTTCAATTTTTGGAGTAACTAATTCAACTTCTTTAAAGCTTCTTTTAGGTAAAGACCCTCCTAAAGCTTCCCTTCTTTTTTTTAAGTATTTTATTTCCTCAGAATTTTCATCTGGTTTATAAAACTCCATATTTTCTAGTTTATTATCTGGAATATCTAGTTGAAAACGATCTCTAAACTCTTTTAATGCATCAAGATTTAATTCTTTTTGCTGGTGGTTAGTCATTTTTGACTCTCCAGCTTTACCCATTCCATACCCTTTTTTTGTTTTGGCTAAAATAACTGTAGGTTTGCCTTTAGTTTTAACGGCCGCATTAAATGCAGCATAAAGTTTTTTAAAATCATGACCTCCTCTTTTTAATTTATCAATTTCATCTTTACTAAGTGAAGAAACCAATTTTAAAACTTCTGGATCCTCTGCAAAAAAGTTTTTAAGGTTATACTCACCATCTCTTGCCCCTAAAGTTTGATATTTTCCGTCTACAGTTTTAGCAAAACGTTTCAATAACAAGTGATCTTTATCTTGTTGAAAAATCTTATCCCATTCAGATCCCCAAAGGACTTTTATAACATTCCATCCATTAGCTTTAAAGATTGTCTCAAGTTCTTGAATTATTTGTCCATTGCCTCTCACAGGTCCATCTAATCTTTGGAGATTGCAATTTATAATAAAAGTTAAATTATCTAATTTTTCTCTAGAGGCGATAGATAATCCAGCTAAACTTTCAGGTTCATCCATTTCACCATCTCCAAATAAACCCCATACTCTTTTATTTGTTTTTAATAAGTTTCTATTTTCTAAATATTTCATGAAACGGGCTTGGTAAATTGCATTAACTAAACCTATCCCCATGGATGATGTGGTAAATGTCCAGTAATCTCTCATCAAATAAGGATGGCAATATGAAGACAGTCCTTGCTCGTTTAATTCCTGCCTATAATGTTCTAAATGATTTTTTGTCAATCTTCCCTCTAAAAAAGATCTTGCATATATTCCAGTTGTGCACTGTGATTGATAAAAAATTAAATCTGCTTCATCACCACCTTTAAAAAAATGATTAAATCCAGTTTCAAATACTTCAGCAAAAGATGCATAGCTTGCTATATGTCCTCCAAGCCCACCATAATTTTTATTTGCTTTCATAACCATGGTTAAAGCATTCCATCTTAAAATTGCTGTTATTTTTTCCTCAATTTCTAAATCTCCAGGATAAATTCCTTGATCATATTGAGATATCGTATTTCTGTAAGGTGAATATGGAACTGGTGAATATAATACTCTTAAATCTTTTGCTCTTTTCTCAAGTTTTTCTAAAATTAGTTTGGCGCCCTCTCTACCATGATTTTCAACTACTGCATCAAGAGAGTCTAACCAATCATTTAACTCTTGATTATCTAATTTTTGATTTTGATTAGCTTTAAATTCTTTGCTCATCAAATTAATTATACACAAAAAATTAAAATTTTATCTGGTAAAATTGTCTAAGATTTCTATTGTTCTATAACTCTTTTTGGTTTACCAGATATAAAACTATCAAGATTCTCTATCATTTGAGTGTAGAAAGTTTCATAATTTTCGGCAGTTACATAACCAATGTGAGGAAGTAAAAGAGCATTCTGTACGAATCTAAGCTTATGGCTTTCAGGAAGTGGTTCTTTTTCGTAAACATCTATGCCTGCGCCAGCTATAATATTTGTTGATAATGCTATAATTAAATCATCTTCATTAACTATTTCACCTCTCGAAGTATTTATTAAGTAGGAGGTTTTTTTCATTTTCTCAAATTCTTTAATAGTAATACAATTTCTATATCTATCTCCTCCTTGAACATGAATTGATAGAAAGTCTGAATTTTGAATCAAATCGTCTTTGTTACATGGCAACACATTTAACTCTTTGCATTTATCTAAGTTTAAATTTTCACTCCAAGCCATAATTTGCATACCAAAAGCTTTACCAATTTTAGCAACTTCAGAACCTACTCTACCCAATCCAAGTAAACCTAATATCTTACCTTTAAGCTCCACTCCAATTGTTGACTGCCAGTAACCTTGATACATATTATCTATTTCTGTTTTAAAATTTCTTGCAAGTCCCAAAATTAATGCCCAAGTCAACTCTGGCGTTGGGTTGCTATTGATTTCTGTACCAGTAACCAAAATTTTATTTTTCTTAGCAGCATCTAAATCTATAGATTTGTTTCTCATTCCACTTGTAACAATTAGTTTTAATTTTTTTAAACTTTCTATTAATTGTTTTGTTATTTTTGTTCTTTCTCGCATTATAAATAGTACTTCAAATTCTTTCAGTTGTTCTATTGCATCATCCTCATTTTCAAAAGGCTGATTAAAAATTTGAAATTCATATTTTGAAGATAATTTTTTAAGATCAATAAAATCTTTTGCAATGTTTTGATAATCGTCGAGTATAGCTACTTTATGCATTTTTTTTGTTTGAAAGTAATATCCCTGAAATAATAAATATTCCACCGATATAATGATAAAATAATAATACTTCATCAAATATTATCATTGCAAGAATTGCAGCTAGAATTGGCATTAAATGTAAATAAATTCCTGCCCTATTAGCGCCTATTAAAGCAACACCTTTTATCCAGAAAAAAAAAGAAATTATTCCAGGTAACAAAACAACATAAGATAAAACAAGAATGAAATTTGTATTAACTGTAATTCGATTACCAATGTAAATATAATCTATTGCATACATTGGAATAAGAAATATTACGCCAAGACCAATGACAACCTGAAGTAAAGTTATTGGAGATAATCCGTAATTTTTTTTCTTTAAAAGTGCTGAATATAGTGACCAGGATATCATTGCAAATAATGCAAATAAATCTCCTTTTTCAAAAGCTAAATTTTTAAAGACTTCAAAATCTGCTTTTGAAATTATAAATAATACACCTAACAAAGAAAATACAACTCCCAAAACTTGAAAGGTATTTGTTTTTTCAATTTTTAAAATTATAGAAAATAAAATGATCATAACTGGAACAGTTGAAATCATAAGTACACCCGTAATGACTTGTGTAGTTTTCAAAGAATAAAAAAGTGCTGAATTAAAAATACTGACCGCTGTTATCCCCAAAAAACATAAGAGATAAATATTTTTAAAAATTAATTCCTTTTTTTCAAGCATCTCTTTGTAAGTGAAAGGTAATAAAATTAGAAACGCTAATGACCATCTTAATATATTTAAAGATATCGGAGGTATTTCATTTAAACCTGCTATCTTTCCAACAATAAAATTTCCTGACCAAAACAGAGCAGCTAAAAAAAGCAAAATAGATGCAATTATGATATTACTTTTATTTTCAAGCATTTAATAGAGTACTATAAAAGATTGCTTTTAACTAAACCTTATTGAACTGTATGGTTGCAGATCTAAGTTAGTATTCTCACCTGAGATCATTTTAGATATAATTTTTCCTGATATTGCGCCAAGTGTCCAACCTAAATGATGATGACCAAAAGAATAGAAAACATTTTTATAGTTTTTTGAAGGCCCTAGTACTGGAAGAAAATCCGGCAATGTAGGTCTAAAACCAAGCCACTCATCTTTATGTTCTGGTAACCCATCTAACATATCCTTAGCGTTTAATATCAAGTTTTTTATTCTTGATTTAGATGGAGAGTTTTCTAAACCTCCAAATTCTACAGTTCCAACAACACGCAACCCCTGTTCCATTGGCGTCATTCCAAAACCTCTATTCGAATAAACAATGGGTCTTGAAATTAAATGATCGTAATCTTTAAAGTGAACATGATAACCTCTTTCAGTATCTAAAGGAATATTTTCATGTAATTTATCAGTTAATCTTTTTGAAAATGCTCCACATGCAACAACAAGTCTATCAAAAATAAATCTTTGGGTTTCTGTTCTAAGAACAGGTTTTTCTTCATCAAAATCTATATTTTGAATGTTTAATTTTAAAAACTTTCCACCTTTATTTACAAAATTCTCAAATAATTTAATTAAAATTTTTCTTGGGTTTCTTGCGTGTCTTGCATAATCATAAAAAACTCCTCCATGATAAAATGGTTTTAAATTAGGTTCTAAATCATGAATTTCTTTTTTATTTACTAGTTGTTGTTTTACTCCCAATTGATCTCTAATTCTAATTTCTAACTCTCTACTTTTCATATTTTGATCAGTCCAAACATAAAGAATTCCATTATTTTCTACCAAACCATCTAAATCAATTTCATCAAATAATTCATCGAAAGCTGGTAATGATTGATCTAAAATTTGATGCATATTCTTGGCTGTATGCATCATTTTTTCTTCCCTACAATTTAAAATAAATCTTGCAAACCAAGGGATCATCTTTGGAACATAGTTCCACTTTAGAGCTAATGGTCCTCTTGAACTAATTAACATTGAAGGAACGTCTGCGATGACATCTGGTCTATTTAAAGGAACAGAAGCGTAAGGAGAAAAGTGGCCAGCATTTCCATATGATGCTGCACTTCCAGGCTCCTCTCTATCAAAAAGTGTTACTTGAAAACCTTTTTTTTGAAGAAACAAAGCATTACAGACACCTTGAATACCAGCACCGATAATTCCAATTTTTAGATTTTTTTCATCCACGATTGAAATATATTTTCTAAGATATGCTTAATATATATGATATTTGATCGCGGGTTTATTTAACTTAGATCGTTATTTACCTATAGATATTAAGGTTAAGTCATCACTTAGCTTATTATCCACAACAGTATTAATTACCGTATTTGTTATATCTGATAATTGTTTGTTAGAATCTGTATTAAAATTTTGCTTTATAATTTTTAATGCCCAATCCCGATGATAGTTAAATCATCATCAAGTATATCGTTATTTGCTTTTATACCAGTCTCTTTATAATCTTTTTTTAGACTTTTAAGTCTAATTTCCTCTGTAGAATTTTCAAGTTCTTTTCGTAAAGAAGAATTTTGATGATTAAGTAAAAGTTTTTTAACTCCGTCAATACCTATTTCGTTTTTATTTTCGTCCATACATTCTGAAAAACCATCAGTAAAACAATATATTCTTCCTCCATCTAATTTAAAAGTATCTAGCTTATAAACATTTTCATTTTTATGTTTGACTATTGCAAGAGGAGTAGAAGAAGATGAATATTCAACAAAATCTTTTCCTTTTCTCAACAAAGCTGGTTGATGACCTGCATTTGCAATTTCAATAATGTCTGTTTTAATATTATAGCATCCAACTATTGAGGTTATAAAGGTACCTGGTGGATTAGTTTCATTTAAATCATTATTCATTTCAAGTAGGATTTCATTAGGTTTAAATTTTAATCTAGAAAAAATTTTAAATAAAGTAATTGCCTTAGCCATAACCATGCCAGCATTAACTCCTTTGCCAGAAACATCTGACAATGTGAAGTAAACTAGATCATCATGTAAATAAAAGTCGTAAAAATCTCCTGAAATTTCTCTGGCTGGAATATTTAGTCCATAAATTGGATAATTAGACAAATCTCTATTTGGCATTAAACGTCTCTGCACATTCATTGCTAATTTAATTTCAGATGAAACTCTGTTTTTCCATTTATTTTTTTGTTTTTCACTTTGTTCTAATTTTTCCATCAAAAAATTGTATTGTGTACCAATAATACCACTATCAGTAAATGGATCTTGAGGAGCTCTTAATGAATAATCCTCAGTTTTTGCTTGATTGGTTAGTACTTCGAGTAATTCGTGAGTATCTGTTGATGCGTTGTGTTCTGATATATTTAAACCAAGTTCCTCTTGAATTTTGCCTACTCGAAGAGGATAAATATAATTTATAGATTTAAAAATCAAGTATGAAGCAAAAAAGCAAAATCCACCAATGCTAAATGTTCCTATGATTTGAATTGTTAATTGTTCTAATCTTGTTTTATCTAGTCCCATCATTTCGAAATCACCAAATATAGCAACTGATATAGTTCCCCACATACCTCCTACTAAATGAACAGGTATAGCGCTAACAACATCATCAATTTTTAATTTCTCTAATAAAATAATTGTTGAGCCTGATAAAATTCCTCCAATTGCTCCAATATATATTGCCTCCGATGGATTAACATAAGCGCAACTTGCTGTAATCGAAACTAAACCAGCCAAAGGACCTGTAATCATAAATAATGGCTCTGGTTTTTTCATTACGATAATACCCATTGCACTTGAAAAGATTAAACCAAACGATGCTGATAAAAAGGTATTAATTAATATCAATGGAATTTTTAAATCCATTGCTCCATTTGCGCCGCCATTAAATCCAAACCAACCGAACCATAAAATTAAAGCACCAAGAGCAGCAATTGGTGTATTACTACCTTGAAACAATTTTTTATCTTTATCTTTCCTAAATCTGCCTGTTCTACTTCCAATAATGAGTAATATTGCTAATGCCACCCAACCTCCAACAGAATGAACAACAGATGCACCTGCAAAATCTAAATAACCCATCTTACCTAGCCAACCAAATTTTACTGTTGGATTCGTAAAATCAAAAGCCCACGCCCAATGGCCTACTATTGGGTATAAAATTCCTGAAGTTATAAAAGTAATTATTACGTATGAGAAAAACCTAAGTCTTTCAGCAACGGCTCCGGATATGATAGTTGCTGCTGTTGCAACAAACATTGCCTGAAACACAAAATATGTTTGATAACCAGCAACCTTAGTTGTAAAAAAATAAAATTTATTACCAAACAAGCCCATCACACTGGTTCCATACATCAATGCAAAACCAAAAGCCCAAAAAGTAACTACGGCTATTCCAAAATCTGTAATATTTTTAAGAGCAACGTTAATACTATTCTTACTTCTTGATAAACCAGATTCTAAACACATAAATCCAGCCTGCATCAAGAAAACTAAAATAGCGCAAATTAATAACCAAAATGTATCTAAATTCGCTTGTAGTACAGCTTCTAATCTAAACTCTGTTGCTTTGATCGCTCCTTTACTTGTGAGCTCTAACTGACTTATTTTAGACTGTAGCTTATCAACCAAAATTTGGAGTTCAGCCACAGTCATAAAATTTTTTTTAATCTATAAGTTTTCTTGCTTCTTCAGCATCTGTAATTATGCCATCAACACTAATTACTTTAACTACTTCAAATCCAGTACCTAAAATTGCATTTTTATATTCATCCTCAGATAAATTTGATTTATCTGCAAAAGTAGATACCGCAACCCCTTCTGGCCAAGAAACTTTAACTGTAGCATCGGGACAAGCCTTTTGTAATGCTTCAGTGACCATTTTTTGACACTTGATACATATCATACCATTTACTTGTGCGATTTGCGTTTGAGCTGCGAATAAATTAGTGCTAAATAATAGAAAACCTATAGTTAAGACTATTTTTTTAAACATAATTTCCTTATTGTTTTTTATAAATCGTATCATTTATACAAAAAACATACAAAATAAATTAGATCAAAATGGGGAAATATTATTTTCCAATCGAAATTAAAGTTAAATCGTCACTTAATTTATTTTCACCTGCAACTTCCACTACTTCTTTTGTGATTTCATTTAGTTGTTTTTTTATATCCTTATTGAAGTTTTTCTCAATTATTTGAATTGATCCATCTATTCCTATTTCCTCACCTGAGCTATTTAAGCTTTCGGATAAACCATCAGTGAAAGCGCAAAACCTGTTATTTTCTAGCTTAACTTTGTGAGTTTTATAGACTGACTTATCCTTTTGAAGTATTACACCCATTGGTGGAGAATCACTCTCAAATTGCTCATAATTTCCAGTTGATGATCTGATTATAGCTGGCTGATGACCTCCATTTACCCATCTTAATTCATCTGTCCTCATATTATATTCTCCCAATATACTAGTAACAAACATGCCACCAGTTTTAGTTAAAAACAGATCATTATTCATATGAAACATCATTTCATCTGGATCTACTTGGTCTCTAGACATAATTTCAAAAAGAGTTGATGCTTTTGCCATTACCATTCCAGCATGAATTCCTTTACCCGCAACATCAGCAATAATAAAGTAAACACTATCATTGTGAGGATAAAAACTAAAGAAATCTCCTGAAACTTCTCTAGCAGCAATATTAATTCCATGCACAGGATAATTTTCCAAATTTCTTTTTGGTAAAAAGTTTTCTTGAACTTTTACTGCAAGTTTTACTTCGTTTGAAATTCTATCTCTCCATACTTTCTTTTCAGCTTCACTAGTTTCTAGCTTGCTCATCAATCTGTTGTAATAAAGTCCAATTACACCTCCTGCAGTGAAAGGATCTTGTGGACCTCTAATTGTTAAATCACCAGACTCAGACTGTTTTTCTAAAATTGTAATTAAATCATGTTCTACAGAAGTTGCATTATGCTCAGCAATATTCAAACCTAACTCTTCATGTAGTGGACTTACCCTTAATGGATAAAAATAATTTAAAATTTTTAATAAAATATATGAACCAAAAAATGAGAATACTCCAATTGAAACAATTCCAATAAATTGTGCCTTGATTTGTTCTAGTCTAGTTAATCCTGTTCCAAGTATTTCAAGATCACTAAATAAACCTACAGCAATAGTTCCCCAAACCCCTGCTGCCAAATGAACAGGCACAGCACCAACGACATCATCTATTTCAAATTTATTTAAAAATTCATTTACAAAAATTGCAACTAACGCTCCTATAATTCCGACAAAAATTGAAGTCACAGATGTCATTGAATTACATCCTGCCGTGATTGCAACTAACCCTGCGAGTGGTCCAAGGATTACGTAGTAAGGATCTGGTTTTTTAAACAAAGCAAATGAAATTCCAAGACCTGTTAGTAAACCAAAAGAAGCAGCAAGAAATGTATTTATTAAAATTAGAGGGACTGCTTCGTCCATAGCTCCATTACTCCCACCATTAAAACCAAACCATCCAAACCATAAAATTAAAGTTCCCAACACTGCCAAGGGGAAACTTGAGCCTGTGAATTTTCCCTTGTTTGCATCTGAATATTTTCCAATTCTTGGACCTAAAATTAAAACTGCAGAAAGCGCAATCCAACCTCCAACAGAGTGAACTATTGTACTTCCTGCAAAATCAACAAACCCAATATCTGTCAGCCATCCAGTTGTTTTAACTTGTCCTGTAACAGCAAGTAGTTGTCTTGTTGCATCGATATTATTCAAATAACTTGATGACCAAGCCCAATGTCCGACGATAGGATATATTATTCCTGTAGCAATAATTGTTATAATTAAATAACCATTAAATTTCATTCTTTCAGCAACTGCGCCTGAAACAATTGTTGCAGCGGTAGCAACAAACATTGCTTGAAAAACAAAATATGTCATGTATTCAGCCTGATCTGTTTTAAAAAAGAATAAATCAGTTCCAAAATAGCCATTAAAACTTTTTCCAAACATCAAGCCAAAACCAAATAACCAAAAAATTACAACTGCAAGACCAAAGTCAGCTGCGTTTTTAAGAGCAACGTTAATACTATTTTTGTGCCTTGAAAGACCAGTTTCCATACACATAAATCCAGCTTGCATTATGAAAACAAGTATAGCGCAATCTATAACCCACAAGGTATCTACAAACGATTTTACAGAATCCAGATCTACATTCTCCATTTGATTTCCTTAGGTTATAATTAAACAATTGTACATCATACAAATTAGATGCTCAAATTAGGTTTGTTACTATTTTTTTTTCCAGATAAAATAAAATAAATAAGGAGATAATGCAGGAACAACACCAAACCAAAACCATTCATCCCATCTAAAGCTTTTGTCGAGCATTGGACTTTTTAAACCGTTCCACCACGTTAGATAACCAATAAAAATTATCCAACTTAAACTAATAGTTGTATAAATTTTAAATTTTTTTTCTAATTCTCCAGAAAATATAAATTTAACTTTTTCTAAATATTTTTGATAATCCATGAATTTGTATTAGCAAGTAGAAGTATCGAGTTTTCCACTTCTTGTTAATGTTGGAGCACATTTGTTGCCTGGTGTTGTAGATTTTGCTTTTACTTTATAGTCCGCTGTTGATCCTTCAACACAAACCCAAAAGCCTAGTTCATCCGTAATAAGATTTGCTTCGTTCATGAAGTTTTTTTCTAAACTACTTGAAGTTTTTGCATCGGGCGTACATGCAGAAGTTTGAACCCAATAAGATCCTGTTTCAGAATACCATTCGGCTTGTGCAAGAGTTATCTGTTGCATTATATTTATTACTGCTTTTTTTTTGGCTGCTTTTGTGTAGCCATTGTAACTCATTAAACCAACTGTGGATATGACTCCTAAGATTGCAACAACAACTAAAAGCTCAATAAGTGAAAACCCTGAGCTTTTAGTATTGTTGAAATTCAAAATTTATTAATCTTAATCGTCTGCAACACTAACTGTTTCAGTTAGAACATCACCTGCGTCTGAACCCCACTTAGTACTCACTGATAAACTACCAGCAGTCGCGCTCTTGCTAATAACTGTCTGTCCCTTTGTAGAAGATACAATGTCATTACCACCGTTTACTGCATGAGCTTGAGTTTTAGTATTGTGTGGGTTTTTATCTTTAAATATCGTTTTTAAGTTTCCTGATATTTGGGTATAAATGTTGTCTCTATTTGTTGGACAAGCTAAGCCTCCAAAAATCGAAGTGACATCCATCTCACATTTTTTAGATTCTGCTGCTAAAAACTTTGCTGTTGATGCATGAATTGTTTTCGATGCACTTTTCTTTGCTGATGTAGTATATCCATTATAAGCAACAACTCCAACCGCTGCTAAGATACCTATAATTGCTACAACAACTAATAATTCTATAAGTGTAAAACCTTTATTATTTTTTTTCATAAATATGCTTCCTATATATTTGTAAAAACTCTGTATACTTATAATTTAAATCTTTTAAAAGACAATATCTATTACTAATACTTCCAAAATGGGCTATTTTAGTTGATTTAGTCAATAAATTTAATAAATATTAATATTTATGTCATATAAAGTAACAGAAGAAGACAATATATCTATCGTACACTTGGACGGTGAAATAGATATGGATGTTACTGAAAAAGCCAAAGAAGTAATAATGCCTCTAATCGAAGCAAAAAAGGAAGTTCATCTAAATCTAAAAGATGTTCAATACATGGACTCTTCTGGAATTTCGGTTCTTATTGAAAGTCATCAAAAAGCAACTGAATTAGGAACTAAAGTTATACTTAAAGATATTAGTAAATCTGTCTTAAAAGTAATTATGATGGCTAAACTTGAACAAATCCTTAATTTGGGTTGATGAATGAATTCATCAGTTGAAAATAATATTTCAGAAAAAAAAGATTTTGTTGTTAGTTCATCTAGTCTTAAAGATGTGCGATCGTTTTCGAGAGAAGTTTTTTCAAAAGTTAACTTAAACCAAGATTTAAAAGATGAATTGGTTTTGGCAATTGCTGAAGCAGCACAAAATATTGTAAAACATGCTTACCAAAATCAGGAAACAGATGATAAAATGGAGATTAAAATATCTCTAGACAATGGAGAGCTTGAAATAGGTTTTTTTGATAAAGGTAGACCAGTTGATAATTCTAATGTGAGGCACAGAAAAATTGATGATGTTAAGCCAGGAGGATTAGGTACTTTCTTTATTAAACAAATAATGGATGCAGTTGTTTTTAAAGAAGGTGAAAAACCTTGGATCAATCATTTAATTCTTACAAAAAAAATTAATTACTGACCAATAATTGCACCAACATTAAATATTGGTGAATACATAGCTATCATTAAACCACCAATCATGGTTCCCATGAAAACAATCATTATTGGTTCAATCATGCTAGACATATTTTCTACAGAAGTATCAAATTCTTCTTCATAGTATGAAGATACTGACGTAAACATTTCATCTAAATTTCCAGTTTGTTCACCAACAGAAATTAACTGACTAAAAGTTGGAGGAAATACAGGTTCTTTTAAAAATAACTTTGTTAAAGTATCTCCTGAAAAAACACCTTTTTTAACATTCTCTAAAGCTTGTGTAACAACATCATTATTGCTAACTTGTTTTGATATTTCTATACTCTCTAATAAGTTAACTCCTGCTGCACTTAAATTACCCATTATTAGGGAAATTCTTGCGATCAATGATTTTAAAATCATATCTCCAAAAATAGGCATTTTTAAAACTTGTTGATGCCACTTGTATCTAATTTTTGGAATTTTTGTTGTTGTATACTTGAAAATAACAAATGAAATTATTGCAATTATACCAAGGGTTAAACCTCCGGCACCTCTCATAAAGTTACTAGCATTTAAAATTACAGCAGTAGGAGTTGGAAGCGCTACTCCCATTCCTTCATACATTTCTGCAAAAACTGGAACCACCTTTATTAACATGAAAACCATAACTGTTATTGCAACAGTAAACATTACTATTGGATAAGTTAATGCACCTTTAATTTTCTTTTTTACTTTTTCTCTTTTTTCTAATGAATCTACTAATTTAAGTAAGAAAACATCTAATTTACCACTGGCCTCTCCAGCTTTAATAAGGTTTATATAAATATTATCAAAAATTTTTGGGTATTTTTCAAAACATTTAGAAAGAGTTATTCCTCCCTCAAGACTTTTTCTAATATCCTCAATAATTTCTTTCATCGTAGGATGTTCTATTTGATCTCTTAACATTGATAATACGTTTAAAATGGGCAATCCAGCTTTTACCATCGTTGCGAACTGCTTTGAAAATATCATCACATCCTGCGGCTTAACTGCTTTCTTTCCAAACGAAAAACCTCCTTTTTTTCCTTTTTCTTTAGCAGCTTTCTTTTTTTTAGCTTTTACTAAGTTTGTAATAATTATTTTTTGTTCTTTTAACTTAAACGATGCTTCCTCTTGATTAATCGCCTCTATTTCACCTTCAATATATTTTCCTGCTGAGATACCTTTATAGGTAAAAGTTTCTGAAGACATATTATTCCATTGATAGAACTCTGTCGAATTCTCTAAAATTTAAATCACCTGTTAAAATTAACTCTCTTCCCATATCTTGCATAGTTCTAAATCCCTCGTTTACTGCGATTTCTCTCAATTCAGGTGTGGTTGCTTTTCTAAGAATTGCTTCTTTAATTGGTTTTGTAACATTTAAAATTTCATAAATTCCCATTCTACCTTTGTAACCAGTATCTTTACATTTAGAACAACCTTTACCTTTTTGAACTTTCGCTCGTGAGGCTTGTTCAACTGTAAAACCAAGATCGGCCAATGCTTTTGGTGTAATATCATTATCTGGCTCTCTACATTCTGAACATGTCTTTCTGGCTAATCTTTGAGCAAGCACTAAACTTACTGCGGCACTTATTAAATAATCAGGTGTTCCCATATTTTGTAATCTAGTAATTGTACTCGGAGCATCGTTGGTATGAAGTGTGCTAAATACTAAGTGACCTGTAAGAGCTGCTTTAAGTCCAATATCAACTGTCTCTTTGTCCCTCATCTCTCCTACTAAAATTATTTCTGGATCTTGTCTTAAAAACGATCTCAAGGCTGTTGCAAAGTTTAAACCTATATCATCTTTAATTTGTACCTGACCTACTCCATCAAGTTCATATTCAACAGGATCTTCTGCAGTAAGGATATTAAGCTGAGGTTTTGAAACTTCCTTAAGAATACTATAAAGAGTCGTCGTTTTTCCTGAACCAGTTGGTCCTGTAACAAGAACTAACCCTTGTGTACCATGTATAGCTTTTCTTAAATTTTTTAAATCTGTTTCTTCAAAATTCAGTTGTTCTAAACTTATATCTCCAGCGTCTTTATTTAAAACCCTCATTACGATTCTTTCATTTGTAGCAGTAGGTAGAATTGAAAGACGAAGGTCTACTACTTTTCCATCTATCTTAAATGGTATTGCTCCATCTTGGGGCAGTCTTCTTTCTGCAATATCTAATTTGCCCATAATTTTAAATCTTGTAACAACTGCACCATAATTTGAATGTAAAAACTTTTTAAAGTGCTCTTGTTCCTGAAGAATCCCATCTAATCTATATCTAACTCTTGAACTAAATCTATAAGGCTCAATATGAATATCGGAAACACCAGATTTAATTGCTTCAGCTACAACAGCGGTGCTAAATTTTATAACTTCAGACTCGTTTTCAATAGCTTCAATATCTTCCTCAGGCGGTTTTTCAAGAACTTCAGCTTGTTCATCAACATCATAATCAAAAGTTTTTGTTTTTTCTGCATTGGTTTGTCTAATATCAGACATGGTTTTTTCACCATCAGCCAAAAGATGATTTATGAAATTCGATATATCTGTAACTTTAGCTGCATGAAGTTCAATATCCATTTTTGTTATAGTTCTGAGATTTCTCATTAGACTTAATTTAGAAATATCAGAAATTGCAATGTGCAGCACATTCTCCTCAATTTTAAATGGAGCTATAAAGTTCATATTAATGTAATTAGATGGAAGCACCGATTTTAATTCGTCGGTTATAGTAATTCCAGTTAGATCAATAACATCTAATGATTGATCATGAACCAATAAATCTAAAATCTTTTGTTCATCGGTTAAGTTAAGCTCAAATACTGCATCAAGCTGGGACTTATTACCATCACTAGAAATCTTTTTTATTTCTACTAAATCTTTTCCTGAAATAATATCTTGATCAATCAAGATATTAATTAAATTTATTTCAGATTCTCTACTTATGTTTATCATTATAAAATTCTTGGTGCTATGAACACTAATAGTTCATCTAGATTATCAGAATTTTGTTTATTCTTAAATAGGTTGCCGATAACTGGAACATTACCCATTCCTGGGGTTTGAGCCTTATTTTGAGTTAATATATTTTTTTTTATTCCACCAATAACTACGATATCGCCATCCGCAACCAATAGTTTTGTTACAATTTCCATTTTATTTATTGGAGGTTCCTCTGACACAGATGATCTATTAGGTGTATCGTTATTAACCTTTATATTTAGTAATACATTTCCATCACCAATTATACTTGGTGTAACTTCTAATTTTAAAGCTGCTTCTTTGAATGAAGTTGAAACAGATCCATCTGATTGAGTTTGATAAGGGATTTCCTCACCTTGAGTTACTGTTGCAAGTTGATTATCTAGTGTAAAAACCTTGGGATTTGAAATCGTTTTTCCCATTCCTAAACTTTCTAATGCTGTTATCTCTGCTTTTAAAGCTAATGACCCTGTTTTTTTTAAAATTCCAATTCCGCTAGTTGTTCCAGAAACTGGAAAATTGGTAAATGAGTCCGATGCTTGTCCTAATGTAAAATCTTCAAGAGAGTCATTACCACTTGTTCCACCTCCCATACCACCTGCAACTCTTCCACCTCGCATATATTTACCACCAAGCCTCGTACCTAAAGCTCTTTCAAAATCTGAGTTGGCTTCAACTATAAATGCTTCAATCAAAACTTGTTTGGTTCTTATATCAATTTCTTTAATAACTTTATCTACAACGTCTAGATCCTTTTCTTTTCCTCTTACAATAATTGATCTTGTTGTTGTTTCTTCAGTAATTTGGATAGGGCTAAATCCATCACCACCTCCTGACTGAGTAAACAATTCTTCAACTGTTTTTTTTGCTTGTGCTGGAGTTATATAATAAAGTCTGAATATTTCTGAATAAATTGGCTCAACACTATCTTCTAATTCAACTTTTTTCTTTACTGCAGCAGCTCTTTCAGACTTGTACTGCTCTTGTGAAGTTAAGGTATCAGGGGAATGTACTCTAATTAAATTACTTGCAACATCTACGTCAGATGCAAAATTTTTCATATCTAATAATGCTTGAAATGCTTTATCCCATGGCACATCTATGAGTTCAGCAGAAATTGCCCCCGCAACTTCATCACCAACTAATATATTAATCTCTCCAATTTTACCCATTAATTTCATTGTTTCTTTGTAATCTAAATTTTTAAACTTTAGAGTTACTCTCTGTTTAAGAAGAGGATAGTCATCCGAAATAATTAAATAATTTCTTTGTGCCTCTGATGAAATTTTTTTTCTTTTCCCTAATTTTTTTGTATCACCCTCGACTGGTTTTGGTCCCATCTCAAGTGTTTTAGCTATCTCAGATTTTCCAGAATTTACCACTGCTTTATCTTTTATAAGCGGAACATTGTGCTTAAATGGTTTGTCATACTTTTTCATATACTTAGTACCACAGCCACTCAAAATAAGAGCAAGAAATAATATTCCAAATACATTTAATATTTTTTTAATATTCATTTGCCTCTCTTATTTGATTATTAAAATCAATTATGATGAATGATTTGTCTTCTTTTTTAAAAATTGCCTCGTTTAAACGTAAATCAACTAATTGTATTTTTCCTAAATATTGACCAAGAGTAATTGTCATTACCTCTCCTGCAGTATTTACAAGAGATATATAACTATAATCTTTACCAGAGATTAATCCTGCTAATTTAAAATTATATAAACTCAACTCATCGTCCTGTTCATCTTCTGGAATATTACTTGACATGCTGTTGTTTCCTTCATTGCCAGCAAATGGATCATTTAGTGGAACTTCATCTTCATCTTCAATTTCTTTTGCAATTTCTTCAACTTTATTTAGTACCTCTTCTTTTTGAGTTTCATGATTATCGGAATAACTAAATCCAGATAAGGTTAAAAAAACCAAGAATATTAAAATTCTAAAAAAACTCATTAGGTAAACCTACTATTGTTAATTCTCCACTAGCTATAATCGCTCCGGTTGAATCGTTTTGTACTATACTTATTGTCTCCTTGTCAAAGTTTAACATTTTTCTTTGCTTAGATACTGCTCTTTTAAACTTTATATACCCTAAAAAATTTCCTTTAATTTCATAGTCAACAGGTATTTCATAATGAGAAATCATTGATTGTTTTAAATTTTCTTTTTTTTGATTTGCATTTCCTGGTTTTAAAATTGGCTTAGGCTCTTTTTTTGCAATTTTAGAAATAACTAAACCATTTACTGCAGCATGTTTGCTAAGACTTTCATATAAACCTTCAACTTCAGCTTTAGAATGAAAAAGTGTTGTGGTTTTTTCAAATTGAGGTTTGTTTTTTTTTATGATTTTTTTCAAACTTATAATATTATTTTCTAACTCAACAATTTCATTTTCTTTTGTAATTTTATCGTTATATATTTCCTTACGTTCCTTAACCATAGGATTTAAAACTGCATAATATATAATTAGAAAAATTAATATTGCTCCAAATCCTGCTCCAAATTTTATTAGTGTTTTTTTATCAATTGTTGCAAATTTAGCTTTTAGATCATCCATAGTAATATTTTTAAGATCCATTATGCGGCCTCCAATACACATGCTATCACAAATCCTTTTTGAAGCTGTGTTGTATTTTGATCGGGTAAAGTCATACTTGCTAAAGATGCTTGTGATATTAATTTCTTATTATTAAGGTTGCTTATCAATTTTAATATATCCTGGTCGCTAGATGCAGTTCCTTCTATTATAACTAAATCTGAACCATTATACTCAATTGAACTAAATTTAACTCTTTTTGGAACTGCTGAAGCTATCTGTGCAAGAACCCTAAAGCTTATAGTTTTGTTTGATTTAATTGAATTACTTAATTTCAAAGATTTATCCATCATTTTCTTCTCTTTAAGAAACTTATCTCTTAAAGCAGTTCTTTCGCTATGAGTTTGAACTACCTGCTCATATCCATCAATTTTTTTATTAAGATCTGTTATTTGCCAAAATGATAAACCAAATAATATGACATAAATTGCTGCTACTATACCCACAACACCTTTAAACGCAAAATTTGAAAATGCTTTAGCTTTTTTTTGCGCTATCATATTATCTCTATTAGGTAATAAATTTATATTCTTAACTGCGGTTACAAATTTATAATATCCAAATACATCTAACTTTCTAAATGCTAAACCCATAACTGTTGAAAGATAAGAAGGATTGCTAAATTTTACATCATTTTCTATTTGAGCAGGAATTTTAATTCCATCAAAAGGATTAAAAAGGTTGTAACCAGTATTAACCATATTTTTTCTAAAGCTAGCTAGGTAATCCTCTACATTAGGCAAATTAGATGTTACTTTTAAATTTCTTATTCTCTTTTCATATTTAGTCTCAAAATCTTGGACAGCTTGTTTTACCTGCGTCATGTATCTTCGAACTAAAGCTTCCATCTCTTCTTGATTATTACTTTCTTGAAGAGTTTTACGATCTTGTGATCTTATAAATATATCTGTAATAATCGGATTATTATCATAAAGTATCATTACGTAATTTTCATCTAAACCAAATTCTAAAACTGCTGTTAAATTCGAGTCCTCTATAGAACCCGCAATTTGATTTATTTGATCAACTGCTGACTTTAATGCAAAACATTTAACATCAATGATGACTGCATTAAGTCCTCCTTTTTTTATGATAGCTGTATAACTATTGATATCTGAAAGTTTTGAAGCAACGAATAAAATATCCATTGTATTGCCTTTTTCGTCCTTATTTATAACTTGGTGGAAAATAGAATAATCATTTAAATTGTCAGTTAGCTGGACTAAGTTTTCCCACAAAGAATCTGTATCAATAGCTTTTTTTAATTCTTCGTCAGTCATTAAAGGTGCAGTTACAACTCTTATAATTGCGCTAGTAACAGGTATGGCTATTGCCGCATTGGTAGTGGTTATCTTTGATTTTTGAATAGCTAATTTTAATTCATCTGCAATCTTGTCTTGGTTTTCTAAAACTGTTCCATTTTCATCTATACCTTCGAATTTGTGCACATAAAATTTATCTAATACCCATTGATTTGCTTTATTACTTGAAACCTGTGCAAGTCTTATTTCTGATGTTGTGAGTTCAACTCCTAAAATTTCCTCACCCTTAATTGAGGATTTTCCTAATCTATTTTTCAATAATTTACTAAAAAAGTTCTCTTTTTTTGGTTTATCTGCCTTTGGGACTGCCGCAGATTCTCCATCTTTACTTTTTTTGTTAAATAATTTTAAATTTGAAAATGGATTTTTCATAATTTTAATCTTTAAATTTTAACTATATACTCAACTTTTACTAGAATAAAAATAGTGTTATACAACATAAACTTATTAAAAATTAAGTCTTAAATGACGAATTTTTATAGTAACAATATAAAATGTTTGAAAAATTAGAACAACTAGCAAAAGATAACAAGAAAATTTCTGATTTCCATATTAGGTCTGGGTCACCCCTAGCATATAGACAAACAGGTGAAATTATTAAAGTTCAAGATGTGATGGTAACAGCTCAAGACCTCAAGGATTTGCTATCTATGAATTGTAATGAAAACGAGCTTGAAAAATTTAATAAAACTCATGAACTAGACACATCTGTTACATTAAGTGGATTAAGATTTAGAGCTAACTTTTACAAAACAATAAAAGGGCCAGCTTGTGTATGTCGAAGAGTAGAGAGTAAAATTCCTGATATGGACCAATTCAGTTTGCCTCAAGCACTTTATGATATAGTTGATTTTCACAAAGGTTTAGTTTTAGTAACTGGACCAACTGGATCTGGAAAATCAACCACACTTGCTGCAATTGTAAATGAGATTAATAAAACTAGAAATGCAAATATAATTACAGTTGAGGATCCTGTAGAATTTATTCATACAGATAATAAAAGTATAATTTCACACAGAGAAGTTGGAAAACAAACTGAGACATTTGCTGCTGCATTAAAAGCTGCATTGAGAGAGGATCCTGATGTTATTTTAGTTGGAGAAATGAGAGATCTAGAAACAATAAGTTTAGCTTTGACTGCTGCAGAAACAGGACATTTAGTTTTTGGTACGTTGCATACAAGTGGAGCGCCAAGTACGATTAATAGAATAATTGATGTTTTTCCTCCTGAGCAACAAGAACAAATTAGAGCACAAATTTCTACATCACTAAAAATGGTTGTGACGCAAAGGTTATTAAAAACAAGAGATGGTGCGGGAAGAGTTGGTGCATTTGAGATAATGAAGTGTACTGCTCCAATACAAAATTTAATTAGAGAAGCAAAGATTCATCAAATACCAAGTATAATGCAAACTGCAGTCAGAGATGGAATGATAACAATGGATAAATCTCTTGAAGAATTAGTAAAATCAGGAAAGATAGACCCAGGTGCAGCAAGATCAGAACATTAAAGGTTTTACACTTTTAGAAATCCTGGTAGTCGTTGCAATTATAGCAATAGTATCAGCAGCAGGATATCCATCATTTTCAAAATGGAGTAAAGATAGAGCGGTAAGAAATGCTGCTGATAAGGTTACGACTATGTTAAGAAATGTTAATTCTAACGTTCAAAGAGGTAGTTATGCTTATGTTCAAGTTGCAATTTATACTCACAATTTAAAAAATGGTCCTAAAGTAGATTTTATAACAAGAGGACTAAGCAGGCGTGGTTACACAAACTTGGTCAAACAAAAAAACTCAGGAGCAATTTCAGAAATCCATTGTTCAACAAGTTCAAATGATTGGAAAAACAATGGTAATAAGGAAATTAATTTTCACGAGAAATTAGAAGTGGGTATACATTTTTCTGGTTCTGGTTCGGTTTGTTTTTCAAAGAATGCTGCTCATTATAGGTTGGGTGGTAAATTGTATAACCAACCTAATATTAAAGTGGATACGATTACATCAAGCAGATATATTATAATATGTAATAGAGGTAATGCTAAGAGAAATAGTAATAAATGCCCAACATCTAAACAAAACGGATTGGAGGCTCCGGCTTATCTAATAGAATGGACAAGATTTGGACAAATAACAAGATACAGATTAAATGCAAAATCAAATGAGTGGACTAGATTATAAAAGAAAATTTGAGAAAGGAATTACACTAATTGAGGCACTAGTTGCAACAGTTATAGTGGGAATAGGATTTGTATCAGTTTTTCAAATGGTTCAATATTCTGTTCAATCAATTGGAGTTTCTAGCGAAAGAACGAAGGCTAATTTGCTGATTACTATGGTTGCTGAGGATTTTATCTCAGTTAGAAATTCAGATTCTAATACTAAAGGCATAAACTTTAAAGATGCTTTTGTAAAAGAGCAAATAACAAAAAACTCGAGTTTATTTGATATTACAAAATGTTCATCTGGTACAAGCTCGTCGACTAAAGGTAAAAATGCACAAGAGAATAAAATATTTAAATGGGAAAACAGATTTTCTGATAGAAGATTAAAATGTGCTACCAAAAGTGATAAAACAGATGAAACCAATGATACAAAAAAAATAGAAGTATTTACTTACTGTAGTAATCAAGTAGCTTCAAAAACTAATCTTTCAATCAAATCAAGGCCCTGTATGATCACTAATAATACTCGATACAGTTCAACACCTAGTGGTAGAAAAGAGAGATTTTATGATGAGAGATATTTTGTAAGAATGGAAGTAGGCGTAACTTCTGGAAAAATGAAAACTGACAGTAAAGGCAACAAAGAACCAACATCAAAAAAAAAATATATTTATTTTCAATTAGATTAGATGGAGAAACTAAAAAATAATACTGGTGTAACTTTAGTTGAAATATTACTTGGAATAATAATATCAACAGTCATGATGGGAGCAATGTATACATCCTATAACGCTGTTAGTGGATCTTATTCTCAAGTTTCAGACAGAGCAAAGATTTCAAATCAAGGAAGAGATTTAGTTGGCATGATCGTAAGAGATATTAGAAATGCAGGTTTTAGATATTTTGGTGACAATATTCCAGTAACTAGTGCACATTCACCTTTATTAATAACTAAAGCAAAAAATTTTAATAGTGAATGCGATACGCTTGTAGTGGTTTATGGAGGTGGAAAATATGTTTCAGGTAAATATCAATATGCAAAATACAGAGTTAAATATCATTGTGAGCCCTCTAAGATAAGAGATAAAAATTCACCTAAATTACCCAATGGACAATATCCATTATTAAAAGGATTTGGAGTTTATAAAACAAAAGAGATTTGGGATAAGAGTGCAAATAAATGGAATACTAATGCAGACACTGATGCTTACGATGAAACTTTTACAAAACAATTAGTAGCAGATTATATTGAAGATATGGTATTTATTCCTATTGATGAAAATGGCTTCGCGCTAGATCCCCCACCATCGCCTACATTTCAAAAAGAAAAATTATATAAAATTAAAACAGTTGATGTTGCAATTACAGTAAGATCAACTAAACCGTTTTATCAAAGAGCGGCTGAAAGATATAAACAAGCAATTAGCAATAATCAAAGAACATCAAAATATAAAAATAATCCTGACAGATTTTTTAGAGATCTGATCACTGTAACAGCGCATGCTAGAAATTTAGGTTTACAATGAGAAAGAATAAAGAAAAAGGATTTGCTTTAATATTGTCTATAGTCCTGATGTTGGCAATGTCATTAATGGGTGGCGGTTTAATTATAATAGCTTCAGGAGATCACTCTTCGAACAATAGTTCGGAAGACTATCAACAAACATTCTATGTTGCAGAAACTGCATTGCTTGAAGGTGAAAGATATTTGTTAAATAAATTTCTTGGTCCATGGGACTCTGGCAAACATGAAAGAGATAAAACAAAAAGAGCTTTGCCTGATGCAACTATAAAATTTAAAGGTAAAATGGAAAAAATGAATTATAACAAAGCATTTAAAGATTTTTATGAAACAGATAATATTTGTTTCCAAAGTTTTTCAGATATCAATGCAACGGAAATTAATGTTGTGATAGCAGATAGTTATAATTTTGGAAAAATGCTTGCTGATGGATTTAAAAATAAAAAAAAAGAATATTTCGAAGAAGCTGAAACGTTACAGAAATATTATTTTGATTATTTCATAACAAAAATAGGTGCTGCGCCTTTTAGAGGATCTGGTGGAAGTGTTAAAAAAGGGGCAAATAACTTAGGTAATGATGGTATGGCATATAGAGTTCACGGATGTGGAATTAGAGGTGTGGGCAATGCTGACCCGATTGTAGTTGGTTTAGAAAGCGTAGTTGTTTTACCGAAATAATTATGTCAGATTACTCTCTTTATATTATATAATATACAAGTTACTTTTATGAATATAATAATTAAATCCATTCTAATACTTTCATTATCAATTGTTTATTCATATTCTGCATGTGATTTCAAAGCTAAGCTAGGAACAAAAAAGGCAGTTTTTGAAAAATTAGAGATAACAGGTCCACCACTTCCATCAGAGTATGAAAATTTCTATATTTATGGTGTATTGGCAGAAGATGTTTGCCCTAGTGAAAAATTAGACGATATCGCAATCGAATATAAATTTTTAAACGATGAACTTGTAGCGATAAACCTAATAGCTCTAAATGATTATACAAATCAAGTTTCTGAAAAGTTAACTTTAATGAATTATGTAAAAAAAAATTATGGTGATTTTGATACCTCGAATAATCCGAAATCTTATATTGGTTTTGAAGTAATTGAGAAAGTTAATGAATTTATAATTTATCAAAGATTACTCAATGATGATGCTACAATTGATGAACAAATTTATATTTCAAATCCAGAACAAGATAATAAATTTATGGAGTACGTGAAAAATCTTGAGGAACAACAACTTAAGGAAGAACAATGAAATTAAACAAAATATTTTTCTTTGTCTCTTTAATACTTTTTTCAATCACAAATAATTCTTTTTCAAAATCATTGCCTCCAGGTACAGGGATTGGCGATGTTCCCGCAAATGTTCTTCTGATGTTAGATAAATCAGGAAGTATGGGATGGAGAATGGGAGGTGGAACTGTGGGTATGAGATACCCTTATGATGCAGATGCAGACAGCAATGGTGATATTATGGTTTCACAATATTATAGAGATGGAGTTAAAAAATTTGTTTATGGATCTGCAACTGTAGATACTGGATTTGGGAAAAATGGAGTTTCTGGAAAAGGTGATGCAAGATATGAAGGTAACAATCAATGTAGAACTTCATATTCTTATAGTGGTGAAACTTATAATGATGTCTATTATACAACAGCATATTGGGAAAGATCGGTTGTAGCAATACGAGCAAGTGACGGAAAATGTTTAAAAAAATATTATGTTGGGTTTTATCCATATAATATGACCATAGATCAAAGTACTGGATATCTTTATGTTGGAGGTTGGAGGGGTTACAAAACAATTAATCTTTCTAATCACACTATAAGTAATTGCTCTTATAGTAGCCAGATGAATAGAGCTTTTGGTTCTGCTATAGCTAATGGCAAAATAGTTTATTCATACGCTAATAATTTATATACTCATAACTTAAGTACCTCGGGCTCAAGATGTCCAAGTACAAGTCAATCAGCCAGAATAAGTTATCGGTCAGGTAGTTATACAGGCTTGCAATTTAATCCAAATAATAATCAAGAATTGTGGACATTATCTTGGTCATTAAGTAGAATGCAAAAACTTACTTTAAACAGTAATTATAGTAGCATTTCATCAACATCATCATTTGGAAGCAGAAGTAGATCGAATTCATCTGCTACAAGAACATATTTTTATTTTCCTTGGGGATTAGGCTGGGATCAAGCAAATAATAGACTTATAGCGTCTGATTTAAATAAAGGATCTGTGCAAATTTTTGATACAAGTGGAACATGGATTAAAAATTTTGGTGGAGCACCGACAACAAGAATGCAAGCCGCACAGGCAGCTATAAAATCTTTAGTTACAGACTCGTCTTTGACCGCAGGGGTAAATTTTGGTTTTGCAAAATGGTCAGCTGGAGGTTCAGGGTTTAGTTCATGGTCAGGAGGTGACATTAAGCAAGGTATAGGTAGTGCTAAACCTTGCAGTAAGTATAATTGTTTAAAAGTTCCAATATACAAAGGTGCGGCTCAGGCTATTGACAAAATGATTACTACTGTAAACCCAGGTGGTGGGACTGACGCAAAAGCATTCATGAATATTGCTAGAGAATACTATTTACATGGATCCTTATCTCCAGTTGATAAAAACTCCCCATGTCAAAACAGCTACATATTGGTGATTGGAGATGGAGATTGGTACAATCATAGTAGAGCAAAAAGTATGGCTCAAGGTTTGTATCAAAACCACAAAATTAAAACTTTTACAGTTGCTTTTGGAACTGGAATTAGCTCTAGAGGAATGAGATATTTTAATGAAATTGCCAAAGCAGGGGGAACTGATAAAGCAATTGTTGCTCAAACTGCGGAGTCTTTGAAAACTCAACTTAAAGCTGCTATCTCACAAATTATTGCATCTAAATTGTCTTTTACAGCTCCAGCTATAACAGCAACCATAGAGGCTGGAGGTTCAATGTATCAAGCTCAATTTGATTATAGACAGAATAAAGAATGGGCTGGAACAATCACAAGAACAAAAATCAACCCTGATGGAAGCTTAGATACTTCAGCGGGTGCAGGAAACTGGTCAGCTGTTGATAAAATGCCAACTCCTCAATCTAGAAAAATATGGAGTGCAATACCAGGAACAGACTACAGAGTTAATTACAATAACTTCTCTGCAGCAAATGCAACTAATGTTGGAAATCTAATGGCAATCTATTCTAATGATATATTAGATTATCACAAGGATAGTGCGAATGCAGATGGATCCACTAATAACATGCGATGTGCAAATACTAGTGGTGTTATTGATGGAACATCCGATGATCTAAAAGGTTTGATTAATTTTGTGAGAGGCGAAGATTATTTTGATTATGATGGAGATTGTAATCTTACAGAGACTAGAACTAATCCTTTGGGAGATGTGTATCACTCTCAATTAGTTGTTGTAGGTAAACCATCAGCAGAAACTTCATTTGTTTCAACCAATCAAGAAGCTTATTTTAGAAATACAAATGGATATGACAACTTTGCTCAAGACAATGAACAAAGAAAAGAAGTTATTTATGCAGGTTCAAACAGTGGAATATTGCATGCTTTTGAAGCAAAGACTGGTAAAGAGCTTTGGGGTTTTGTTCCTCCTTTAATAGCTCCTAATTTACCAAATATTATGAATCAATCTTTAAATCAATCCAAAGGAGGTACAAATGCATTATTTGGTGTTGATGGATCACTAGTAGTACATGATATGTATTTCAAAAGTCCTCTTAAGAATTCTAAAAAATGGCATACAATACTTTTTGTACCTTACGGTAGAGGTGGGGCAGGATTTAGTGTTCTCGATATAACTGATCCAGAAAAACCCGAGCATTTGTATTCTGTTTATAATGATATTATCAATAATAGGGTTTATAAAATGGATCATACTCAAAATGTTCAGGCCTATCCTTATATTGCAACTTCTTATTCATTAGCATCAATGGGTGAAGCGATAAAAGTTTCTGATAATTATACTGATGATGTAAGCGATCAAAGTAAAGGAGAGCAAGCAGCAAAAAAAGTTTGTAAAGGAGATACGACTACTTACTGTTACAGAGCTGAACAGTGGACATTCCCAATTCAAGGTGTAACAAAAAATGATTTAGAGATTTTTAAAGATGACAATCAAATTAAAAATTTTTCTGTTAGTACAAATAGTGCGGGTGATACTGTAATAATTTTCCCGAAACCTATTCAATACTCAGCATATGGTGGAATAGATTCTGACCAAGTAGGTATTAGAATTAAAGCTGGAACTTTACAAACCGGAGTTCAGCCTCCTGATGATGCTTATGATTACAGTGCTTTAGGTGAAACATGGTCAGACCCAAGAATATTTAGAATACCTAATAAAGGTGAAGGTGATGATAATATTATGGATGATATTTATGTTGCTGCTCTTGGTGGTGGATATGGAACACAAAATGAAGGTGTTGGATCTAATCTTCATATAATCAATTTAGAAGATAACGTAAATCCTGGAAGTATATACAAAGTAATTCAAATTGAAGATTTACCTGGAAATGGAATAGCTAACTCTACACCAGGATCTCCTGTATTAATTACTCCTGACACTGCAAGAGGAGTAACATTTAATGGTGCATTGTTATATTTAAGTGATCTAGAGGGAAAAATTACTAAATTCAATCTAACAAATATGACCACTGAAGATGGAACTCCGTCTGGTCAAGCAATAAAAATATTCGATAAAACTACTATGTTTAGTGCAGGAGCCTCAAAATTAAATGCTAGATACATGTATCATTCAATGGATGCAACAGTTGGAAGAGATACTAATCAATTGTGGTTATTTGCAGGAACGGGAGACTATGAAAGAATAAATTCAGATACTGCTGGTATTGATAATTTATTATTAGGAATAAAAGATCCAGATTATCCTTTTTATAAAAAAATCAATAAAGCATCAAATGCAGATACTATAAGTAATTGTACAGATACTTCGGGAAATCTTCCAGGTAGTGCTTGTATAAAAAGCAGTAAAAGAGGTTGGTATGTAAAATTGAAAGATTACGCCAAGGTAACAGCTGAGCCAACAGTGTTTAAAGGACTTGTATATTTTCCGATATATGAACCTACAAAATCAAAAAATAAATGTAGCCTTGGAAATGCATATATCTGCGCCGCGGACGATGAGTGTGGAACAAATACTGCTTCTCAATTAAATCAAACTACAAATAATTCAAATAAATGTGCATTTGTTGGACAAGGTGTTCTTTCAAAAATTGTAGTCTTTGCTAATAAATTATTTGCTAACATCGCTGGTCAATCTTTAGGTTCTAAAAAAGACTTAGTTACATTAGATGCTGCTGGAGGAGATACAAATATCTTTAGAAGTTCTTGGAGACATAACTATTAATTAACAAAAATTTATGAAAAAGATTTTACTAAGTATAATCTTATTCTTTTTACTTAGTTCTGTAAGTTATGCAGGTCCATGCTTAACAACAATTGCTAGCGCATCAACTAATCAATTGGCTTGTGCAGATGATGATATTTTAAATGTTACTTCTGCTGGTTCAATTACTTACAATGATCATAAAGCTGTTGATCTAGAAGATAAAACTGGAGTTCAAATTACAAATGATGGAACAATTGAAACAGAAGATGGGACTAATAAACAGAAAGCAATTCATGCTCAATCATCTTTAAATACAACAATAACTAATAATGGAACTATCAACTCAGACAATAATGAGGGGATTTATTTAGATTACGCAGAAAATATAACAATCACAAACAATGCAGGTGCCACTATTAGCGCCGAAGCAGGAAATGCGATTGAGGGTCGAAATGTTGGTTGGTGTGATAAGGCTGGAAATAACGATAATTGTCAATCTAGTTTATCATCTTCGGGCTCTACTGAAGTTGGGCTAATATTGCATAATCACGGTATGATTAGTGCAACACAAGGAACAATTTTGTTAGGCACAGGAGGAGGAGGAAACCCAAGAAGTCGAGGTGTTAAAATTTATAACTATGATGGAGGAACAATTAAATCTACATCAGGTAATAACCCAATTATCGCAAAATATCTTACAGATAGTGAAATTATAAATTATGAGGGAGGAACAATCGAGAGTGCAGGTAGATATGGTATACTAGCTGAAAATGGATCAAATATTACAATAGATAATCGTGGAACAATAACTTCAGATAGGAATACTATTTATTGTAGAGAGTGCTCTGGAGTTACATTTACAAATTCAGGAACAATCAGCTCAACAAATACAGGTACTAATACAGGCACGGTTCTTATTGATAGACAAGGAGATAGTGACGAAGCTCATACAATTACGAATAGTGGAACTATAGAGTCAGCGTCTGGAGCGGCAATACAAATAGCTAGAAACACTGGTGGAACAACTATCGACAACACCGGAACAATTACATCATCAACAGCTGCTATTGGAGCTGGTAGAACAAAAAATCTTACTATAAACAATTATGGTTCGATTACATCAACAGGTGAGAATAATCAAAATCACTTTGGAATTGGATTTGGTAACGACTCAACATCTGTGGAAGCTGGCGAAAATGTCGTTCTAAACAATTTTGGAACTATTAGCGCAGCTAATGGTGATGCAGATGGAATTAAAATTGGAGATTATCACGCTAATAAAAACTTTGATGGCTTAACGATTAATAATTCAGGAACTATTTCAGGAGGTGATAATTCTATTGTTATGGCAAATTCAAATAACACAGGATTAGAAATAATTACTAAAGGCGATGGTACTTACATTGGTGAAATTGAATTAAATAGTACAACTACCACAATGACATTAGATTGTAGTATCTCAAAAGATCAAAAGATAGAAATTCATAACAAAACGAATATGATAATTACAGATAATCTCTGTGGAAATGATATTTATGAAATTTTGGATATCAACGGTGATCCAGATGAAGATAATTCAGAGTCTAATGGTTTTTTATATGTTCATGGAGAAGACTTGGATATTGATAGTCATAATAAAAAATATAGATCAGAAATATTTTTATCAAATTTAAATAATATTTTTAATTCATTATCAGATGAAAAAAAATCTAGTGGATATTATGCAGTTAGCATAAGAAAAAATATATATGAAAGTAAGTCTGAGGGGATCTCAGGAGAAATTAGGACAGATAAATTTAACTTTACGCCTTATTTAAGTTACCTAAATCAAAGATCATCTTTTACAAATGGCGAAGCAAGAGATAGTGAAAATTTAGCTTTTAGTATAAATAAAAATTTTCAATACGATAATTTTAAATTTTCAATTACTCCATTAATAGGTTTATCAAATAATAAAATTTTAGATCTTGAAGTTGAGACAAAACAAACAATCCAGAAGGATAACTTTAGTCAATTTGCAGCTATAAATCTTAAAGGTTCTAATAAAATAGAAATTACTGATAATCAAAGTTTGCAAATTGAGATAGATGGAAAATATGGATTAGCAAAGCTTCCTAAATATTTGTCCTCTTTCACTGACGGTGATCTAACTGTTGACGAAGCTGTCGATCAAGTATTATCAGCTGGATTTAATGTTGAATATTCAAAATATTTTGAAAACGGTTTTACATTGAAGCCTTTTTCGGGCATATCAACCAATAAAACATTAAGTGGCAAAACAAATATTCTTGCAGATGGTGAACGTAAAGATGCTGTTAATTTTATGGATGATAAATTAGCAAAGAAAATAGGCCTTAATATTAGCAAAAATAGCAAAAATTTTAACTTTGGCTTTGATTATGAATTTAGTGAGCAAGAAGGTTTAAAAAATAAACAAATTTATTTATCAATTAGAAAAAAAATTGAGAAAAATATAGGTAAAAAAATACAAGGAATACCTATTGATCCTGAATTGGAAAGATTATTTGATCAATTACAATTAGCTAAAGAAAATGAAAGATTGGCTAAAATTGCAGGACAGGCAACTGAAGAAAATAGAGTGATGAAAGAAATGATTATAAAGTTAATTAAAGAAAATAATAAACTTAAAACTGAAAGAAATCTTTTATTAAAAAATTAATTTTAAAGTTTTAATTAATCCAATTTTCTTATCTGAATATCTTTCTAGCTCAAAAGCATCAAAAAAAAATTTATATTTCTTTCTTTTGGATGTAGGTAGTTTTTTTAATATTTGTTTAAAAGTATCTGATTTTAAAATATTTAAATTTTTTCTTTTGCCTAAAAGTATCCAGTATAAGTACATCTTCATAAGATTTCTGCTATTAAAATTAAAAAATAAATTTAAAGAAAAGTAAAATATTATCGGAGCAAAAATCCAAAGAATATTTGGAGATAAATTAAAATTAACAATATTTTTAATAAAATTTTTTCTCTCATCATTATTATAGGAAAGTAAATGTCTAGACCAAACAAAATCTACGTAACTAAAAAAGTAATTTACCTTTTGTATCCATGAATAGGAAAATAAACTATAAGAAGGCAAATCTTCAGAGCTTAATACAGTATTTAAAGTATCTTTAACATTTTCTTCTGGTATTGCCTTTGTAGGATCAATCCTTACCCAACCTTTTTCTTCCAACCATACTTCAGCCCAGGCATGTGTGTCTTTTTGCTTGAATTTAAAAAAGTTACCTATTTCATTTAATTCACCGCCGTAATAACCAGAAACAATTCTACTGGGGATACTTGCTAATCTTGAAAGAAGTACAAAAGTTGAGGCAAAATATTCACAGTATCCTTCTTTGGAATTAAAGAAAAATTCTTCGTAATTATTATCACTACTTTGTGGAGTTAAGTTATAATAGTAACTACCATCAGAAAATTTAGAATAAATTTTATTTAAGAAATCTTCTTTATTAGAATTATTATTTTCTTCTACCCAATTAATTATTTTTTTTGATATATTGTCTGGAACATCTAAATAATAATTTTTTAAATTATTATTTAAATTATAACTCATTTCATATCTTTGGAATTCTATTTGCTTCTTTCTATCAACTAATTTATTTTTTATAAAAATATCATTGTAATAATCTTTAGTTATTTCTCTATAACCAGAAGTTAATTTTGAATTTTTAAGGCTAGGTATCCATTTTTTTTTATATGGCTCTAATATTATTTGATAACTTTCATTAAGATTTTTTGAGTCTTTTATTTTTATAGAATTTTTAAATTTACTATTTAAAAATGATGCTGAAGATGCTCTCCAAGACTTATTATTATTAATGTAATCAAATACTTTAACCCTAAAATATAATTCATCTTTATTATAATTTTTATTTATCAATATAAATACTTCTTCTTCAGAATTTGAAAATTCACTAAAAGAGCCAAGATTAATAGTGTCAGGAATACCGAGCGTACTAGTTGGTGTATCAAAAACTCTAAAATTAAACTCTGCCCTTGGAAAAATTAGGTAAAAAATAATGATAAATGGGAAGATACTTAAACCAAAACCTAAATACTTTAATAAATTTTTTATTTTAAAATCAGCGATCTCATCTTGTTGAATTAAGTACATATTTACAACAATTGCTATAATTAATGTAATCGATGTAAGTGTGCTAAGGATATCTTGTCCTTTAATTAAACTTGCTATGGCTATAACCATACAAATTAGGTTGAATGATAAAACGTTATTTTTATCTTCTAATTCAGAAAATTTAATTATAACCAAAACAGCAAGACAATTTAGAAAAAATTCATCAGATATAACAAACTGGTCTAAGTTGAATTGTATGTATAATGCACCAACTGCAAATAAACCAACAAATAGACTTTTAAATTTAAATTTATATCTCAGTAAACTTAAACTAATAAAGAATAGTAAGATCCAATATAATTTATTAATAAGTATTAGTTCACTTGAAAGACTTAATACTGATAATACTAAACAAACAAAAGTTAATATTGAAATATTTAAAAAATTAATTTTTAACATATGCTAAATATTTTAGAATTTGATTTAAAGATTGTTGATTATTATCTAGTTCGAAAAATTTATCTTTGTGCTTAATTGTTAAATTAGCTTTATTTGCGTAATATAATTTTACTATATAAACAACATTGCTCAAAAGTTGTTCAAAATTTATGTGATTAAATTTGTCTATATCTAAAATTGAATTTGAAATTTTCTTCTTATCACTAAAAATTTTTACATATTTTTTGTCAATCGTAGATTTTTTCCATGCAATTTTTGAGTAATTGTCACCATATTTATATTCATCTATTCCTTCAAATTCATCTAGTTTTATGTTTTTAGAAATTGCAAATTCGCTTAATAATGTGTCAGTAGGTTTTATTTTTTTTGGATAAACTATAATTTTTGTTTTTGGATAGAAATTAGTTTTTGTTCTAATTACACCAAATGGATAGGTTGATTTTAGAATTAATTTGTTTAAATAAAATTCACCTCTTGAGGAATTTTGATATTCTAATCTTAAAGCAGTTAATTTTTTTTTAAAATTAAAATTACCTATTTTTTTATTGTTGTGAATAATGTCAATATTT
>CACAUA010000007.1 GCA_902535625.1 uncultured Pelagibacteraceae bacterium | reverse complement strand
TAAAAAGGATCAAATAAAAAAATTCTCACTCATTGGTGAAAAAATTGGTTTGCTTTTTCAAATTGCAGATGATTTAATTGATTATAGTAGTACATCAAAAACTGCAGGAAAAAAAACAAATAAAGATTCTAAAAGAGGAAAAGCAACATTAATAAGTTTACTAGGATATAAAAATGCTATTAAGTATGCATCAAAACTGAAAAAAGAAATATTTAATAGATTAGTTAGCTATGGAAATAATGCTAGTGATTTGAAAGAGACAATTGAATTTATATTAAGTAGAAATAAATAAATGCAGAATTATAAATATTTAAATAATATTAATTTTCCTTCAGATATAAAAAAACTGAATAATGAAGAATTAAAAGTTCTATCAGATGAAGTTAGAAGTGAAATGATTGATGCTGTTTCGAAAACAGGTGGTCATTTAGGTGCAGGTTTAGGTGTTGTGGAATTAACAGTAGCACTTCATCATGTTTTTGACACCCCAAAGGATAAATTGATATGGGATGTTGGTCATCAATCATACCCTCATAAAATTTTAACAGGAAGAAAAGATAAAATACGAACTTTAAGACAAGGTAGAGGATTATCTGGTTTTACAAAGCGAACAGAAAGTGAATTTGACCCTTTTGGTGCAGCTCATAGTTCTACATCTATTTCTGCTGGACTTGGCATCGCAACAGCAAATAAATTATCAAATAAATCAGATCAAGTTGTAGCAGTTATTGGTGACGGCGCCATGAGTGCGGGAATGGCATACGAAGCTATGAATAATGCTGGAGATTCAAAAACAAAAATGATCGTAATTTTGAATGACAATGATATGTCAATTGCAAAACCAGTTGGTGCAATGAAGTCTTATCTTGCCAAAATTTTTTCAGGTAAGATTTATTTTAGTTTCAGAGAAACAGTTAAAATGATTATTTCATCCTTTTCAAAAAGATTTAGCAAAAAGGCTGGAAAGGCTGAAGATTTTTTGAGATCAGCTGTCACAGGTGGTACATTATTTAATTCATTAGGTTTTTATTATGTTGGTCCAATTGATGGTCATGATTTAGATGTTCTATTGCCTATTTTAAAAAACGCAAAAGAAAGTAATCATAATGGCCCAATACTAATTCATATAAAAACTCAAAAAGGCAAAGGATATAGTTTTGCTGAAAAATCTGATGATAAATATCACGGAGTTACAAAGTTTGATGTTCAAACTGGAGTTCAACAAAAATCAAAAACTAAAGCACCTGCTTTTACAAAGGTATTTGCAAATACATTAATAGAGCATGCAAAGAAAGACAGTAAAATTGTAGGTATAACAGCAGCTATGCCGTCTGGGACAGGAATGGACGCATTTAATGAAGCTTTCCCGGATAGAACTTTTGATGTTGGAATTGCTGAACAACATGCTATTACTTTTGCAGCAGGTTTGGCCACAGAAGGATATAAGCCTTATGCAGCAATTTATTCAACGTTTTTACAAAGAGCTTATGATCAGGTAGTTCATGATGTTGCAATTCAAAGTTTACCAGTAAGATTTGCAATTGATAGAGCTGGTTTAGTTGGGGCCGATGGAGCTACTCATGCAGGTGCTTTTGATATTACATATTTATCAACTTTACCTAATTTTATTGTTATGGCAGCAAGTGACGAAGCAGAATTAGTGAAAATGGTTAATACGTCAGTAGATATTAACAATCAACCTTGTGCATTTAGATATCCAAGAGGAAATGGAATAGGTTTAGAATTACCAGAAATCAACGAAAAAATAGATATTGGAAAAGGTAGAGTTATAAGAGAAGGAAAGAAAGTTGTTTTAGTAAGTTTTGGAAATAGATTAAAGGAATGTCTATTGGCTGAAGAAAGTTTAAAAAAAATGGGAATCAATCCAACAATTATAGATGCTAGATTTGCAAAACCTCTTGATGAAAATCTTATGTGGCAAGTTGCAACAAATCATGAAGCATTAATTACATTGGAAGAAGGCTCTATAGGAGGCTTTGGATCCCATCTAAACCATTTCTTAAATGATAAGAATTTATTAGATAATAATTTAAAATTTAGATCAATGATTTTACCTGATAAATTTTTAGACCAAGATAAACCAGAGGAAATGTATAAAGAAGCTGGTTTAGATGCTAAATCTATTGAAGCGAAGGTTTTAGAAACTTTAAATTCTAAAGTTGTAATTAAAAAAACGAATTAATTACCACATTGAGCTTTATTCATTAAGTAGTGATCAAGAATTACGCAATGCATCATTGCTTCACCTATAGGTACTGCTCTGATACCTACGCAGGGATCATGTCTGCCTGTCACTGAAATCGAAGTGTTTTTTCCAAATTTATTAATTGTTTTTCTTTGAGAAAGAATTGATGAAGTCGGTTTTACTGCAAATGAAACAATTATTTCTTGACCACTAGAAATTCCTCCAAGAATTCCTCCCGCATTATTTGATTTAAATTTTGTTTTCTTTCCTGTTTGAGACATTTCATCAGAATTTTGTTCACCAGAAAGTTGAGCAGAGTTCATTCCCGATCCTATATTTACCCCTTTTACTGCGTTAATACTCATCATAGCTGATGCTAAATCCATATCTAATTTAGAATAAATGGGAGCTCCTAATCCGATGGGTACACCTCTTGCTCTTACTTCAATAATAGCCCCACATGATGAGCCAGCTTTTCTTATTCCAAGTAAATATTTTTCCCATAATTTTAAAACTGTTTTATCAGGACAAAATAAAGGGTTTTTTGAAATGAATTTGTCATTCCATTTTTCTGTGTCACATCCTAGTATTCCTAATTGTGTTACTGCTCCAATTGCACTGTATTTTTTCCCAATAATATTTTGCAAAACTTGTTTTGCTATTGCCCCTGCTGCCACTCTTGAGGCTGTCTCTCTTGCTGATTGTCTACCTCCACCTCTATAATCTCTAATTCCATATTTTTTAAAGTATGTATAATCAGCATGACCAGGTCTAAATTTATCTTTAATATTTTTATAATCCTTAGAACGCATATCTTTATTAAAGATAATCATTGAGATGGGCGTACCAGTTGTTTTGCCCTCAAACGTCCCTGATAAAATTTCCACTTTATCATCCTCTTTTCTTTGGGTTGTGAATTTGGACTGACCAGGCTTCCTTTTATTTAATTCTAACTGAATGTCTTTAATATTAAGCTTGATATTTGGAGGACATCCATCAACAACACATCCTATTGCTGGACCGTGAGACTCACCCCATGTAGTAAATCGAAAAAATTTTCCAAATGTATTAAAAGACATTATATTATTGTATAAATTATTTTGTTTAAATTATGAACGAAAAAAATTCTTTAGGGTTAGATAAATGCTTTGGAGAGCTCGATAATCCAATACTATTATTTACTGAATGGTATAATGAGGCAAAGAAAAATGAAATAAATGATCCAAATGCATTAGCTTTAGGCACTATTGACGAAAAAGGTTATCCGAATGTGAGAATGGTATTGCTCAAAGATTATGGAGAAGATGGATTTGTTTTTTACACTAACTTTAATAGTAATAAGGGAAACTCTATAAAAAAGAATCCAAACATTTCAATGTGCTTTCATTGGAAAAGTTTACTTAGACAAATTCGTATAGTTGGTACCGCTGAAAAAGTTTCAGATGAAGAAGCTGATAATTATTATAATTCCAGAAGTTATGGAAGTAGAATTGGTGCATGGGCATCAAATCAAAGTTCAATTTTAAAAGATAGAGAAGAACTAAACCAATCTATAAAAAAATTTAAAGACCTCTATAAAGATGAAAATAATGTTCCAAGACCTAATCATTGGTCAGGATGGAGATTAAAACACCACGAAATTGAATTTTGGTTAGATGGTGAAAATAGAATTCATGAAAGATTAAAATATATTAGAGAAAATAATGATTGGAAAAAAATTCTTTTATCACCTTAAAATTTTCTATTAATACTAAAAGAAGTTAAATTTTTAAGTATAGTTTTTTCTTCACAATCTTGAAATATACTTAACGAATTTGATGCTAAACTTATATAATGCTCCGCCTTTTTGTAACACTCATTAATTATATTATATTTTTTTACCAATTGAAGCACATAGTCAAATTGTTCTTTAGATCTGATGTTTTGTTCAAATATTTTTTTTAAAACTAATTTTTCATCTGAGGATAATTTTTGATTTAATAGAATAATCGGGAGAGTTACCTTGCCCTCAAAGAAATCTTTCCCCATCTCTTTACCAAACATTTTTAATTCTGAATTATAGTCAAGTGTGTCATCTGCAATCTGAAATGTTAATCCAAGGTTCTTTCCATAGAATTCTAGTGCATCTTTAAATTTATTGTCTTTATCGGTAATTATCGACCCAACTTTTGAGGATGCTGAAAATAAAGCTGCAGTTTTAGAGGAAATTATATTCAAATATGTTTCTTCTAACATTTCAGAGTCACCTTTATGTTGTAACTGCAAAACTTCACCTTGAGCAATGGTCGACGATGTAGATGATAAAAGTTTTAGTACTTCAATACTTCCGTCCTCAACCATCATTTCAAAACATCTACTCAATAAATAGTCTCCAACAAGAATTGATGATTGATTTCCCCAAATTTTATTTGTAGTTTTTTTGCCCCTTCTTAAATCTGCACTGTCAATCACATCATCATGCATAAGAGTTGCAGCATGTATAAGTTCAACACATGCAGCTAGATTTACATCTCTACTGCCTTTTGTGTATCCACACAATTTAGCACATTCCAAAGTAAGCAATGCTCTCAATCTTTTGCCTCCACTGGTCATGTGATAAGCTGTCATTTCTTTAACAAGCTCAACTTTACTATCTAATTTATAAGAAATTTTGTCTTCAACCAAACTAAGTTTTTCATCAACAGAATTTAATAAATCGGTGTATGCATTAGTTATTTGCTTTTTTAATTGAACCACTGAACCCATAAATTCAAAATATTACATTAAGTTTATTAATATACTTATCAATTGACGCACCTATTTCTTCAACTATAAGTAGCTTTATAAATAAGTAAAATTTTTATAATCATTTGTATGTTCTCATTTTTTAAAAAAAAAAAAATTGTTAGTCATTTAAGGCTTACTGGTGTCATTGGAAATGTTGGAAAGTTTAAGCAAGGAATAGAATATTCCTCTCAAGAAGAAATCATAAAAAAAGCTTTTTCAGTAAAAAAAGCAGAAGCAGTTGCAATTTCAATTAATTCGCCGGGTGGTTCACCTGTTCAATCACATTTAATATACAATTTTATTAGAGAACAATCTAAGAAAAATAAAAAAAAAGTGTTAGTTTTTGCAGAAGATGTCGCTGCATCTGGAGGCTATCTAATTGCATGTGCAGGTGATGAGATTTATGCTAATGCAAGTTCTATAATCGGATCAATAGGAGTGATTTATTCTTCTTTTGGTTTTAAAGATTTAATTCAAAAAATTGGGGTTCAAAGAAGGGTTTATACAGCTGGAAAAAATAAAAGTACTCTAGATCCTTTTTTAGACGAAAAAGAAGAGGACATTCAAAGATTAAAAAATATTCAACTGGAACTTCACCAAGAATTTATTAATGTTGTAGAGGAAAGTAGATCAACAAAATTAAACAAAACTGATGTTGAACTGTTTTCTGGAGAATTTTGGTCGGGCAAGACATCCTTAAAACTTGGTTTAATAGATGGAATAGGGAATGCTGAACAAATACTAAGAGAAAAATTTGGTGAAGATGTTGAAATTAAAAAATTTGAAAAGTCTAAAGGATGGCTTGCCAAAAAACTTTCGTCTTCAGAAGACCATGCGGATAAATTGATTAGCGTTCTAGAAGAAAGATCTATTTGGCAAAAATATGGTTTCTAAAAAAAAAACAAAAAATTTAAAATCATTTATTTCTTTTCAGGATACAATTTTAAATCTACAAAAGTATTGGTCAAAAAAAGGTTGTGTTATTTTACAGCCATACGATTTAGAAGTTGGAGCAGGAACATTTCACCCTGCAACAACTCTAAGATCATTAGGTTCTAAATCCTGGAAAACAGCTTATGTTCAACCATCAAGAAGACCAACAGATGGAAGATATGGAGAAAATCCTAATCGTCTACAACATTATTATCAATTTCAAGTATTAATAAAACCTTCACCAAAAGAAATTAAAAAAATGTACCTTAATAGTCTTTCATCAATTGGTATTAAATATGAAGAGCACGATATAAGATTTGTAGAGGATGATTGGGAAAGTCCAACTTTAGGTGCCGCTGGTCTTGGATGGGAAGTATGGTGTGATGGTATGGAAGTTACTCAATTTACTTATTTTCAACAAATGGCAGGGATGGAATGCAATCCAATATCTGTTGAAATTACTTATGGTTTAGAAAGATTATGCATGTTTATTCAAGATAAAAAAAATGTTTTTGATCTAATTTGGAACGATGAAGGAGTTTTATACAAAGATGTTTTTCATCAAGCTGAAAAAGAATTTTCAGCCTATAATTTTGAGTATGCAAATACTGATAACTTATTTAAAATTTTTGATATGCTTGAGGAAGAAGCAAAATCTTTAATAGAAAAGAAAATTTCTCTTCCAGCATATGATCAATGTTTAAAGTCAAGTCATGTGTTTAATATTTTAGATGCTAGAGGCGTTATAAGTGTTGCTCAAAGAGCAGAATACATTGCAAGGATCAGAGAGCTGACAAGAGAAATAGGAAAAATTTGGGTAGAAACACAAAATTAAAATGTCTGAATTTTTTCTTGAATTATTTAGTGAAGAAATACCTTCTAGATTACAGATTAATGCTAGAAATGATTTAATACAAATTTTTAAAAAATTTTTTGATGATAATGAAATTATAATAAAAGATAAAATTAGTATATATTCAACTCCTAATAGGCTCATTGTTCATATAAATAAAATATCAAAAGATGTATTAAAAAAAGCCGAGGAAATAAGGGGACCTAATATAAATGCCTCAGAAAAGGCTTTAGAAGGATTTTTAAAATCTAACAAAATAGGTAGAGAAAAAGTTTTCAAAAAAAGTACTGATAAAGGTATATTCTACTTCTACAACAAACCATCACAAAAAATTAAAACTTTCGACTTGTTAAAAGATAATATTGCAAGCCTGCTTCTAAAAATTTCATGGAAAAAGTCAATGAAATGGGGCAATCATGAATTATATTGGGGAAGACCATTAAAATCAATATTATCTATTTTTGATAAAAAAATAATTAAATTTAAATTAAGCCATTTGCAGAGCTCAAATAAGACTTTTACAGATAAAGATTTAGAAGATGAGGTAAAAAGTTTTAATGATTTTAAATCTTATATAAAATTTTTTAAGCAAAAAGGAGTAACAATTGATCAAAATAAAAGAAAAGAATTTATAATTAAAGAAATAAATAAGGCAACTAATCAAAAGAAAATTCATATAAACTTTAATGAAAAACTTATAGATGAAATAACAAATATAGTTGAAAAACCAAAAATTTTAGTATGTGAGTTTAATAAGAAATTTTTAAAGATTCCTCAAGAAATACTTATTATTACAATGCAACATCACCAAAAATATTTCCCGACATTTGATAATAAAAATAAAATAACAAATAATTTTATAGTTGTGGCAGACTGCAAGGATAAAAAAGGATTAGTTAAATTAGGAAATCAAAATGTAGTTGAGGCAAGGTTGGCAGATGCAGAATTTTTTTGGAATAGAAATAAGTCTCAAAATTTGGTTAAGCAGGTATCTAAATTAAAGCAAATTAATTATTTTAATGGATTGGGAAGTTATTTTGATAAAATACAGAGAGTTAGAAAACTTAGCGGAATAATATCTGATGAATTTTTAATAAGTAAAGAAAAGATAGAAATTGCTTCCTCAATTTGCAAAGTCGATTTAATGTCAGACTTAGTTGGAGAGTTTCCTGAATTACAAGGTGTGATGGGTGGATATTTTGCTAAAGAGCAAGGTTTTGATGAAGAAATAAGCTTAGCCGTTTCAGAACATTACTTACCAAGTGGTATCGATAGCAAAGTACCAAAAAAACCATACAGTATAGCATTATCATTGAGTGACAAAATCGACTCTTTAGTTGGATTTTTTGGAATTAATCTCAAACCAACTAGTTCAAAAGATCCCTATGCTTTGAGAAGAATGACTATAAGTTTATTGAGGTTAATAATTGAAAATCAAAAAAAAATAAAATTAAGAGATCTAATAAATTATTCAATAAATTTGTACAAAGAACAAAATTACTCTTTTGACTCAAAATTGATAAACGACGAATTGGGAGATTTTATTTTAGATAGACTAAAAAATTATTTGAAAGAAAAAAATATTAGACAAGATATTATTGAATGTTCTACTAAGTCATATGGAATAGACGATTTGCTTAAAATTTTTAACAAATCATCAAATTTGAATAAAAATATAAAAAAAGATTTTGGTCTTGATGTAATCTCAATTTATAAAAGATCTGCAAATATTTTGAATAGTGAAAGTAAATCTAACTTAGAAATTGTAGGCTCTGCAGATCCTGGTCTGTTTAAAAATGATTACGAAAAAAATCTTTACAAAAAAATACATTCTATAAAAAAATATTTTTCAAGCATAGGTAGAGATGAGAATTATGATGAAAGTCTTAAAACCCTTTCAAGTGCTAAAACTGAGGTTAATGAGTTTTTTGACAATGTAATAGTCAATGATCAAGAAGAAATAATTAAGAAAAACAGACTAGAACTTTTAAAAATGTTGTGTAAAAGCTTCGATAATTATTTTAACTTTTCAAAAATAGAAGCATAAATGCCAAAATTAGTATTTAATTTTAAGTCTAAAGATACAAAAAAAATAAAAAATCCAAAAAAAATTTTAGGAGGAAAAGGTGCAAATTTATCAGAAATGGGAAGAATGGGTTTGCCTGTCCCACCAGGATTTACAATTTCTACTGAAGTTTGTGACTTATTTTATAAAAATAAAAAACAATTAAAGCCTAAAATCATAAATGAAATAAATAAAGAGTTAAAAAATATTGAAAAAGATTCTGGAAAAAGATTTGGAGATTTAAAAAATCCTTTATTGTTATCTGTAAGATCTGGCGCAAGGGTTTCTATGCCAGGAATGATGGATACTATTCTTAATCTTGGACTAAATGATAAAACTGTAATTGCCTTAGCAAATAAAACATCAAATATGAGATTTGCAAAAGATAGTTATAGAAGATTTATACAAATGTATGCAAATGTTGTTATGGGTGTTGAAAGTTATAATTTTGAAGAACTAATTGAAAATTATAAACTTACAAAAGGTGTTTTGTTAGACACTGATTTGGATGAAGATGACTGGGAAGGGTTGATTAAAGACTTTAAAAATATTGTAAAAGAAAAAACCAAAAAAGATTTCCCCCAAAATATAAATGAACAATTACTAGGTGCAATTAGCGCAGTCTTTTTGTCATGGGAAAGTAAAAGAGCAAAGGTTTATAGAAAATTAAATCATATCCCATCAGAGTGGGGAACTGCAGTAAATGTTCAGTCCATGGTTTTTGGTAATATGGGTGATGATTGTGCAACAGGCGTTGTATTTACTCGTAATCCATCCAATGGAATGAATGAAATTTATGGCGAATATTTAATAAATGCCCAAGGGGAAGATGTTGTTGCAGGAACAAGAACGCCCCAACATATAACTCAGAAAGCTAGAAAAGATGCAAAGGAGACACTTCTTTCGATGGAAGAGTCTATGCCTAGAGTTTACAAAAATCTAAAAAAAATTCTTATAAAACTAGAGAAGCATTATAAAGATATGCAGGATGTAGAGTTCACAGTCGAAAATAATAAGTTGTGGATGTTACAAACTAGATCAGGAAAAAGAACTGCAAAATCATCAGTAAAAATTGCTGTCGATATGGAAAGAGAAAAACTCATCACAAAAAAAGAGGCGGTGCTTAGAGTGCAACCAAATTCATTAGATACTTTGCTTCATCCAACTTTAGATGAAACAGCGAATTTAGAAGTAATAGCCAAAGGGCTTCCAGCTTCGCCAGGAGCAGCTAGTGGAAGAGTAGTATTTACTTCTGATGAAGCTGAAAGATTAAATGGAATGATGCAAAATACAATACTAGTAAGAGTAGAAACATCACCTGAAGATATCAATGGAATGCATGCAGCTAAAGGAATTCTCACCGCAAGAGGAGGAATGACCAGTCATGCTGCAGTAGTTGCAAGAGGAATGGGTAGACCTTGTGTATCAGGCTCAAGCGAAATAGAGATAGATTACCAAAATAAAATTTTTAAAACAAAAAATAATGAAATTAAAGAAGGTGATTTAATTACCATTGATGGTTCAACTGGTAGAATTATAAAAGGAGAGGTTAAAACTGTCAAACCTGAAATATCTGGAGATTTTTCCAAACTTATGAGCTGGGCTGATAAATTTAGAAAACTAAAAATTAGAACTAATTCTGAAACCCCTCTAGACAGTAGGACTGCTAGAGAATTCGGAGCTGAAGGAATAGGTCTTTGTAGAACAGAACATATGTTTTTTGATGAAGAGAGAATTTTATCTGTAAGAGAAATGATATTATCAAAATCAAAAGAAGATAGAGCTAATGCTTTAAAGAAGCTTCTTCCTTTTCAAAAAAAGGATTTTATTGATATCTTTAAAATTATGAATGGTCTTCCTGTTACAGTTAGATTATTAGATCCACCACTTCATGAATTTTTACCTAAAAACCAAAAAGAAATTAGCGATGTAGCAAATGCTTTAAACATTAAAAGCACTGAGTTAGAGGGTAGAATAACCGAACTTCATGAACAAAATCCCATGCTTGGTCATAGGGGTTGCAGACTAGGAATATCGTTTCCAGAAATATATGAGATGCAGTGTACTGCAATATTTGACGCATTAGTTGAATGTAAAAAACTAAAGATAAAGCCTATAATTCCAGAGATAATGATACCTTTGGTATCAACTGAAGCAGAAATAAAAATAATGAAAGATTTAGTAATTAGAGTTGCAAAAGAAGTTGAAAACAAAACCAAAACAAAACTAAATTTTTTAGTGGGTACAATGATTGAGCTCCCAAGAGCAGCAATCAAAGCAGATGATATATCTAGACACGCAGAATTCTTTAGTTTTGGAACTAACGATTTAACACAAACCACTTTTGGAATCAGTAGAGATGATAGTGGTAAATTTTTAAATGATTATATTGAAAATAAAATTTTTGATGTTGATCCATTTGTTTCTATCGATGATGGAGTGGGAGATTTGATCGAAATAGCAACAAAAAAAGGTAGAAAAAATAACAAAAAAATCAAACTTGGCATTTGTGGTGAACATGGTGGGGATCCTAAAAGTATAGATTTTTGTGCAAGCGCTGGTTTAGATTATGTGTCCTGTTCACCTTATAGAGTACCTATCGCAAGACTTGCCGCTGCACAAGCACAACTAAAAAAGTAAAATTAAATACTAGATTTCTAATTTTAAGTCTAATGCATTTATTGAGTGAGTTAAAGATCCTACAGAAATTCTATCTACACCAGAAGATGAAACATTTTTAATATTCTTTAAGTTAATTCCTCCTGATGCTTCAGTCTCGTAAAATTTCTTAGACATTTTGACTGCTTTTTTTAAATTTTTCGAACTCATATTATCTAATAGAATTCTATCAAATTTCAGACCTAATACTCTCTTTAACTGAGATAAATTATCAACCTCTACTGTAATTTTTTTTCTTCCCTTCTTTTTGATGGCTCTATGAATTAAATTTTCAAATTTTTTTTCAGAACTTATATGATTATCTTTTATTAAGTATTCATCACTTAAGTTAAATCTGTGGTTTGTTCCACCACCTAATTTAACAGCATATTTTTGGATTACTCTAAGATTTGGGATCGTTTTTCTTGTACAGCATATTTTAGTTTTTTTTCCAACCTTTTTTACAAACATATTTGTTTTTGTTGCTATTCCAGAAATATGAGAAACAAAATTTAACGCCACTCTTTCACCAATTAAAATATTTCTTAGGTTGCCATCAATAGTAGCGACTACCTCACCTTTTTTAATTCGAGATCCATCTTTTTTTTTATTTTTAAAATTTATTTTATTATCAACTAATTTAAATGTTTCTTTAGCAAATTCTATACCACCTAAAATTCCATTTTGATTACATATCATTTTAACTTTTTTTTTAATATTTTTTTTAATTAATTCTGAGGTAATATCGCCTGATGGATATAAGTCCTCATTCAAAGCTAATTTACATGAAGATTTTATAAAATTTTTACTTAATTGAATTTTAGACACAGATTTTATCTGCCTATTTCTGCCATTCTCTCTACAGATTTTCTTGCTTTTTGAATTGTCTCATTATCCATTATTAATTCGTTAGTTTCATTTTCTAAACAATCTAATATTTTAGGCAATGTAATTCTTTTCATATGAGGACAAAGATTACATGGTCTAATAAATTCAACATTTGGATTATCAATTTGTACATTATCGCTCATCGAGCATTCCGTGACCATCATAACTTTTTCTGGTTGATTATCTCTTACATATTTAATCATTCCACTTGTAGAACCTGCAAAATCAGATGCTTGTATTACATCAGGAGGACATTCAGGATGCGCTATTATTTTTATCCCTGGATTAGCTTTTCTAATATCATTAATTTCTTGATCATTGAATTGTTCATGCACTTCACAAGTTCCCTTCCAAGAAATAATTTCTATGTCAGTTTGTGATGCTACATATTTAGCTAAAAAATCGTCAGGTAAAAATATTACTTTTTTTACTCCTAATGACTCTACAATTTTTACTGCATTCGCAGATGTACAGCAAACATCAGTTTCAGCCTTAACATCAGCAGATGTATTTACATACGAGACCACTGGAACACCAGGATATTGTTTTTTTAGATTTCTAACATCATCGCCTGTTATAGACGAAGACAGTGAACAGCCTGCCTTCATATCTGGTAATAAAACTTTTTTTTCAGGGCTCATTAATTTTGCAGTTTCAGCCATAAAATGAACTCCACACATTACAATTATATCCGCTTTTGTTTTTGCAGCCTCTACTGCTAATGCTAAAGAATCCGCAGAAAAATCTGAAATACCGTGATAAATTTCTGGTGTTTGATAATTGTGGGCAAGAATTACTGCGTTCTTTTCTTTCTTTAATTTATTAATTTTATAAATGTAAGGTGCATGTGTAGCCCATTCTATCTCCGGAATTTTTTTTGATACTTTGTTATAAATTGAGCTTGTTGCTTTTTTTATTTCACTAGTAAATTCCATAAAAAAAACTTATCAACTTGAAATAGAATTGTCATTCATTTAATCTGCCGCATAACATGCGGTCATGCTGAAACTGGTAGACAGGCACGGTTGAGGGCCGTGTGGGCCTAGCCCATGAGAGTTCGAGTCTCTCTGACCGCACCAAAAACAAATATTTATTAAGGGGCGTTCTGTTGCCAGGTGCCCCAAACCCCGTAACTTAATTAATAAATTAATTAAGCTGCAAGTGCGTAACTTTCGTTAGCATTTATAAATTAGCCCTTCACGGCGGAACAATACCGAACGAAAGAATAACTTTTAGTCATCCGTCGATCCTAATTCACCCCCATAAGTTGAAAATGGTGGAGGTGGTGGGTACTGCCCCCACGTCCGTAATGGTTATTACGAAATTCGTTTATCGTCATAGTTGGAAAACCAACATTAATAATATAAAACCAAATTCAACAGATTCAATAAATTATTCATGAAGTTAACCGACGATCAAATAAAAGAAATAAAAGACCAGCAATCTCAGCAAAATTCAACAAAAAGAGTGACAGCACCAGAACTTGAAAAAATTCTTTACGATGCAATTCCAATATTAGACCATGGTTTTATAAGAGTTGTTGACTATATGGGTGATGATACCTCTGTAGTTCAATCAGCAAGAGTTTCTTATGGAAAAGGTACAAAAAAAGTTTCCACCGACTCTGGTTTAATCAAATATTTAATGAGACATTGGCATAGTACTCCTTTTGAAATGTGTGAAATAAAATATCATGTAAAGTTGCCAATATTTATAGCTAGACAATGGATTAGACATAGAACAGCAAATGTAAATGAATACTCAGCAAGATACTCGATTTTAGATAAAGAATTTTATCTACCAGAGCCGCAACATCTTGCTGCTCAATCACAAAGTAATAGACAAGGTAGAGGCGATATTTTAGATGGAGAGAAAGCAAAAAAAGTTTTGAATTTATTAAAAGGAGATGCTGAACAAACTTATAATAATTATGAAACTATGCTTAATGAAAGATATGATGGATCAACTATAGACGAAAATGCTGTAGGTTTAGCAAGAGAGCTTGCTAGAATGAACTTAACACTAAATACTTATACCCAATGGTATTGGAAAACAGATTTATTAAATCTTATGAATTTTTTGAGGCTCAGAGCAGATCATCATGCTCAATATGAGATTAGAGCTTACGCAGATGCTATGCTTGATACTGTTAAAAAATGGGTACCAATAACTTATGAAGCTTTTATGGATTATAGGGTTGGTGGAACAGAAGTTTCTGCAAAAGGAAAAATTATTATTCAAAAACTTATAAAAGGTGAAAATGTTTCTATCGATGACACAGGTTTATCGAAAAGAGAATGGAATGAACTTATGGAAGCTTTTGATCTTAAAGATAAATTGATTTAATTTTTTCTGCAAACTTAAAATACATTTTAGAAATCTTATGCTCTGGTTTGCTTTCTACTATTGGTGAACCCAAATCTCCTTGCTTTCCGACCTCAGGATCAATTGGTATTTCTCCCATAAAATCTTTTTTAAATTCATCAGCAGTTTTTTTTACACCACCTTCACCGAAAATTGCATATTTTTTTCCATCATCTCCAATGAAATAACTCATGTTATCTATAAGTCCTAGTATTTTTACTTTAAGTTTATCAAACATCCTAATTCCACGTTTTACATCTTGTAATGCTATTTCTTGTGGGGTAGATATAATTATTACTCCATCCATGTTAATTTCTTGCGCAAAAGTCAATTGTGTATCTCCAGTTCCTGGTGGCATATCAACAATTAAAATATCTAAATTTTCCCACATAACTTTTTGTGTAAAAGTTTTTATCGCAGAAATTACCATTGGACCTCTCCAAATCATTGGTGTTTGTTCTTCTGTTAAAAACCCAATTGACATACATTGAATTCCATATTTTAAAATTGGCTTTAATTTTTGCCCGTCACTTTCTGGCTTTTCATTTATTGAGAATAATTTTGGCAATGATGGTCCATATATATCTGCGTCAAGCAAACCAACATTTAAGTCCATTTTTTTTAATGCCAAAGCAAGATTCGACGCAAATGTTGACTTTCCTACTCCTCCTTTTGCACTTGATATTGCAATTGTAAACTTTGTTCCAATAATTGGGTTCCGTCTGAAGGTTTTTGGCTTAGTTTTTACCTTTGTTGTGTCACTTAAACCTACTTTTTTTCCGTCCATAATTTACCATTATCTTGTTTTTACTAATAAAGACACTATATAGAATGTCGTATTATGAGTGATTTTAGAAATCAAAGCCCATGGGGCACACCTCCAGGAGGTGGTGGTAGTGGAAATGGTGGATTTAGAAAAGGTCCTACTCCCCCAAATATTGATGAAGTTATAAGTAAACTACAAGCAATAATAAATAGATTTTTAGGTGGCGGTAAAGGTGGCGCTAAGCCAATAATAATTGGTCTAATAATTCTCCTAATTGTTTGGACTTTAAGTGGTCTTTATAGAGTTTTACCTGATGAACAAGGTGTTGTATTACGATTTGGTAAATTTGTTAAAACTACTCAGCCTGGATTAAATTATCATCTTCCTTTTCCAATTGAAAATGTACTAACTCCTAAGGTTACAAAAGTTAATCGAATGGATATTGGTTTTAGATCAGAAAGAGATAGCGGATTTTCATCAGGCGGAGTTGCAGATGTTCCAGAAGAAAGTTTAATGTTAACAGGTGATGAAAACATAGTTAACATAGATTTTTCAGTATTTTGGGTAATTAAAGATGCTGGTAATTTTTTATTCAAAATTCAAGATCCTGAAGGAACAGTTAAAGCAGCTGCTGAAACAGCGATGAGAGAGGTTATTGCACGATCTGATATTCAACCAATCCTGACTGAAGGTAGATCTCTTATAGAAGCTGATACTCAAGAAATAATTCAAGAAATTTTAGATGAATACACAAGTGGAATTCAAATTACACAAGTTCAAACTCAAAAAGCTGATCCACCAGACCAAGTTATTGATGCATTTAGAGATGTCCAGGCAGCTAGAGCGGATATGGAAAGATCTAAAAACGAAGCAGAAGCATATGCAAATGATGTAATTCCAAGAGCAAGAGGAGAAGCTGCAAAAATTCTACAAGCAGCAGAAGCTTATAAAAAAGAGGTTGTTGCTAAGGCAGAAGGAGAAGCAAGTAGATTTTTATCAATTTATAATGAGTATGCAAAAGCTAAAAAAGTAACTCAAGAAAGAATGTATCTTGAGACAATGGAAGAAGTATTAGCTGATATTAATAAAATAATAATCGACAAAAATTCAGGTGAAGGTGTAGTACCATATCTGCCATTACAAGAATTAAAGACAGGGACTAATTAAAATGAAAGCTGGAAAATTTCTATTACCAATAATAATACTAATCGCTGCAACAATTTACTTTTCAGTTTTTATAGTTAAAGAGGTTAATCAAGCCATAGTTCTCCAATTTGGTGATCCTAAAAGAATTATATCCAAGCCTGGAATTAATTTTAAAATTCCATTCATACAAAATGTTGTATTTCTGGACAAAAGAATTTTAAATCTTGATACACCACCGGAGGAGGTAATTGCATCAGATCAAAAAAGATTAATTGTTGATGCATTTGCAAGATTTCAAATAATTGATCCTCTTAAATTTTATATATCTGTTGGGAATGAAAGAGTTGCAAGATCAAGATTGGCTACAATTATAAATTCTAGAATAAGAAACGTACTTGGTCAGCAAGAACTACAAACACTTCTTTCAGAAGATAGAACAAAACAAATGTCATTAATTCAAGAAGGTGTAAACAATGAAGCAGAAAACTTCGGCATTAGTATAGTTGATGTAAGAATTAAAAGAGCAGATCTTCCTCAAGCAAACAGTGATGCAATTTTTAGAAGAATGCAAACTGAGAGAGAAAGAGAAGCAAAAGAATTTAGAGCAAAAGGTGCAGAAATGGCTGTAACAATTACATCAACCGCAGATAAAGAAGTAACAGTTATACTTGCGGACGCACAGAAGAAATCTGAGATTATGAAGGGTGAAGGTGACGGTTTGAAAAACAAGATTTTCGCCAATGCCTTCGGACAAGACCCTGAATTTTTTGCATTTTATAGAGCTATGCAGGCATATCAAAAAGCTTTAATAGGGGGCGAAACTTCAATGATACTTTCACCTGATAGTGAATTTTTTAAATTTTTCGGAAATATTGATCAAAAAGTAGAGTAAATTTCATGAGAGAATTGATCATAGCATTTGGTCTATTTCTTTTTATTGAAGGAATTCTTTACGCCATATTTCCATCAAAAATGAAAAATATGATAATGAAATTGAAAGAAGCCACTGATAATCAACTAAGAACTGGTGGATTAATATTTGCAGTGATTGGTTTTTTTATTATTTGGTATTTAAAAAGATGAGATTCATAAAGCTTTTATTAGTAATATTATTCTCAATTAATATTCAAAATACTAGTAACGCAGCAAATATGCCTGCGTCTTTTGCTGATCTGGCTGAAAAATTAATGCCGTCAGTAGTAAATATCTCGACTACAACAACAGTAACCACAAGGTCTAATCCATTTCCGTTCGAATTTCCCCCAGGGTCTCCTTTTGAAGATATGTTCAAAGATTATGGAACTCCACAAAAGAGACAGACAAGTGCGCTTGGATCTGGCTTCATAATAGATGAAAAAGGAATTGTAATTACAAATAATCACGTAATACAAGGTGCGGAAGATGTTTTTGTTAGAGTTAATGGTGAAAAAAATATAAAGGCAAAAGTAATTGGAGCTGATCCTGGTATGGATTTGGCAGTTCTTCAAATAGAGTCAGATCAGAAATTTACCCCAGTTAAATTTGGAGACTCTGATACTGCAAGAATTGGTGATTGGGTTATTGCAATTGGGAATCCATTTGGCTTAGGTGGAACAGTTACTGCTGGAATAATCTCAGCAAGAAACAGAAGTATTGGTCTTTCTAGATATGAAGATTACATTCAAACTGATGCATCTATAAACCAAGGTAATTCAGGAGGTCCATTGTTTAACATGGATGGTGATGTAGTTGGAATCAATACTGCAATATTAGGTCAATCAGGTTCAATTGGAATTGGTTTTGCAATTCCTTCTAATAGTGCTCAAAAAGTAATTAATCAATTAATTGAATTTGGAGAAACTAAAAGAGGATGGTTAGGTGTAAGAATCCAAACTGTAACAAAAGACATTGCAGATGTTGAAAAATTAGATGAACCAAGAGGAGCACTTGTTGCAAGTGTTGCTGAAAATAGTCCATCAGATAAGGGAGGAATTAAAGCCGGAGACATAATTTTAGAATTTGATGGTAAAAAAATTAATGAAATGAGTGAGCTTCCGAGGATAGTTGCAGAAACTGAAGTTGGAAAAAAAGTAAAACTTAAAGTGTGGAGAAATAAACGTGAAATAACAAAAGAAATTATACTTGGAAGACTAGAAACATCTGAAGATTTTAAATCTCAAGGTTTGGTAACAGAAAAACCTAAAGAAGACACAATAGATGGTTTGAAATTAAAAGTGAGATTGCTAAATAAAGATGATATTAAAGAAAGAAATTTACCAAAAAATACAACAGGATTAGTAATCACAGAAATCGATAAAGATAGTCCAGTTAATTATCTTCAAGTAAATAATATTATAGTTGAAGCACAAAAGAAAAAGATCAATACTATTGGAGATCTAGACAACATTGTAAAACTAGCGCTAAAAAGTAAAGATAAAAGTTTACTTATCGCAATTTACAATAACAATAACCAAAGAAGATATATTGGTGTTAAACTAAATTAATGGACTTAAAGTCCAAAATAATTCTTATTTCAGGACCAACAGCATCCGGAAAATCAAAATTTGCAGTTCAGCTTGCAAAAAAAATAAATGGAGAGGTAATAAATGCAGATAGTATGCAAATATTTAAAGAATTAAAAATTCTTACAGCAAGACCTCAGCGAAATGATTTAAAAAATATAAAACATCATTTATTTGGATTTAAAAGTGTAAAGAATAATTATTCTACAGGAAATTGGCTTAAGGATGCAAAATTAAAAATTAATAATATTAAGAAAAAAAATAAAATTCCAATTCTTGTTGGCGGCACAGGTTTATATTTTAAAGCACTTATTGATGGCATAGTTAAAATTCCTGATATTCCACTCACTATTAGAAATAGAACAAGAAAAAAACAATCGAAAATAGGACAAACTAAATTTTATTTTGATCTAGTTAAACTAGATCCACTTTGCAAAAAAAAAATCAACAAAAATGACACTCAAAGATCAATAAGAGCTTATGAGGTAAAAAAATTTACAAATAAATCTTTGTTTGATTGGTATAGTGAAACATACTCTGATTTTACGCAGGACGACTTTATAAAGTTACATATCGATTATCCTAGAGAGAAGTTAATTGAAAGAATTTCTTTAAGAACAAATGAAATGTTGAGAGACGGGGCAATTAAAGAGGCCAAGAGGTTTTATAAATTAAGAGTAAAGAAAGATTTATCATCTAATAAAGTCATTGGTCTAAGTGAGATTAAGGAATATCTTAACAAAAGAATAGATCTCAGTGAACTGAAAGAAAAAATATCAATAAAAACAAGGCAATATGCAAAGAGACAATCTACTTGGGCAAGAGGCCAGATGTCTGATTGGCAAAAAATAAAATTTAATAGACTAGAAACATTTTTAAAAAAATTTCCTAAATCTACATAGATAGCTTGACCTTTTAGCACAACTTCAGCTAGATTGTCTGAATGTCAAAATTATACTCAGGTGCTGAAATTGTATTTAAGTGCATGGAGGATCAAAATGTTGATCATATTTTTGGTTATCCAGGCGGCGCTGTGCTTCCAATTTATGATGAATTACAAAATTTTAAATCAATTAAACACGTTTTAGTTAGACATGAACAAGGCGCAGGCCATGCAGCAGAAGGATATGCAAGGTCATCAGGTAAACCAGGTGTTATTTTAGTAACCTCAGGACCAGGCGCAACAAATGTAGTTACAGCTTTGACCGATGCGTACATGGATTCTATTCCACTAGTTTGTATCTCAGGACAAGTTCCAACTCACTTAATTGGTACAGATGCATTTCAAGAATGTGACACAACTGGAATAACAAGACCTTGCACTAAACATAATTGGTTAGTCAAAGATATAAATGATTTAGCTAGTACAATACATAAAGCTTTTGAAGTAGCAACTACTGGTAGGCCAGGACCAGTTTTAGTTGATATACCAAAAGATATTCAGTTTCAAAAAACAAAATATAACAGACCAAAAAAAGAAAAAAAACTTAACGGTAAATCTCACAACCATTTTAATCAAAATAGTATTGATGAATTAATTGAATTAATGAGTAAATCGTCAAAACCTATTTTTTATACTGGTGGTGGAGTAATTAATTCTGGACCTAAGGCTAGTGAACTTTTAAGAGAACTTGTTTATGCAACAGGTTTTCCTATCACATCAACTTTACAAGGATTGGGATCTTTCCCAGGTGATGATAATCAATTTTTAGGAATGTTAGGTATGCATGGAACTTATGAAGCTAATAATGCAATGCATGACTGCGATTTAATGATTAATATTGGTGCACGTTTTGATGATAGGATAACAGGAAAAATAGATGAATTTTCACCAAAATCGAAAAAGGTTCATATTGATATAGATCCATCATCAATTAATAAAAATGTTAAAGTTGATTTAGCAATTGTTGGAGATGTAAAAACTGTCCTTTCATCCACTTTGAAAAGTTTAAAACAAAAAAAATCAAAATTTTTAAAATCAAATAAACAAAAGACTTCTAAGTGGTGGGAAAAAATTCAAAAGTGGAGATCGGTTAGATCTTTAGATTATATTGGAAGTGAAGACACTATAAAACCTCAGTATGCGATTGAAAGATTATATGAATTAACTAAAGATAAAGATTCCTATATTACAACTGAGGTAGGACAACATCAGATGTGGGCTGCACAACATTATAAATTTAACAAACCAAACCGTTGGATGACATCTGGTGGTTTAGGTACAATGGGATATGGTTTACCAGCAGCTGTGGGCGTACAAGTTGCTCATCCAAAAAAATTAGTTATAGATATTGCGGGTGAGGCTTCAGTATTAATGACAATACAGGAAATGTCTACAGCTGTACAATACAACCTGCCAATTAAAATATTTATATTGAATAATCAATACATGGGTATGGTTAGACAATGGCAAGAACTTTTACATGATAAAAACTATTCTGAAAGTTATACTGCTGCTCTACCAGATTTTGTTAAATTAGCTGAAGCATATAACTGTATTGGTATAAGAGCAAAAACACCAGAAGAGTTAGATGATAAAATTATTGAAATGTTGAATACAGATAGACCTGTAATATTTGATTGTATGGTCGATAAAGTAGAAAATTGTTTTCCAATGATACCATCAGGAAAGCCTCATAATCAGATGATTTTAGGGCCCAAAGATCAAGAAAGTAAGAAGATTACTGGCAAAGGTAAGTCCTTAGTTTAATGCCTAATTCAAAATCAGCGTATAGTTTTTCAAATAAAAAAGAGAAATTTGATACCCATATTATAGTAGTTTGGGTAGATAATGAAGCTGGTGTATTGGCTAGAGTAGTCGGTCTATTTTCTGGTAGAGGTTATAATATTGAGTCTTTAGCAGTCGCCCAAGTTGATGAAAAATTAAAAATATCAAGGATAACAATTGTAACTACAGGAACACCACAAGTTGTTAATCAAATTAAGCTTCAGTTAAGAAAACTTGTACCTGTTCATAAAGTTGCAGATTTTAAAAGAGAAGATAAAGCAGTAATCTTTAAGGAGATGGCATTATTTAAAATTGTTGGTCCAAATAATAAATTAGAAAGTGCATTGAAAGCCTGTAAAAAATACAATCCTGTATTACTAGACAAAACAAAAAAATCTAATGTTATTCAAATAACAGCTTTAAGACGAGAAATAGACAAAATGTCAAAGGATTTAAAAAAATTTGGATTGGTGAGTGTTTCAAGAACAGGAGCCGTAGCTATGACAAGAGGTGCAGAAATATTTAAATAATTAATTAGGAGAAAAAAAATGAAAATGTTTTATGAAAAAGATACTGATGCAAATTTAATAAAGGATAAAAAAATTGCAATCTTTGGATATGGTAGCCAAGGACACGCTCACGCTTTAAACCTTAAAGATAGTGGAGTAAAAGAAGTTGTTGTAGCTCTTCGAGAAGGGTCTTCAAGTATTGCAAAAGCAGAATCTAAAGGGTTAAAAGTTATGAACCTTTCGGATGCTGCTGAATGGGCTGATGTTGTGATGATATTAACTCCAGACGAATTACAAGCAACTATTTATAAAAATCATATTGAACAACGTGTAAAAGAAGGAACATCTATCGCTTTTGCTCATGGATTAAATGTTCATTATGATTTGATAAAAGCAAGAAAAGATTTGGATGTATTTATGGTAGCACCAAAAGGACCAGGTCACTTAGTTAGAAGTGAATATGAAAAAGGTGGTGGAGTACCATGTTTATTTGCTGTTCATCAAAATGGATCAGGCAAAGCTAGAGATCTAGCTATGTCATATGCTTCAGCAATTGGCGGAGGTAGATCTGGTATAATCGAGACAACATTTAAAGATGAAGTTGAAACAGATTTATTTGGAGAACAAACAGTTTTATGTGGAGGTCTTGTTGAACTTATTAAAAATGGATATGAAACTTTAGTTGAAGCAGGCTATGAACCTGAAATGGCTTATTTTGAAACAGTTCATGAAGTTAAACTTATTGTAGATTTAATTTATGAAGGTGGAATAGCCAATATGAATTATTCTATATCTAATACAGCTGAATATGGAGAATACGAGTCTGGCCCAAGGATCATAAATAAAGAAGAAACAAAAAAAAGAATGAAAGAAGTTTTAGCTGATATCCAGTCTGGTAAATTTACCAAACAATGGATGGATGAATGTAAAAATGGTCAGAAAAATTTCTTAGCTACAAGAGCTAAACTTGCAGAGCATCCAGTTGAAAAAGTTGGAGCTACTTTAAGAGAAATGATGCCTTGGATTGCTAAGAAGAAGCTTGTCGATAGTGACAAGAAATAACTAGATGCTAAAATTGGGCTAATTCTCCTAAATTATTTTGCAATCTGAGCGAGAGCATGTATTATGCTCGAGCTAAAAAATACAATGTCAGATAAAGAAAAATTATACATATTTGATACGACTATGCGAGATGGCGAACAATCGCCAGGTGCATCAATGAGTGTCGAAGAAAAAATTCAGATATCAAGAGTATTTGATGAAATGGGAATTGATATTGTTGAAGCAGGTTTTCCAATAGCATCGCCAGGAGATTTTGAGGCAGTCTCTGAAATAAGTAAAATAATGAAAAACTCAATTCCATGTGGTCTTTCAAGAGCACTAAAAAAGGATATTGATGCGTGTCATGAGTCACTGAAACATGCACCAAGATTTAGAATCCATACTTTTATTTCTACAAGTCCATTACATATGAAACACAAACTTGAAATGACAAACGAGCAGGTTCTAGATGCAATTAAAGAAAGCGTTACTTATGCAAGAAACTTTACTGATGATGTTGAGTGGTCATGTGAAGATGGAACTAGAACTGATATGGATTTTATGTGTAAAACAGTCGAACTTGCAATTAATTGTGGAGCCAAAACTATAAATATTCCAGATACAGTTGGCTATTCTATTCCAGAAGAATTTGCAAAAACAATTAAACATCTAAAGAATAATGTTCCAAACATAGACAAAGCAATATTATCTGCACACTGTCACAATGATCTTGGCTTAGCAGTAGCAAATGCATTAGCTGGAGTTTCAGAGGGCGTTAGACAAATAGAGTGTACAATTAATGGAATCGGTGAAAGAGCAGGTAATGCTGCATTAGAAGAAGTAGTTATGGCAATTAAAACTAGAAATGATTTGATGCCATACAATACAGGCATTAAAACAGAATTAATAAGTAAAGCTTCCAAAATAGTTTCAAATGCAACTGGTTTTCCGGTTCAATTTAATAAAGCAATAGTTGGAAAAAACGCTTTTGCTCATGAGTCAGGAATTCATCAAGATGGAATGTTAAAGAATAGAGAAACTTATGAAATTATGACTCCAGAAAGTGTAGGTGTCAAGAAAACCTCACTTGTTATGGGTAAACATTCAGGACGACATGCTTTTAAAGACAAATTATCTGACTTAGGTTATTCAGATCTTACAGATGATATCATCCAAGCTGCTTTTGGAAAATTTAAAGTTTTAGCTGATAAAAAAAAACATATATACGATGAAGATATAGTGGCGTTAGTTGATGATAGTTTAATTGTAGATAATAAAATAAATGCGATTAATTTAAAATCTTTAAAAGTATTTGCTGGCACAGGGGAACCACAAAAAGCTGAAATGACATTAGATGTTTACGGTGATATTAAAAATACAACTGAAACAGGGGATGGACCAGTTGATGCAATATTTAAATGTATAAAAAAATTATTTCCTCATGATGTAAAATTATCTTTATATCAAGTTCATGCAGTAACCGAAGGTACAGATGCTCAAGCAACTGTTAGTGTAAAAATTGAGGAAAATGATAGGACAACAGTAGGACAATCGGCTGACACAGATACTTTAGTCGCATCAGCGAACGCATATCTAAATGCATTGAATAAAATGCTTATAAAACGTGAGAAAAAAGCACCTTCTCAAAATATTAAACATCAAAAAGTGAAAGGAATATAATTAAATGTCAATGTTTGCCAATTTAAGAAAGTTTTGGAGCCAGGATATGGCAATTGATCTTGGAACAGCTAATACGCTAGTTGTTTTAAAAAGCAAAGGTGTAGTTCTAAATGAACCATCAGTTGTAGCAGTTGTTGATAACAAAGGAAAAAAATCTGTTTTAGCAGTAGGAGATGAAGCTAAAACAATGTTAGGAAGAACACCAGGTAATATTCAAGCAATAAGACCTTTGAGAGATGGTGTGATCGCAGACTTTATTGTTACAGAAGAAATGATCAAACATTTTATTAAAAAAGTTCACAAAAAAACAATTGCAAACCCTAGAATTTTAATTTGTGTACCAACTGGCTCAACACCAGTTGAGAGAAAAGCTATTCAAGATAGTGCATTAGCAGCGGGCGCAAGAAGAGTTCAATTAATTGAAGAACCAATCGCAGCGGCTATTGGAGCCGGTCTACCAATTCAAGAGGCTACTGGATCTATGGTCGTAGATATTGGTGGTGGGACAACAGAAATTGCTGTTATGTCATTAGGTGGTGTTGTTTATTCTGAATCGCTACGTGTAGCAGGTGATGCAATGGATAACGCATTGAAAGATTATATGAGAGAAGAATATAATTTAATGATTGGAGACAGTACTGCTGAAAAAATTAAAAAAGATATTGGTACTGCAATACCTACAAATAATAATACTTATGCAGTTAAAGGTAGAGATTTAAGATCAGGAACCCCTAAAGAGGTAAACATCTCAGAACAAGATACTTCAGAAGCTTTAAATCCGATACTTAAAGAAATTGTATCTGGAATAAAAAAAGCACTAGAAAATACACCCCCAGAATTGTCAGCTGATTTAGTTGATATGGGTTTAACAATGACAGGAGGAGGATCGCTTCTAAAAAACATTGATAAAAGATTCTCAAAAGAAACTGGATTACCAGTAAATATTGCTGATGATCCATTGTCATGTGTTGCAATAGGAACAGGAAAGGCGTTAGACGATCAAGAAATATTTTCTACTGTATTATCTGAGTATTAAATATTATGTCAACAGAGTCGAGTAGAGACGATTTTATTATTGCTATTCGTTCAGCATTTTTAAAAAAAGGAAATAGGCAAAAGTTTTCCTTATTCACTCTATTAATTATATCTATTTTAGTTTTATCATTAGAGTATTTTAAAACTGGCCCAGTTAATCAATTTAGATCTATCACGAAGGATATAATATTTAGAGGTTCATATGTTGCATCCAGCCCATTCAAATATGTAAAAGATAAATATTATCTCTTTCAAGATCATATGAGCATGTATGAAGAATTTTCAGTTTTAAGAGATAAAGACCTTGATCTTAACTCACTAAGAAAAGAAGTTGATTTTTATAAATCAGAAAATGCTCTTCTAAAAAAATTGATAGAGGAAAGAGATCTTTTTTCAAAAGAGTATATGTTAACCAAGATTTTATTGGATAAACAAAGTCCTTACTTAAAATCTTTAATAATTAACAAAGGTCAAAAAAATGGAGTTAAATTAGGATCTGCTGTCAAAGATCGACTATATTACATCGGAAAGGTTGTAAATGTAAACTTTTTAAGTTCAAGAGTATTGCTGGCCAATGATCTTAACAGCAAAATTCCAATAATTATTGAACCAAGTGGAATTAATGCAATACTCTCAGGAAATGGAAATGATGAGTATGCGGAATTAGAGTATTTACCAAAAGAAAATCAAATTAAAGAGAATGAAATTGTATACACATCAGGTTCTGATGGTACAATTCCAGCATCAATTCCTGTTGGAAAAATAATAATTAAAGAAAATAAAAAGTATGTAAAGTTTTACAGTAACTTAAATCAACTAAATTATGTTCAGGTAAATAAGTAAAATGGCTAGAGGAGATATAAAATTTTATCAATTTTTATTAAATGGTTTTCCAATTATTTTATTATTTTTCTTTGCTTTGACAGGATATTCATTTTCATTCCAGATTTTCAAAATTAATATATCTTTTAATTTTATTCACTTAATTGTTTTTTATTGGGTTTTAAGGAAACCCGAGATGCTTGGTTATGGCCTAATTTTTTTTGCAGGTGTAATCAATGATGTTGTACAAAATCTACCTATTGGAGTTTCATCAATAAATTATCTTTTACTATGTGTTATTGCATCTTTTTTTAGGGCAAGAACTCTTGTTCCCAATTTAATTTATGATTGGATATTATTTTTTATCGCAATATTAATTGTCAGCTCAATACATTTTACGGTATTAGCAATTTTCTTTGATGGAAGTATTAGTTATGGGACTTTAATGTCAACAGCCTTTTTTTCATTTTTAATTTATCCAGCAGTAGCAAAATTATTTAATCAAATTTATTTACTAGGTTTAAAACAAGAAAATGTTGAATAGAGGAAGAAACATAGAGAAGGGTAGAGTTATAACAAGAAGGATGTTTATATTAGCTGCAGCAAAGATATTACTTTTTGCTGGTATTTCATCAAGATTATATAATTTACAAATTTCTGATAGGGAAAAATATGAAATCTTATCTGATAAAAATAGAATACGTGAGTGGAAAACGCCTCCTCAGAGAGGAATAATTGTAGATAACTTTAATAAAGTGCTAGCAAGTAACGATAGAGTTTTTCAGCTACACTTAATATTAGATGAAATTAATGATTTTGATCTAACAATGTTTAAGATCAAAAATATAATTGGATTAGATCAGTTTAAAGTTAAAAAATTATATAAAAAAAAGGAAAGACTAAAACCTTGGGATACATTAGTAGTTTCGGATAATTTAACTTGGGAACAATTTTCAAAAATCAATTTATATTTACATGAATTAGAAGGTGCAAAACCTGTATTGTCGACATCCAGGTTTTATCCATATGCAAATGATTTAGTACATGTAGTTGGTTATGTTGGCGACGCTAGTCCAAAAGATCTTGAAAAACCTGAGATAAAAGAAAATTTTGTTCCAGGTCTAAAAGTTGGAAAATATGGGATAGAAAATTCACAAGAAAAAATGTTAATAGGTAATTACGGTATTAAAAGATATGAAGTTAATGCATCTGGTAAAAGAATCAGTCAAATAGATTATATTAAAGAAAGACAGGGCAATAAAGTAAACTTAACTATAGATATAGAAATTCAAAAATACGCCCAAGAGCTACTTAAAGGAAAAGCAGGTTCAATATGTGCAATGGATATTTATACTGGAGAAGTAGTTGCAATGGCATCATCACCAACATATGATCCAAACAAATTTACTCACGGAATTAATCAGAAAGATTGGCAAGAAATCAGAAATAATCCTTTAAAACCTTTGATAAATAAATCTATTGCTGGTCTTTATTCTCCTGGATCAACGTTTAAGCCATTAGTTGCTCTAGCAGCTTTAGAATATGGCATATTAGATCCCAATAAAACAATAAGATGTAAAGGTCATAAGCATCCATACGAACTATACGGAGTAAAATATCATTGTTGGAAAAAAGAGGGTCATGGGTATATGAAGTTGAGAAATGCTGTCAAACAATCTTGTGATATTTACTTTTATGAAATGGCAAGATTACTTGGTGTTGATAAATTATCTATTATTGCAAAAAGATATGGGCTTGGAACCAATGTACTTGGAGAAGTTTATAATGACGAAAAAAACGGATTAGTTCCAGATACGAAATGGAAAAGACGTGCATTAGAGCAAAGTTGGTATTTAGGAGAAACTGTCATCAACGGTATAGGACAAGGTTATATACAGACTACACCGCTTCAACTTTGTCTAATGACAGCACAAATTGCAAATGGAGGATACAAAATAAAACCTCATATAATTAAAGATGAAACTATAAATTATAAGGATGTAATAAATAAAATTAAATTAGATCAATCTAGTTTCCCTTTGCATGAAAGAAATTACTTAGATGATATAAACGTTGAATATTACCAAAGAATGTATCACAAAAAGTCTAATATTAATTTTGTATTAGATGCGATGTATGGTTCTACAAATGAACAATATGGAACTTCATACAAATCTCGATACGACGATCCCAAGTATCAGTTTGCTGGTAAAACTGGAACATCTCAGGTAAGAAGAATTACTGATCTTGATAGAGAACTAGATTTAGATACTGATCAAATTGAATACAAAAAAAGAGATCATGCATTATATGTAGCTTTTGCTCCATACAAAGATCCAAGATATGCAATAAGTGTAATTATTGAACATGGAGGCTCTGGAAGTAAAGCTGCAGCTCCGCTTGCAAGTAAATTGATTAAAAGAATTATTGATAGACATAAATTAAGAGAACAATTTAATAATGGAAATACAAGTTTAGCATAATGTTAAGAGAGAGAATACAAGCTAGCAATTATAGTTTTTTTGATAAATTAAGATCTATTGATTATTTATTAATCTTGCTAATAATTGCTATAGGATCAATTAGTGTATTTGCAATTTACTCTACTGAAGGAGGTAAATTTTCTTTTTACACAAAAAATCATATAATTAGATTATCCGTATTTTTTAGTTTATTTTTGGTTTTATCTTTTGTGAGAGTTTCAACTTGGTATAAAAATGCTTATTTATTTTATATTGTTGGATTAATTTTATTAATAACAGTTTTATTTTTTGGAATTTCAGCATCTGGTGCAACAAGATGGATAAATTTATACTTTTTAAATTTACAACCGTCAGAATTAATGAAAATTGCTGTGATAATATGTTTTGCAAGATATTATCATAGAATTCAAAGCTCAGATATTCAAAGCTATAAGTTTTTAATTCAACCAATTATACTTTTAATAATTCCTTGTTATCTTGTAATACAGCAGCCTGATTTAGGAACTTCTATTTTAATTGCAGGAAGTGGTATTGCTATAATATGGCTGGCAGGATTAAATATTAAATACTTTGTTTACTCAGGATTATTGTTATTAGTCTCACTACCTTTTGCTATATCCGTTTTAAAACCTTATCAAAAATCTAGAATTCTAACTTTCTTTAATCCTGATAGAGATCCTTTGGGAGCAGGATATCAAATAATTCAATCTAAAATAGCTATTGGCTCAGGTGGTTTTTTTGGAAAAGGATTTTTAAAAGGAACACAAAGTTATTTAGAATTTTTACCTGAAAAACATACTGACTTTATTTTCACTCTTTTTTCAGAAGAATTTGGTTTTTTAGGATCAATAATACTTTTATTTTTATATATTTTATTAATTTATAGAATTATTAATGTTGGCTTAGTTTCAAGAAGTTTTTTTGCAAAATTATATTGTTTTGGTTTTGCTACTGCAATTTTCCTTTATGTGTTTGTTAATATTGCTATGGTTCTTGGAATGCTTCCAATAGTAGGAGCTCCTTTGCCAATTATGTCTTATGGAGGATCATCTTTACTATCAATTATGTTAGGACTTAGTATTGTAATGAGTTGTAAAATTTATAATCAAGAACAAATATCAGTTTATTAATTCAAATTCTTTGTCTTATTCATATTCTTTTGTTATTTGAATTCTTTACATTGTGCTTAATCAAGATTAATTTTAATTGTGAAATCTTTTGTCCCAAAATATGGTAATTATCTAACATATGTTTTGATTTTAATTCTTTTGATATCTTTAAAAATTAGCAATCCCAACATAGTTAAATCTGTTTCTTTTCTGAGTTTTGATTTATACCAGAAGATATTTCCTTTAAGAAAACAGAACTCAGATGTCATTATTGTAGATATAGATGAGAAAAGCTTATCTAAATTTGGGCAATTTCCATGGAATAGATCAGTTTTTGCAAAAATACTTAGTAACATAAACGAAGCTAACCCAAAAGTAATTGGGTTTGATGTTTTTTTTAGCGAGAAAGACAAACAAACACCTGAAGAATTTATTAAAGCCTATGATCTAAAATCTTTAGATCTAATTGATGAATTAAAAAATATAGAGAGTCACGATGAATACTTCACAAAGGAGTTAGGAAATTCAAAATCAGTTCTTGCTGTTCTTGGAAGCACAGAAAAGTCATTTAAAAATTATAAACGTAAACCTAAAGCAAGATTTTTATTTAAAGGAGGAGATCCAAATAAATTTATTTATAATTATCCAAATTCTATAGGATCTCTTGAAATACTTGAAAATAATGTCAAAGGATTGGGTTCAATTTCGTTTTTGGATCAGACTGATGGAATTATAAGATCTTTACCATTGATCGTTTCTTTTGATAAAAAAATTTATCCAACAATGGGGCTTGAAATGATCAGAGTTGGCTCAAAACAAAAAAATTTATTTGTAAATTTAGATGAGGTAGGAATAAAAAAGATAAGTGTTAGACCGCATAAAATTTCGACTGATAATAATGGACTATTTTGGATAAGATATAAATTACCGCAACAAAGTCAGTATATTTCTGCAAGCTCTGTTTTTGAGGGCAATTTTGATAGATCAAGATTTGAAAATAAATATGTTTTAATAGGCGCTTCTGCTCAAGGACTTTTTGATTTAGTTAAAACACCATTAGGCATTATTATGCCAGGAGTAGAGGTTCACGCTAATGTAATTGAAAATATATTGGATAAATCTTATTTATTGAGAAATCCAGAAATTTATTTAATAGAACTTTTATTAACTATTATTTTAGCTACAGTTATATTTATTTTATCCCAAAAAATTAGACCAAAATATAGTTTACCTGTTTTTATTTTAGGTTTTTTTTCTATTGTAATTACTGGTTTTGCTTTTTATTATTTAAGGGCAGAATTGATCGATATTAGTTACCCTATATTTATTTTACTCGTAACGTTTTTAACTGGTCTTTATTTTAGATTTTTACAAGAGAATAAATTTGCACTAGAAAATTTAAAGAAAGAGACGAAATTATTAAAAGAAAGAGAGTTAGCTGGAGATGTACAAAAAAGTTTATTCCCAGAAATCTCTAAATATCAAAATTTTTTTTATGCAAAAAATATTCCAGCAAGAGATGTTTCTGGTGATTATTATGATTTAATAAATGTTGGTAAAAACGAGTATTATTTTTCTTTAGCAGATGTATCGGGAAAGGGAGTTAAGGCTGGAATGTATATGGCGAAAGCATCATCTACATTTAGAGCATTATCTAAATTATCAATACCGTTAGAGAAAGTTGTTTATTTAGTAAATAATGAATTAGTAGAATCTAAATTTAAAGGAATGTTTGTAACAGCTGTTTTTGGAAAATTTAATATTGAGACCGGAGATGTTACATTTGTAAATGCAGGTCATGAAAGTATTATGTTATTTGATAAAAGTTTAAATTTCGAATTTTTAAAATCTGAACTACCACCTATAGGGATAGTTAAATATTTTACAGAAAGTATGGTAGTTTCAAAGACTATCAATCTAAAAGATAAAACCTTTGTAGTTTATACAGACGGTGTTACAGAGGGATACTTAGAAAATGGAAAGGAATTGGGAGCAGAAGGTGTAGAAGAGATAATCAAAAATTTACATGAAGTAAATCCATCAATTATAGTTGAGGGAATTGCATCTAAATTAAATTGGGGTGCGAATAAATTGAGAGATGATATTACTTGTTTAGCATTGAATTTAGAAAATACAGAATTATTAAAAACAAAAAAATGAAAAAAATTTCTTTTATATTAACTTTAATTTTATTTATTCAAACAAGTTTAATAGCAGAAGAAATAACATATCAAGAGATTTTAGAAAATCCTACAGATTTAGAACTAAACTTAAATTTTGCTAAGCAACAAGAGAATACAGGTAATCTAAAATTAGTTATATCAACTTTAGAGCGTTTAAATATGTTATATCCAAAGAATTTAGATATTAAACTTTATCTTTTATCAATATTAATTGAAATGGACTCTAAAGTTAAAGTAGATCTTATGGTTAGAACTATGATGAATGATCCCAATACCCCAGCAGAAACAAAAAAAACTATTGCGAAATTATTAACTAGTCCATCCAAGGAAAAAGAAAGTAAATGGTTTGCTTATTTAGATTTAAAGTATATGCAAACTGAAGAGGACAACGTAAGTGGTATCACTAAATCAAAAAAATTATTACAAGAGGATAATTTAATACCATATCCTGCTGTTGATGGAAGATTAGTAGTTGAAGATGACAAGACTTTCAATAGAATTGGAGCATTGACCATAGGAAGAAATATTAATGATAGTTCATCAGTATTTTTTAATATAAGTTTAGATGTTAAAACTATCGAAAAAAAAGTTACTGGAGATAGTGATGCAATTTCTTCATCGTTGAGTTATTTTAAAATATTTGGAAATAATTATATTTCGCCATATGCCTACTGGAGTAAACCTAATTATAGAAGACAAGAAGATTATGAAACAAAAGGTTATGGTTTTAACAATACTTATTTTATTAATGAGAAGCACAACATCAATTATGGTCTAGCTTTTTCTGAAACCTCTTATGACAGGAGCTCAGCATTTACAGCTGCAGATGACAATGATAGTGATGTTTATTCAAGTTTTATTAAATACAATTTTAATTTTACTAAAAAAAGTCAACTGGGAACTAAAATAATATTGAACAGGACAGAAGCCAAGAAAGAATTTGATAGCTACGACTCTACGGGAATTAATCTAACTTATTCTCATTTCTTACCCATAGGAACATTAAAATTAAGCAGTACATATTTAAAAAATGCATATGATGAACCTGAAACCTTTCTTAGTGTGAATAAAATTAGAGATGACGAAAGTTTTGTTAATTCTATTTCATTAGAGGGTCAAATTATTCAACTCCTACCATTCATTAAGAATTTTAAAATTTCAGAAGGTGTATTTTACACTTTAAAATTAAGACAGTCTGATGTAAGTTCAAATATAGAAAATCATGATGTAGAAAGAAAGTTTTTTACAATTGGTTTAACTAAAAGATTTAATTTAAATGAGCTATTTAAGTAAATTATTAATTATTATTTTTTTGATGTTTGCAAGTGTAGCTAATGCAAGCAATAATAGTTTTGTTGGTGTAATTGGAGCTGCAATTGGAGATATAAAAAATCAAAAAAATGAGAGCCTTTCAAATGGCTCAAAAATATTTTTTGGAGATACAATAATATCTAAAAGTAAATCAAATGCTCAAATTTTGTTTCTAGACCAAACAGTATTAACTTTAGGTGAGGAAACAGAACTAACTATTGATGAATTTGTTTATGATCCAAATAGTCAAGACGGCTCCTTTGTTTCAACTGTAAAAACAGGGACAGTTAAATTTATTACGGGACAGATAAGCAAAAAAAATCCTGATAATCTTGAGGTTAAAGTTCCAGCTGGTACTTTAGGAGCACGTGGTACAGAATTTGTTGTTTTGTCAGAGACTAATAATGAAAGTACTGTTGTATTATTAGGACCAGGTCCTAATAACACTTTAGGAATGATTCCAGGAAATTTAATATTATCAGATGGAATAAATTCAGTTAATATTACAAATCCTGGTTTTGAAGCGATGGTAAAAAATTAAATTATGAAAATTTTATTTATCATAAAATCAATTATTATCTTTATAATCATTAATTCTTATTCGCATGCAGTTGTATCAACTCCAACTCCAACAACAACATTAAGTAAAATAGCTAATTCCATGAGTTATTCAGCAAATAATACATCTCAAAATGTCACAAAAAATACTAGTAGTACTACATCAAAATTAATAAATTCATCAAAATTAACTGCCGGCATTCAAAAGTCAGCTGAAAAATTTGGATTGACTATAGATGCTGATGCCGCAGCTATTGTTGCGAGCATAGATACTTCAAGTGTTGAGTCTATGTCAAGAGCACTTGCATCATTAGAGGATAATTATGCTCATTTGGATGATGATTATGTTCAAACAATTGATCAAGATACAATTATTTATGACAGTGACTGGGTAACATTAAGTAAAGTTACTGGCGGATCCTTAAACTATACAAGCAATAACAATGTATTTAAATCAGGTGCAGCACAACAGGTTAGAGCCCAGGTATATGTTAATTTTAAAAAAAGAGATATTTTCGCCGATGTGGATACAAAAATCACAAGAGCTGTTGGAGCAGGAGGAAATTGGGATTCTACTGGAGGCACTGAAATTGCAACAAGTTGGAGAACAGGTACAGCAGCATTTACTGACCTACCTATAGTAGCAACTGATGACCAAAGAATAGGTGACGGCTGGGGATCATACGCTGCGGTATTTGCAGGAGAACATGACAAATTTAGCACGATGAAGAAAAGTACTACAACTCTTCAAGATGCCTGCACACACTGTGATGCTGGAAGTTATTGGACTGTTAAGCAAAACCATATTGAAGAGTACAACAACAATGTAAATGACGCCAGTTCATATGGCTCTATATATTTTTATGGAAAGTTTACTACAGCATCCGAAGGTGCAGAAGGTGTTGGAAATTTTGCATTTGAAGGTGGCTTCACAGCTGACGGTGCTTCAGAACAAGAATTTGTAGAGTCTATTGAAAGATATGAAGCGACCGGTACACTAACAGCAAAAGCTGCAGAATAATATTAAAAACTATTTTCCATCGATCACTACAATTGTTAGATCATCTTTTTGAATATGACCTGCATTAAGAATGTCATCTATCATAGTCTTCAATCTTTCATTGATAGGTGATGATTGATATTTTTTTATGTAGCTTTCAAAGCCTTCAGATCCTAACATTTCGCCACTTGGATTTTTAATTTCAGTAATACCATCAGTAAAAATATACATCGAACTATTCTCAAATGACAATTTGTGCTCAGGATATTTTGTTTTAGGCATAATTCCTAAAGGAGGACCAGCTTCTGAGAAATTACTAAATGTACCATCTGCAGACAAGATTAAGGGTGGTTCATGTCCTGCACTTGAAAGTAGCAATTCTTTTTTGTTTGAGTCATAAATTCCAATTAGCATCGTAACAAACATACCTCTTGAAATTGTCTCACATATTTCATTATTTAGTTGAAACAACAATTCTGATGCGGAAAAATTTGTTTTACTTAAACATCTATACAGACTAGATGCTTTTGACATTAAAAGTGAAGATTTTATACCTTTTCCAGATACGTCTGCTACACCAAATCCATATTTACCATCACCCAGATCTGAAAAATTATAAAAATCGCCAGAAACAACTTTTGCTGGAATATTTATTCCTGCAACTGGGAAGTTTTCATCTTTATTTTTCGATAGAAGTGATTTTTGAATTTCTCCAACGATTTCTACTTCCTTTTGAATTTTATTTTTTTCTATCATTTCTTTTGCCATTTTTGCATTTCTAATGGCTAGTGCAGCTGGAGCTGAAAGTGTTTCTAGTAATTTTCTATCATCTTCAATAAATAATTTATCATTTGTTTTTTTGTTCAAGCAATGAATTACACCTATACATTCATTTGCAGCGATTAATGGAGAGCAAAGGACAGAGTAGGTGTTAAAATTAGTCTTGTTATCTAAGTCAAAATAAAATTCAGCGATTTCCCTCACATCTTTTCTAACATTTCCTACTCTTATGCATTTTTTTTGCTGAACAGCTTTACCCATTACTCCATCTTTTAGATCTAATTCATACTCATCAAGGTAATTTTGATGTAAAGAGGCTATGCACTCAAATTTTTTCTTTTTATCATTAATTAAGAAAATATTTGCTGCTTCTGCATTTAATCTCGCAATAATTACTTCAAGGGCTGTCTTTAATGTATCATTTAAATCAAGAGATACAGCAAACTCTTGATTCATTTTAGTTACAAGTTCTAAATCTTCATTGACTTGTGATGCCTGTTTTTCAGGTTCAATAGGTTTTTTTGATTTAAATAGAAACATTTATTTAACTAGTATTTTAAGCAATTTTTGGTAAATTTTTCAATAATGGAGATTATCATTAATAGCCCTAATTTATACGTGTATTTATACGATGCAGTTCTATTTGTTCAATATTTAGTGGATGGTCTTATAGAAATTTCCTCAAATATTAAATTCTAATAAACTACGTGGATTTAGTTTTTGTAATCATACTAGGTGCTTTGTGGGGAAGTTTTGCAAATGTTTGCATTGTCAGAATGCCACAAGGTAAAGGAGTAGTTGTTGGAAGATCATTTTGTGTAAAGTGTAAAAAAAAAATTCAATGGTTTGATAATATTCCAATTATTTCTTACTTATTACTCAAATCGAAATGTAGAAACTGCAAAACTAAAATTTCATTTCAATACTTTTTGGTTGAAAGTATTAGTCTAATAAATTTCTTAGTTTTATACTTAATATTCGGAATAAGTTTAACTACATTATTATTAATTATATTAAGTGTAGTATTTTTAATAATTTTCTTTATTGATTTAAAACATTATATCATTCCAAATAGTCTAACGTATTCGATGATGATTTTAGGTTTCCTTAAATCATTTGATCCAAATCTAGATCCAATTTTTCCTAATTTCTTAAATTCCTTAATCGGTGGATTACTTGGTTATGGAATAATTTGGTCAATTATATACTTTTATCGACAATTTAAAAAAAAAGAGGGTATGGGTCTAGGAGACGCTAAACTTTTTGCAGTTGTTGGTTTTTGGTTTGGATGGATATCAATTCCATTTGTAGTATTTCTTTCTTCGATAATTGCTCTATTAAGTGTTTTGCCAGATTTGTTAAGAAGTTCAAAAAAATTATCATCACAAATTCCATTTGGTCCGTTTATTATTTTGGGAACAATTTTTTATTTGGTATTTCAAGATAATTTTGTAAAATTATTATAATAGAATTAGCAACATGATTAAAAATATAATTGATGATACTTCAAAAACTATTGTAGGTAATATTAGTAAAATTAAAATTACTTTAGCAGCAATAATATCAGAGGGCAGTATATTAATTGAGGACTACCCTGGATCTGGCAAAACTACATTTGCTAAAGCAATTACTCAAAATCTCGGTTTAAATTTTAAAAGAATACAATTTACTTCCGATCTATTACCGAGTGATATTTTGGGATTTAATATGTTATCTAATGAAAAAATGAATTTTCAAAAAGGACCAATATTTACAAATATTGTATTGGCAGATGAATTAAACAGAGGAAGCCCAAAGTCACAAAGTGCTTTTCTTGAGGCTATGGAAGAAAAAAAAGTTTCTATAGATGGTGAAAGTTATAACCTACCAGAACCATTTTTTGTTATTGCAACTCAGAATCCAATGGACTCATCAGGAACAAGTTCTTTACCTGAATCACAATTAGATAGGTTTATGATCTCATTTTCATTGTCAGAATTAAGTGAAGAAGAAAAAATTCTAATGTTAAAAAGAGAAGTAAAATTTAATGGTTCTTCTCACAAAATTGATTGGAAAGAAATAAAGAAAAAAAAGAGTAACATAATAGTTAAAGATGAAATTTATAAGTATGTAGTAGATATTGAAAATATTATTCAATCACTAGAAAATAAAATATATATTTCTGCAAGATGTATGAAGCAAATTATTGATTTAGCTAAAGGATGGGCAATAATTAACGAAAAAGAGTACGTAACACATCAAGATATTAAGGAAACATTACCATTTATCTTAAGGCATAGAATTAAGTTTTTGAGTCAAGAAAACAAAGTTGATTACATTAATAAAGAAGTTTTAGAAAAGATTAACATAAATTAATGTTAGTTAAAGCTATTCAAAAATTTCCAAGTTTAAAAGATTTAATACCCTCTTTAAATCAAAATAAAATTTATATTTACCCAAATCTTAACGGTATTGGCTTAGGAT
>CACAUA010000006.1 GCA_902535625.1 uncultured Pelagibacteraceae bacterium | reverse complement strand
CATTTAAAAGAAGGTATGTTAGAAAAATTTATGGGCTTTATGCAATCAGATGCTGGTATGGCAGAAAGATCGAAAGTTGCAAATGTATCAAAAACAATTGGAACAGTTGCACCTGACAAAAAAACAGTAATGTTTAAAATTTTTGTGACCGATAAAGCTGCCCTTAAAGCTTTTATAGATGGAAGTAACCCAGTATCAGGTCCAGTTATGAAAGAAGTTATGGAAAGTTATAGTGTCTACGAATTAAATAAAGTAGATATGTAATAATTTTTGTAATAAGGTTTGTAATGCCTTCAGGATATATCATATTAAATATTAATGTGTTAAATCCTGAAAATTACAAAGAGTATTTGGAAAAAGCTCCTCCAACTGCTCAAATGTTTGGCGGCGAATACATAATAAGAGGTGGCGAAAATGAAGTCATTGAAGGTGAGTGGAAATATCCAAGAACTGTTGTAATTAAATTCCCATCTTATGAAAAAGTTTTTGAGTGGTACAATTCAGAAATATATAAACCTATCAGACAAATTAGATTAGATAATACAGTATCAAATACATTAATAATTAAAGGAGCATAAAGGAGAAAAAAATGTCAATATTAGAAAAATACAGTGCTGCAATTAAAAATAAAGATGAAGCAGCAATGAACGAACTTTTGCATGATGATTTTAAATTCACAATGCATAAATCAGGGAGTGTTTTAACTAAAGGTGATGTTATCAAATGGGCAATGAGTGGTGATATCAAGCAAGATAAAACAAGAATTGTTTATGAAAATGATGAAGTTGGTGTTCACCATGCGTTCGTAACATTTGATGATGGTAATGTAGAAGCAGTTATGGCAGTCTACAAATACAAAGATGGCAAAATGATTAGTTTAGAAACTGGCGCAACGCCAATGTCAAAATAAGTGAACATTATAGATTTTTATTTTTCTATTGGAAGTACTTATACTTATCTTTCGGTTACTCGAGCACTAGAAGCAGAAAAACAACATCAAATTAAGTTTAATTGGACTCCTTTTAGTGTGAGAGCAATAATGAAAGAAATGAACAATGTTCCCTTTCCTAAAGAAAAAAAAAATAAAGTAGATTACATGTGGAGAGACATAGAAAGACGAGCAAAAAATTATGGATTTTTTGCCAAAACACCAGTTCCTTACCCTTTAACAGAATTTGATTTAGCTAATAAAATTGCAATATTAGGTTTAAAAAATAATTGGGGTGTAGATTACATTCAGCTTACCTATAAACGATGGTTTCAAGAAGGAAAAGAGCCTGCTGTTGAACCCAACTTGAGTGAAATCTGCAAAAAACTAAGCTTAGATAAAGAAAAGATTGTTTCAGAGGCAAGCTCTGAGGAAATAAATAATATTTATTTATCAAATACAGAAAAAGCTAGAAAAAATAAAATATTTGGAAGTCCGTCATTTGTTGTAAAAAATGAAATATTCTGGGGAGATGATAGAATGGAAGATGCAATCAAATGGTCGAAGGCAAATGAATAATATAACTGCTTATATAATTTTATTAATCGCAGTAATTCTTGGAACAGCATCTAACAGTTTTGCTAAAAGTGCTCAAGGTTTTACATTATTAATACCTAGTATAATCACAGCAGTAACAATTGTTGGATGCATGTATACTTTGTCTTTAGTTATGAAAAGTATACCAGTTGGAATAACATATGCCTCTTTTGCAGGCTTATGTATAATTGCAACAGCTGCTGTTGGTGTTATAAAATTTAATCAAGTACCAAATTTTTATACAATAATTGGATTGATTTTAATTATATCGGGTGTCTTAATAGTTAACTTATTAGGAACAAATAAATGAAACCAATATCTGGTTATATTTATTTGGTATTAGCTATATCAACAGGAATTGCTGCAAATAGTTTTGCTAAAATTTCAGATGGATTTTCAAAATTAACTCCAACAATATTATCAATAGCTTTTATGTGTATAACTATGTATGGACTTGCAAAAGCAATGTCTATGATACCAGTAGGTTTTACTTATGCCACTTATAGTGGGATAACAGTGGCTGCTATTTTAGTCTTCGGGATGATTAAATATAACCAGATACCAAATATGTATGGGTTAATTGGGATTTTTTTAATTATTATTGGTGTCGTAATGGTTAATTATCTTGGAAGAATTAATTAGCTTTTATTAAGTAGTAAAATTAGTACACCTACTACAAATATAATTATCCCTAAAATTTCTGTAATTTTGACTTTTTCTTTAAACATATACTTTGAAGACACATAACTAAATAATAATTCTATTTGGCCGATAGCTCTAACAAATGAAGACTGTATTAACGTAAAAGCATAAAACCAAGATAATGTTGCAAGAAATCCAGCTAACCCTGCTGTCAAACATTCATACTTGTTCTCATATAATTTTTTAAACTGCGACTTTTCAAATATAATTAAATAAATAGTAACTAATGTTGTTTGTATAACTAGACCAAAAAATAGTGTTGCTATAGCTTTTTCAAAGTTATTACTAAAATTTTCCAATGTTAATGCTGCTGCTCTAAAATATACAACGCTTAAACCTAAGAATAGTCCTGCGGATAAACCAATTAAAGTTGTTTTTGAAAATAAGTTTTTTAGAAATAAACTTAAATCTTTAATCGATAATATAATTACTCCAATTGTAGATACAATAATTCCTGTTATTCCAAATTTATTTAATTTGTCCCCTATTATCAAATATTCAAAAATCGCAACCTGAATAACTTCAGTTTTGCTCAATGAAGTTCCAACTACAAAATTAGCAAATCTAAATAAATAGAGTAAAACAAATGTAAAAATTATTTGGAAAATTGAACCTAATAATACGTTAAATATAAATTTTTTTTGACTTAGGATTTCAGGAATTACATTTAAATCTTGGAAATACAAAAAAAATAAAATAGTCCCAAATGGTAACGCAAAAGCAAATCTTACATAAGTTGATGCAATAGTAGATACTTTTTGATTAAGTTTTTTCTGTAAAGTTGATCTAAGATTTTGAAAAAAAGCCCCAGAAATAGCTACAATTATCCAATTCATTGATGATTATTAATATTGTATTTAATTTTAAAGTCGACTTAAATAGTCTCATTTAACAAAAAAGAGGGAAATAACATGAAAATCTTTAAAAGAATAATATTTTCTCTAATTTTCGTTTCTTTTGCCAGTGCAAGTTTGGCGGAAACAAAAATGAGAATTACACTTCAATTACCATTAAAGGCTCACTTAGGTCAGAATCTTTTGGTATTTAAAAAAGAATTAGAATCAAGATCAGACATTAAAGTAGAGATTTACGACTCCGCACAACTTTACAAAGATAAAGAGGTTCCGCAAGCTGTAGGTTCAGGAGCGATCGAAGCTGGTGTTGCATCTATAACAAGATTTGCAGGAACTAATCCTGAAGTTGATGTTTTCTATCTTCCATTCTTATTTGACTCAGAACAAAAAGTAAGAAAAGCAACTCAAGCTGGATCTGAGATAAGAGCTATCCTTGATCCTGCAATAGCAAAGACTGGAGCAGTTCCACTTTATTATCAAGCTTATGGATCAGCAATAATGTTATCTAATGGTAGTCCGATGAAAACTCCGGCTGACTTTAAAGATAAAAAAATTAGAGTATTTGGAAAAACACTTGGAGCTTTTGTGAGTTCTTTAGGTGGTAAACCAGCATTAATATCTGGATCTGAGCAATATTTAGCTTACCAAAGAAATACAGTTGATGCAGGTATGACTGGTGTATCTGGTGTAAAATCTAGAAAATTATATCAAGTAATGGATACTTTAACAGTTACAAATCATGGCGATATCGAATTCGTTGTTGTTGCTAATGATAAATGGCTAAGCTCATTAACTCAAAAACAAAGAGACGCTATAGCTGAAGCATCAAAAGTAGCTGAAAAAGCTGTTAGAGATGACATGGCTAACATCGAGGCTGGCGCTTACAAAGAAGCAAAAGCAAATGGAATGAACATTGTAAACCTAAGTAGTTCTGAAGTTTCTGCTCTTAAAAAAGCATCGTCATCTGTTATTGATGATTACATTTCTAGAACAGGTGGAGCTGGTGGAGTTGGTGATCAACTTGTAAAAGCTGCAAACAAACTTTAAATCGTATAAATACCCCGCACTTAAGTGCGGGGTTTTCAAATGAATACCTACGACAAAATTGTAAAATACTCTGGCTATTTGGCTTCAGCGTTATTTATTATGATAGGCTTTATAGTTTCTTATGAAGTTATCATGAGATACATATTTAATTCACCTACTATTTGGGTAAACGAAATTTCTCGATTTTTACAAATTTGGGCTACTTATTTAGCTTTAACTTATACTTTTCATAAAAATGATTTTATCAGAATAACAGTTATATATGACAAAGTAGGAGATAAAGGAAAAAAGATATTAGATTTAATAAGTGCAATATTCATTTTAATTTTTAGTGGATTTGTACTTTATTATGGATGGTTAATTGCTTACGACTCTCTTAAAGTTGGAAGAACAAGCTCTACAATTTTAGATGTTCCATCCTTTCTTACAGAATTTGCGATACCATTATGTTTTGCATTTTTGGTATTAAGAGTGCTTTTCGAAGTACCTAAATACATCAAAGATATAATTAAATGACAGTAGCAATAATCTTATTTTTGTTATTTTTTGTGCTTTTTTTAGGAGTGCCAATAGCATTTGGTTTAGGTTCTATAGGATTGGGTTTAATGTTATTTGGAGATATTTCTCCTTTAATGATCCCACAAACTTTTTACAGTGTGGCAGATAACTTTATTTTATTAGCGGTTCCGATGTTTTTGATGATGTCTAATATACTGTTAAAAGCAGGTGTTGGAGAAGATCTTTTTAATTTTGCTCAAAGCTGGGTTGGAAACTTTCCAGGCGGCTTAGCTATAGCAACTATAGTTTCTTGCAGTATTTTTGCTGCTATATCTGGATCATCAGTGGCAACTGCAGCAACAATCTCAACTGTAGCATTTCCTGCAATGATTAATAGAGGTTATCACAGAAACTTTACTTTAGGTATTTTGGCAGCGGGTGGAACTTTAGGGATTTTAATTCCTCCATCAATTCCAATGATTGTTTATGCATTTGTTGTTGAAGAGTCTGTACTAAGTATGTTTCTTGCAGGAATTGGGCCAGGAATAGTTTTAGCATTATTTTTTATTATCTTTTCAGTTTTTTACGTGAAATTTTTTAATAAAGAAGTTCAAAATGTATCCAGTACTTTGGAAGAAAAAATTAAATACACAAAAAGAGGTTTGCCAATATTATTAATGGCCTTCATCATGCTAGGTGGAATTTATGCTGGAATTTATACACCAACAGAAGCAGGTGGTATTGGTTTTTTAATATCATTTATCTATGTTGTGGCTAAAAAAAGATTAGATTTTAAAGGTTTTATCGAAGCTGGTTTGGAGACAATGAAAACTACAGTTACTATATTTATAATTATTGCAGGAGCTAAAGTTTTTGGTAAAGCAATTTCTCTTTATAGAATTCCTCAAGATTTATCATCTTTCATAGTTACTAATATTAATGAGACTGGTTTATTTATACTAGTTGTTTGTATTACTTTGTTAATCTTGGGATTTATAATGGAAACTCTTTCATTAATTTTAATCATGATGCCTATATTTTCGATTTCAATCGCTGCAATGAATATTGATTTAATTTGGTTTGGAATAATTTTTACACTAATGATTGAGTGTGCATTAATTACACCACCTGTTGGACTAAATATTTATGTTCTCCAAGCAATTGGTAAAGCAAAAATGTCAGAAATAGCTAAAGGTGTGATACCTTTTGTCATTATAATGTTATTTACAGTATTTGTTATTTACTTATTCCCTGACCTAGCATTATATATACCTTTTAAATTATAAATATGTTTTCAAAAATAAAATCAAAAGATAAAGCAGAAAAATTAAGACAACTATTAAATGGACCAGAAATAATTGTAATGCCTGGATGCTTTGATGCATTGTCAGCAAAATTAATTGAAAGAGAAGGTTTGAAAGTTGGATTTATGTCTGGCTTCAGTGTTTCATCTACAAAACTTGGTATGCCGGACACAGGTTTAATATCTTTTTCTGAAATGGCAGAACAAGTAAGAAATATATGCAATGTTACATCAATTCCAATAATATTTGATGGGGATACTGGATATGGAAATTCAGTGAACGTATTTAGAACTGTAAGAGGATATGCGGATGCAGGAGCAGCTGGTGTGATGATTGAAGACCAAAAGTGGCCAAAAAAATGTGGTCACACAAAGGGTAAAGATGTTGTCGATCTTGATGAGGCAAACTCAAGAATTAAAGCTGCGGTTGATGCAAGAGAATATGGAAATAAAGATATCTTAATAATGGCAAGAACTGATGCCATAGCAACTAGAGGATTAGATGATGCAATTAAAAGAATGCAATCATTTTCAAAACTTGGTGTTGATATTTTATTTATTGAAGCTGTTAAAAATAAAGAAGATATGAAAAGAATTATCAAAGAAGTTCCAGGTCATCATATGTTAAATTTGATCGAAGATGGTGAAACCCCATTATTAGAAATTAATGAAATAGAGGAAATTGGTTATAAAATTGCTGTAATGCCTCTAACCCTAATGAGTGCATCAGTAAAAACGATGCAAGAATGTTTGAATAATATGAAAAATAAAGTTTATAATAAAAATGTTTCCAAATTTTCAGACTTAAGAGATATAGTTGGCTTCAACGAATATTACGATATTGAAGACAAATATAAATAATGTTTCCAAAAAAATTCTCTAAAATTCTTTTCGTTTTTTTTATGGGTTTAGGAATGAGTTTGTTAATGACCTTAATTATTACATTTATAAATACAGGTTATGATGAATTTTATTATAAGAGATTTTTCAAAGCTTGGTCAATTAGTTTACCAGTTGCATTAGTTGCAACGACTTTTGTTGCACCATTGGTTAATAAATTAGTGGAAAAAATTACTAAATAGAGAGGATGTCATATGAGTGAAAATATAGCTTTTATAGGAGTTGGTAATATGGGAAACCCAATGGCCTGTAATTTAAAGAACGCAGGGAAAAAGGTTAAGGTTTTTGATGTTTCTAAAGAAATGATTGATAAAGCAGTTGAAAATAATCTTGATGTTGAGAAGGATTTTGGAAAACTAATCAATAGTGAAACGTCTGTAGTAATCACTATGTTACCCGAGGGAAAACATTCAAAAGAAGTTTATTTAAAAGAAAATGGTGTTCTAGATAAAGTTTCTAAAAATTGTCTACTAATAGATTGTTCAACAATCGATATAGATACCTCTAAAGAAATAGGAAAGAAAGCAAATGAAAAAGGTATTAAGATGATTGATGCACCAGTAAGTGGTGGAGTGATGGGTGCACAAAAAGCAACTTTAAATATTATGGTCGGTGGATCAAATGATGCATTTAATCAAGCTTTACCTATTTTAAAATTAATGGGTAAAAACATATACCATGCTGGAGAGATAGGAAGTGGAAACGGTGCAAAGATTTGTAACAATATGTCTCTTGGAATAACAATGATTGCTGCTTCAGAGTCATTAATGTTAGCAAGAAGATTGAATATAGATATCAAGAAAGTTCATGAAATTATGAAAAATGCTTCCGGAAATAGTTGGCCTATTTCAGTTTATCCACCTTTACCTGGATTAATTGAAGGAACTCCATCTAACAATAAATATAAGCCAGGCTTTTCTGCAGGTATGATGAACAAAGATTTAAAACTTGCAAATGAATGTGCTAAAAATGCAAATGCATCTACTCCATTAGGAGAGATGGCATTAGAAATATATTCAAAGTTTTGTAAGGATGGAAACAGTTCGAAAGATTTTTCTGCTATATCAAAGGTAATTGGTGGAGATGCTTGGGATTATCCAATAGAATAATTACCAAGAGGAATTTGGACTCTCCAAAAATTTTAACTCATCTGGTGTAGATTTTCTCCCCATAACTTTATTTCGATGAGGATATCTATGAAATCGTTTAATTGCAGCGGTATGATCTTTCCAAAATTTTTTTATCTCATTATAGTTTGGATGATTAGATAAATAGTTATCTAACAATTTATATGCTCTATCATGATCTATAACTTCTTCACTGTGAATGTATGGCAATAGCATGAAAAAACGTTGATATTCATCCATTTGATCAAGATAACCGTTATAGACTGCATCATTTACAATCAGTCTTGCTTTATGATCAAACTCAAAAGCTTTTTTATCATCTCTATATAAATTTCTTGAAAATTGATCCAATAAAATAACTAAAGCTAGAGTGCTTAATGGTTCATCTTGCCAATCATCATATTCATTTAAAGTAGCTTTTTCATGATCATCTTTGAATTTGTCTCTAATTAATTGATCAAAATTATCATCTCTTTTAAATCGCTTTTCAACGACCATATCATCAAACCAAAAATCTAATATTGCTTTGGCTCTATCATTCATAAACTTTGTCAACTTTTACCTGATATGATTCAACAAGTCTGTTAGTTTCATTTGCCATTGCAACAACTGCAATAAGTTCACTTAACATCTCAGTAGTAGCACCTTTAGATTTAGCAGCGATACTGTGAGATTTAATACAATACTCACAACTATTTGTCATTGAAACTGCAACATAAATAAGCTCTTTTGTCATTTCATCCAAAGCACCTTTTTTCATCACTTGCTGTATAGAAGTCCAAGTTCTCTCTAAAGTTTCTGGGTTGTTAGCTAACATTTTCCAAAAATTGTTTATGTAGTCAGTATTTCTCTTCTTTTTTATATCCTCAAATACCTCTTTCACTTTTCCTGTAGCATCAGCTTCTTCAATCATATTAAAAACTGCCATTTCACCTCCTTAATTGTAAATTGTTTCTATTTTAGGCATTAATCTTAATAATTCCTTAGTATATTCATGATTTGGATTTTTAAACAACTCTTCTGTCTCAGAAACCTCGCATAGTTTTCCATTCCTTAAAACTCCAATGTCATCACACATTTGTCGTACAACTGGTAGATCATGACTTATAAAAAGTATAGTTAAATTAAGTTGTTCTTGTAAATCTTTAAGTAAATTTAGTATCTGAGCCTGAATACTCACATCCAAAGCAGATGTTGGTTCATCACAAACTAATAATCTTGGTTTTGTTGCTAACGCTCTTGCAATAGAAATTCTTTGTCTTTGTCCTCCCGAAAACTCATGCGGATATCTTTCAGCTGAAGACTTAGATAACTCTACCGAGTCTAAGAGATCATTTATATATTCATTTAATTCATTAGATCTAATATTTGCATCATGTAACTTTATAGGCTCAGCAATAATATCTTTAACCTTAAGCCTACCATTCAACGAAGAGTATGGATCTTGAAATATCATTTGAATTTGTTTTCTGAATTTAAGTAATTCTTTGTTACTTTTTATATTATTAATACGTACATCATCGAAATAAATTTCACCTGAGGTGGGTTTAAATAAATTAACAATCATTTTTGCAATTGTAGTCTTTCCACTACCACTTTCACCAACAAGTCCAAAAGATTTTCCTTCTTGTATATTAAATGAAACAGTATCAACTGCTAATACATTATTTTGAGATTTTTCTGTAAAAAAACCTTCATTAAAAGTTTTAGAAAGATTTTTTATTTGAACTAAATCTTTTTTTGTAATTTCTCTTTTATTCCATCTGTTTAAAATTTTTAAATTAATATTTTCCTGGTTATTATTTTCTTTCTCAATAATTTTAAATCTGGATATCTTTTTATTTGTGGGAGGAACAGAACTAACTAAACTTTTTGTATAAGTTTCTTTTGGTTCTGTTAATATTTGCTTTGTTGTTCCCAATTCTACCAAATTACCATTTTTCATGACAGCAACTCTATTGGTAGTCTCTGCTATAACTCCCATATCATGTGTAATTAATATAACTGCTAAATTTCTTTCTTTAGTCAGTTTTTTGATAAGTTCTAATATTTGTGATTGTATTGATACATCAAGTGCAGTTGTGGGCTCATCTGCAATTAACAACTCTGGTTCACAACATAAAGAAAGCGATATAACAACTCTTTGTCTCATGCCTCCTGAAAATTGATGAGGGTAATCATTAAATCTTTTTTCAGCATCTTTTATGCCTACTTCTTTTAAAAGATTTATTGATTTTTCTTTTGCTTCTGAGTTACTGAGGTTTAAATGAGTTTGGATTGTTTCAATAAGTTGTTGTCCAATTGTTAAGATAGGATTTAAAGATGTCTGAGGATCTTGAAAAATAAATCCAATTTTTTTTCCTCTTAAACTTAGAATATTTTTTTTATTTTCATGAATATTTATGTCGCTTAAATAAATTGATCCTTCAGATACTTTCCCTGGTTCGTCAATTAAATCAATTATTGCATTTGCTACAGTACTTTTTCCAGACCCAGATTCCCCAACTAATCCTACAATTTCTCCTCTTTTTATCTCAATATTAATATCTTTTGCAGCATGAACTGTCTCTTTTCTCAATTTATAATCCACACTTAAATTTTGTATTTTTAAAAAACTCATTTTTTCAATTTAGGATTAAGAGTGTCTCTCATCCAGTCTCCTAATAGATTAATGGAAAAAGCCAAAACAACTAAGAATATTGCTGGAAAAAAAGTTATCCACCATTCACCAGAAAATAAAAAGTCATTTCCAAGTCTTATTAATGTTCCTAAAGAAGGAGTAGTTGGAGGAACGCCAACACCTAGAAAACTCAATGTGGCTTCTGCAATTATTGCTAATGCAAGACCTATAGTTCCAATAACAAGTACCGGTCTCATTATATTTGGAAGAATATGTTTAAACATTACTATAAAATTAGAAACTCCAATAATTGTTGAGGCTGAAACATAATCTTTATTTTTTTCAACTAAAGTTGCTGCTCTTGATACTCTTGCAAACTGTGGCCACTCTGAAATACCAATTGCAAAAATTAAAACATATATTGCCATCTCGTCATGAAGTTCACGCGAAATTATACCTCGAGCAATACCATCAACCAGAAGAGCCATCAAAATACTTGGAACTGTTAATTGAACATCAGTTAATCTCATAACAATCATTTCATACTTGCCACCAAAAAAACCAGCAGTAAGACCTAATCCAACTCCTAAAATTAAACTAAATAAAATTGCTGAGAAACCAACAATCAAAGATATTCTAGATCCATAAAGAATAGTTGATAACATATCTCTTCCTTGTCCGTCAGTACCAAGTAAAAATTCTACTTTTCCATCACTAGTCCAAGATGGTGGAGTGAATGCATCCATTAAAGATAAAGATGATGGATCGAATGGATTATAAGGTGTGATAAATTCTACAAAAAATGAACAGAAAAATATTATTACTAATAAAATCGATGAAACTATTGCTGTAGGAGATTTTATAAAACTAAAATAAATTTCACTATCTTTTATTTTATCCCAAGTTGTTAAAGCTTTATTATCCACTAGCTGAATCTCCTTTAACTCTAATTCTTGGGTCTATAAAGTAATACAAGATATCGACTATAAAATTTATCATTACAAAAACGAATGCTATAAATACTAAATATGCTGACATAATTGGAATATCTACAAACTGAACAGCTTGAATGAAAAGAAATCCCATACCTGGCCATTGAAATACTGTTTCCGTAATAATTGAAAATGCAATTAATGTTCCAATATTTATACCAGCAATAGTTATTACTGGAATTAGTCCATTTTTAAGTGCGTGCTTATAATTAATGCTTTTTTCATTAATACCTCTTGCTCTTGCAAACTTTATGTAATCAGTCTGAAGTATTTCCATCATTTCTGCTCTAACGAGTCTGATTATATAAGTCATTTGAAAAAGGCTTAAAGTAACTGATGGTAATATAATTGCTTTTAAACCTGAGATGGTTAAAAAGCCTGTCGACCAAAATCCTAGATCTACCACCTCGCCTCTTCCAAACGATGGTAGAACGCCCAATATAACTGCAAAAAGATAAATAAATAAAATACCAATTACAAAAGTTGGAAGAGAAACTCCTAATAAAGAAACTGCTAAGATAAAATCACTCAAAAAACCTTTTCTTTTTATGCCTGTATATACTCCCAATAAAGTACCAGAAACCAATGCAATTAGAGCAGATATTAAAACTAATTCAATTGTTGCAGGTAATCTTTCAATGATTAATTCTGATACAGGTCTTCTTAATTGATAAGATATTCCAAATTCTCCTTTAGTGGCATTAATTATAAACCTAGTAAATTGTACATGAATTGGGTCCATTAAACCCAAGGTTTCTCTTAACTCAGCTCTTTCTTCATCTGATGTTTCCTCACCCACCATGTTATTTATTGGGTCTCCTACAAAATTAAAAAGAGAGAAAGATACAAAAGCTACAACAAGCATAACCATTGCAGATTGAAACAATCGTTTAAAAAAATACTTTATCAATTTATGAAATTTTATTTTTATACAAGCCCTTTAGTTAAAAAGGGCTTGTAATAAATTGTTTAGTCAAAGCTCGCAAAACGGAATAACGGCTCGTTATTCGGTCTTATCGGAACATTAACATCTTTTTTTGCAGCCCAAGATATAACTTGGTGATGTAAAGGAAGATAAGAAATATCATCTTTTACTATTTTCCAAGCTTTAGCTATTGCAGCATTTCTCTTATCTAGGTTAACTTCACCTTCCATAACTCTTATCGCAGCATCTACATCAGAGTTACTAAAGTTAACTCTGTTCCAGCTTGCTCCACTTTCATATAAGTAATGGAAAACATAATGACTATCTAAAGTTGGAACTCCCCAACCTAACATATAAAAGTCACCTTGATTATCTTTTAGTTCTTTAAAGTGCTTACTTTTTGTTTGGGCAAATAAATTTACTTTAACACCGATTTTACCTAACATACCAACAACAGCTGTGCATATAGCTTCATCATTTACATATCTGTCATTTGGACATCTAAGCTCAACTTCAAATCCGTTCGGATATCCAGCATCAGCTAGAAGTTTTTTTGCAGCAGCTACATCATAAGGAAGTCTTTTATCAAGTTCTTCTGTGTATCCGTTAACACCTGGAAAAGTAATTATTCCAGCAGGTTCACTTAAACCTCTCATTACTTTTTTCTTAATAGCTTCAATATCTATAGCTTGATAAAGAGCTTGTCTAACTGCTTTCTTTTTAAATGGGTTATCACCTGTATTACCTGTTCTAAGTTTATCTGCTCCCTGATCCATACCAAGGAATATAGTTCTCATTTGAGCAGTGCTTTCAACTTTGTGAGCAGGTGAATTTTTAATTCTAGCTAAATCTTGCACAGGTGCATCAGTAACAACATCAATTTCACCAGATAAAAGAGCTGCAACTCTAGTAGCTGCATTTTTTATAGGTAGTAGATGAATTTCTGTTACTTTGTCATCTTTCATAGTACCCCACCATTTTTTATTACGTTTGAAAACTGTTTTAGTATTTGGTTCTCTTAATGTAATTTTAAATGGTCCAGTTCCCATAGCATTTGTAGCTGAAAATGTTTCTTGTCCAGCATCCCAGTTCTGCGCCATGACTGCAAAATTCTTTTCACTCCATTTTTTTGACATTATAAAAATGTTTGAAAGTTGGTTTAAAAGAATTGGATTTGGTTTACTTGTTGTAATTTCTACTGTGTAGTCATTAACTGCTTTTACACCTGATACTGTACTAATATATTCTTTAAAATCAGATGTTCTTTGTTTTGCTCTTAAAATACTAAATACAACATCTTCAGATGTAAATGGAGTTCCATCAGAAAATTTAACATCTTCTCTTAATTTAAAGATCCAAGTATTAGGACCTTGAGTTCTCCACTCTGTTGCTAGTTGAGGTCCAATTTTCATATCTAATCCTCTGGTAACTAGAGCTTCGTATACTTGTCTAGATACTTGAGTGGTAGGACCTTCGTTTTGAGCATGAGGATCAAGTGTTAAACTATCACCCTGCATTGACCATTTAATAGTTTTTGCAAACGCTTGTGTTGGAGCAAAAGCTAGAAAAAAAGCCAATAAAATTTTTATAAAATACCCATACTTCATTTCTCTCTCCTATATTATTAAAATAAAAATCTAACTTATTAATTATGTAAACTAAAGTGATTTAATTCACTATTTTTTTGAAGTTTTCGTAAAGAATTTTAGAATATTTGTTCATAGATTGAATGTTGTCTTTCGCATCACTATCAAATTTATCAAGAGCTCCTTGTCCTAACTGACTCTCTAAAGCAGACTTATATTCAGGCACACAACCCCATTCTCCTACAGTGGTATCTTTTATCTCTATGTGAAATTGAATACCGTAAGCATGTTTTTTGTATTTAAAAATTTGGTATTTCGTTTCAGGAGATGACGCTAAAAGAGTTATATCATTATTATTTTCTAGATTTTGAACTTCATATGAATGCCATTGGAGTGATTTAATAATATCAGGATATTCTTTAAATAATAAATCGTCCTTTTTACTATTTAAAAAATTAATGTCTAAAATACCTATCTCTGGATTTTTTGATTTAACTACTTTACCTCCAACTACCTCTCCTAATAATTGACAACCTAAACAAAAACCTAAATATGGTTTATTTAAGTCTACTACAAATTCTTTGATTTTTTTTTTCTCTTCTATTAACCAAGGGTAATCTTTTTCCATCCAAGTATCCATTGGTCCGCCCATACAAAACATTGCATCAAATCCAGTTAAATCATCAGGTATTTTTTCTCCTTCGTCAAGTTCTACAGTTTTAATATGAACTTTATCCTTTAACATCAAATCTTTAATATAACCAGGATCCTCAATTTTAATGTGTTGAAGAACAATTATATTTTTCATGTAGCTGGCTTGAGTAATTTTAAAATTTTTTTATGATTTGATAAATTATTTGAAACAATTATGTTTCCACCTAATGAAGCATCTTTATTATCCCATGTAGTAATTATTCCACCTGATGCTTTAATAATTGGTATTATCGGATGTATATCCCAAATTTTGTTTGCACATTGAGCTACAATATCTAGTCTTCCCTCTGCTAATTGACAATATGTTAGTGCATCGAAACATGGAAACTGCATTCTCTTAATAAATTTCATTATTTTTTTTTGTTTTTGAAAAGACAAAGTTCCATGAAAAGCAGCGGCTACTTTTAAATAATCAAATTTTATTTTTTTGTTTACTTTTAATTTTCTTTTTTTTCTGCCTTCAAATACAAAGGCAGATTTATCATTTTGATTTAAATAGTATCTTTCCATTCTTGGGAAATTAGCTAGCCCGACCATTGGTTTATTGTTATAATTTAGAGAAATTAAATTGCTCCAGGTAGGATTTCCAGCAACGAATGATCTTGTCCCATCAATTGGATCAATTATCCATGAAAATAGACTTTTCGTCTTTTTTACCCCAAACTCTTCACCAATAATTTGATGATCTGGGAACTTATCATTAATCTTCTTTCTTATAAATTTTTCAAAAGCTTTATCAGCACTGGTAACAGGATCATAACCTTTACCTTTTAACTTATTATTAATTGTAAAAGTTTTGTTAAGTTTAGTGTAATAAAAATTAGTTAAATCCTTAGCTAGCTTATTCAAAAACGTGTAATAAATCTTGTAATCGTTTGTTTTTTTGAAGGTCATTTATTTAACGAGTAATAATTAAAATATACAACTAGTTCAAATAAAATATCTTGAAAATTTTAGAATTTGATAGAAGAATCTAGATAGATGAAAATAGAAATCGATTCTAAAAAAGTATTTATAAATAGTGGAAATAATAAAGAGGAAATACATCCTTTTTGGCTTAGAGAAAGAATAAATAACGAAGATGCTTTGGATAAAGGAAATCAACAAAGATTATTTGATCCAAATTCTATAAATACTAATATTGATATAGAAAAAATTGAAAATGAAGATGGATTGCTTAATTTATTTTTCAATGATGGGACCAATTATAAAATAAAAGAAGATCAAATATTAAATGAGTATAAATCTCAAAATCTTGATCCTATTTCAATTGATAAAATTAAATGGGATTCAAATTTTAATAATTTTCAAAAATTTAAATTTGAAAATGATATTTTTGAAAAAAAAATCATGTATGATTTATTAGTATCATTCTATAAATATGGTTTTGTAGTTTTAACTAATGTTACAACTGAAGATAATTTTATTATAAAATTTGCAAATTCAATTGGCAGTGTAAGAAGAACTAATTTTGGGGAATTTTTTAATGTAAGATCTGTGCCTAATCCAAATGATTTGGCTTATACATCATTAGCATTATCTCCACATACAGATAATCCGTATAGAAAACCAGTTCCTTGTGTTCAATTATTGCATTGTATTATAAATAATGTGAGTGGAGGAAATTCTACCTTGGTTGATGGTTACACAGTAAGTGAAAAAATCAAAGAGGATTATCCAGAATATTATGAAATTTTATCTTCAGTTAAAGTAAAATTTAAATTTATAGACAATACAGTTGTTCTAGAAGATATGTCTGAGTTAATTAAATTGGATGAAAAAAATAATTTTAAACAAGTTAGATTTAGTCCAAGATTAGATTATGCTCCGATATTAGAAAAATCAAAATTGGATTTATTCTATAAAGCTAGAAATAAAATTTCTGAATTATATAACTCTGATAAATATAAAGTTGAATTTAAATTAGAAACTGGAGATTTGTTAATGATGGACAATCATAGATTACTTCATGGAAGAACAAAGTATGATGTTAACGAAGGTGATAGATATTTACAAGGATGCTACATTGATTTCGACAGTACAGAAGGTAAACTTAGACATTTAAAAAGAAAATTTAATCTTTAAATAATTCTTTTATTTTTTCTTCAGCATTTTTTATAGATTTTTCATAATCTAAAGCCATTTGATCTGCTGCAACTATATCAATTTTTTTAATACCAAAAAAATTTAACATATGTATCAACCATGGAGTTAAAAAATCTTCTTCCCCTTGTATTTTTGTTCCACCAGAAGTAATTACTAAATAGACCTGCTTATCTTCTAATAAACCTTTTCTTCTTCCGTCGTCCCCGTATTTAAATGTCAATTTTACTCTGGCTGCAAGATCAGCCCAAGCTTTCAGTGTTGCTGGCGGGCCAAAATTATAAATTGGCACTGATATAATAATTACATCACATTCTTTTAACTCTGATACTAGTTTATCAGACAATTCAAACATTTTTTTATGTTCATCTGTTTGCTCATTCTCTGGAATTTTCATTCCAGACTCAGTTAAACCAGATATAAAAAGCATTTCGTCATCTAGATCTCTATAAATGACTTCATCATTATCTTTTTTAACTTTATCAAGTATTTTTTTTGCAAGCATCCTTGAGGTAGAACCTTCTTTTCTAGCACTACAATCGATTTGGTATATTTTCATTTTTATCCAAGTTTTTGAAGTATAGGAAAATACTTTAATATGTAAAATCCTAAAGCTTGTAACTGGTTTGTAATCATTAATATTCCTGTTATCAATAATAATCCTCCACCAACTCTTGAAATAATTATCATTTTTGATTTTAGATTTTTTGTAACAACCATAAAACGTTGTATCAAATAGCCTGATGCAATAAATGGCAATGCTAAACCAAGTGAATAGAACACAAGTAACAATATGCCTCGGTTCAAACTTTGCTCGATCGAAGCTAGAGCTAATATTGATCCCAAAATAGGTCCAATACATGGAGTCCATCCAAATCCAAATGCCATACCAACTAATATTGAACCAAAATTTCCTGATTTAATCTCAGTATTAATCCTTTTTTCATAATTTAAAAACTTAATATTAATTAATCCCATAATATGAAGGGAGAAAATGATTATTATACTTCCTGCAATAATTCTTAATTCATAAGAGTTACTTAAAATTAAAGAACCTAAAAAAGTTGCGGTAGCTCCGAAGCTTATAAAAACAATGGAAAAACCAAAAGTAAATAAAACTATAGGGAATATATTAATTGTTTTTTTTTCTAATAGCTCATTTAAAGAGCTTCCAGAAATATAAGATATATATCCAGGTATTAATGGAAGTACACATGGAGACAAAAAGCTTATCAATCCAGCTCCAAATGCTACAAATAATTCTATCATTTAACCGGTATTTTTCATTGCAGCTGAAATGCCTGCAATAGATGTTAATAATGCATCATTAAGATCATTTTTTTTATCTGAATTTAATTTTTTGTTTTTGATTTTATTCATAACTACTGCTTGAATTATATTTAATACTTCTGTGTAAATATTTCTTACAATAACTCCTGATCTAAATTTTTTTCTTTCATTTATAATTTCTTTAGGCGTAATCTTTTTATTTAACTTTTTAATAACTTCGAATTGGAACCTAAGTTTTTTTCCAACTCTTTTTAAATCTTTATCAGCTAAGTATTCTTCATATATTTTTGAAATATCTGGGTCCACTTTTGAAATTACCATATCCAAGATATCCATCATTGAATTGAAGAAAGGCCAATTTTTTTCCATATCTATTAGTGTTTTCTCAAATTTTTCTATCGATGAATATCTTAAAGCTTCTGCACTTCCAAGCCATGCTGGAAGCATGAGTCTTATTTGTGTCCAAGCAAATACCCAGGGTATTGCTCTTAAACCTTTGATATTATCAATATTCTTTCTTTTAGACGGTCTTGATCCAATTGAAAGTTTTCCTAAAGACACATGTGGCGTAACGGTTTTAAAATATTTAATAAAATCTGAACTTTGATTAATATTTTTTCTATATGAACTTTTTGAAATTTCAGACATTTTTTCAATTAGATTTCTCCAATCTTTTTTAGGGACTGGAGGTGGTGTTAATGTTGCCTCCATTACCGCTCCTATATAGCTACATAAATTATAAATTGCTAAAGGCTGATATCCATATTTCTGCTGAATAACTTCTCCTTGATCAGTTATTCTAATTTTTCCATTAACTGTATTTGGCGGCTGAGATTTTAAAGTAGCTTGAATTGGGCCTCCGCCTCTACCCGCTGAACCACCTCTTCCATGAAAGAAAGTAACATCTATTTTATATTTTTTTGCAATTTTAATAATTTCTTCTTGAGCCTTATATTGATGCCAACTTGCACAAATTTTTCCAGCATCTTTGCTTGAGTCTGAGTATCCAATCATGACTTCTTGTTTATTTTTTATTAAATCTCTGTACCACTTTAATGAAAACAAGCTGGCCATTATTGATTTTGCATTAATTAAGTCATCTAATGTTTCAAATAAAGGGACAACTCTTAAATTATTCTTAATATTTGCTTCTTTTTGCAAATATAAAACAGAGAGAATGTCAGATGCAGATGATGTCATTGAAATAACATAAGCCCCCAAACATTCAGGTGGCTCTTCAGATAAAATTTTAAATGTTGACCAAACTTCTTTGTTTTCTTTATTTTTAAAATTAAAATTTTTGATGAAATTAGATTTTTTTTTCATCTTAAATGATAAAAATTTAATTTTTTCCTCCTCACTCCATTTTAAATAATTGTGTTTATTTTTTTTCTGAACAAGTTCATTAATTAATTGTGAGTGTCTAGATGATTCTTGTCTAATATCTAGTTTTGCTAAATTAATTCCAAAACATTTTGCTCTTCTCATTAAGTCTAATAATTCACCACTTGCGATATTTTCACTTTGATTTTCCTCTAAAGATTCACGGACAATTCTAAGGGGTTTTAAAATTTCTTCTTTTGAGTTTAGCAATTTGTTATAGTCTAAAGGTTTTTTGTTCACTATAAACTGTTCAATTGATCGATGAGTAAATCGCATTTTATCTCTTAAAGGTCTTAAGAAAACTCTGTAAGGTTCAAATGATTTTCCTGTAAGTTTTTGAATTTTTTTTGAACACTTTTTCATTGAATATGATCTAATTAATTTAGTAAGTTCTTTTTCATACAATTTTGCCGCTTCCCATCTTGACAATAACAAAACTTCTTTTGTCACTTTTGAAGTTACATTTGGATTTCCGTCTCTATCACCTCCCATCCATGAACCAAACTCAATAGGATTAAAATTTTTTGGCAATCCTTTACCCATATTTTTCAAAAATATATCATTGAGTCTTCTGTAGACTTTTGGAATAGTTTCCCAAAGACTATCCTCTATTATTGCAAGACCCCATCGCGCTTCATCGGCTGGAGACGGTTTTGATCTTTTTAAGTCATCTGTATTCCAGATAATGGTAAATTCATCATGAATTTTTTTATTTAAAGATTTTATTTTTGAAGAGTGATCTTTAAATAACTCTCTATCCTCAAGTATTTCTGTAATTTTATGGTATTTTTGAATTAAAGTTCTTCTTTTGACCTCTGTTGGATGGGCTGTCAAAACTATTCCAATATTTAAATTTTTTGCAAAACTATATATTTTATTATTATTAATTTTTTTATTTTTAAATAATTTCTCAAAAATTTCTTCTATAAAAATATTTTTTTGATTTTTACCATCTCTTTTATTTTCATATTGGTTTAGTTGTCTAGATGCATCAATAGACTCAGCTAGATTTATAAAATTCATAAAATGATTAAATGCTCTTGCAAGCTTGTAAATATTTTTAGGATTAATACTTTTTATTTCACTAGAAATTTTTTTATATGATTTTTTTTGGATTTTATTTGCTTTTGATAACTTTCTTATTTTCTCAACAAGATTATAAAAGCTTTTACCTTCTTGTTCTTTAATTACATTTCCTAATGAATTTCCTAAAAACCTAACATCCTCTCTTAATGATTTTGTAGGAATTCTCTCGTAGTATAGGTCTCTTTTGATCACAATTTATTATATCAAAAAAGAGATTATATTTGGATTAAATTGCTACTACTTTTGATTTTTGTTCACCAAGAAGTTCAATTGAAAGCCTCATTTCATCACCTGCTTTTAAAAATTTTTGTGGTTTCATTCCCATTCCAACTCCTGGGGGTGTTCCTGTGGTAATGATATCTCCAGGTTGAAGGGACATATATCTGCTAACATATGAAACAATATGATCTACATTAAAAATCATTGTTTTTGTATTACCCGTTTGCATTCGTTCACCATTTAAATCTAATTCCATATTTAGGTTGTTTACATCATTAATCTCATCTTTGGTCACAAGATATGGACCAACAGGACCAAATGTATCGTGCGACTTTCCTTTTACCCACTGTCCCATTTTTTCTATTTGCCACTCCCTCTCACTTACATCATTCACTAAACAATAACCTAAGATATAATCTTGTGAATTTTTTTCTGGAATATTTTTAGCATTTTTCCCAATAACTAAACCTAGCTCAACTTCCCAATCTAGTTTGTTTGAATAGCTTGTAATTTCAATATCATCATTTGGTCCATTGATTGAACTAGTGGCTTTCATAAATACAATTGGTTCTGTTGGTGGTTTTGCTCCAGTTTCCGCTGCATGATCAGAAAAATTTAATCCAATTGCAATAAATTTTCCTGGTTTAGTTATGCATGAACCAATTCTTGTATTATTTGAAATCTCGGGCTGTGATGATAAATCAATTTGTTTAATTTTTTCAAATGTTTCAAAATTTAAATGAGTTGGATCTAAATCGATTATATGTTTGGATATATCTCTCAACTTTCCATCTTTATCTAATATAGCTGGCTTTTCTTTATTTTTTTCTCCTACTCTTAGTAATTTCATTTCATCTCCAATAATTATTTATAGCTTTTGTATAACGAACTATGATCATAATTACCTAAACCCTTTTTAACAAGTTTATTATACATTTTTTTTACTATTTTAGATAAAGGTAATTCTAACTTTTTATTTTTCGCACAATCAAGGATGTTATTCATATCTTTTAATTGCGAAAAATTTTTTCCTCTTGGTTTAAAATCATTTTTGATCATTCTTAGTCCGTGAGTTTGCAATACTTTACTGTCAGCCCATCCTCCTTTCAATGCTTTGAGAATATTAATTGGATTTACGTTATTTTTTTGTGATAGTTTAATTGCTTCTGCAACAGATCCTATTGTAATTCCAACTATAATTTGATTAGCTAATTTTGCTATTTGACCTGCGGAATTTTTTCCAACTAAAACTGGATTGCCTAATTTCTTAAGTACATTTAAATTTTTAGAAAAAACTTTCTTATCTCCACCAACCATTATGGCGAGCTCTGCATTCTCTGCACCATTTGTGCCCCCCGAAACTGGTGCGTCTAAAAAATTAATTTTATATTTTTTTAATAATTTTGATAAATTAATTGCTGTTCTAGGATTTGCAGAACTCATATCTATAACAGTAGATCCTACTTTTAAATTTTTTAAGAATTCTGAGTTGAAATATATTTTTTTTATAGCCTTATCATCAGATAACATTGTAATTATTAGATCACTGTCTGAAACAACTTCCTTTAAAGAATTACATACTTCTGCGCTAAATTTTTTTAATTTAAGGGCTTTACTTTTAGTTCTATTAAAAACTTTGACTTGATATTTTGATTTGAGGAGATTTTTTGCCATTGGATATCCCATTAAACCTATTCCAATGAAACCAATTTTAACTTTTTTCATATTTTATTGATTAATTCACCAGATCTTCCTAGATCAGCAGCTCCTCTTACTCCGCTAGAGTCACCATGAATATGTTTTAATACTTTTGTATTAACAGTGTCACTAAACACATATTTTTTTAATTTAGGATTTATATTCTCATAAATTTGCTTCATATTTGAAACGCCTCCACCTAAAACTATAGCTCCAGGATCAACAATATTTATGACTTGGGAAAGCCCTCTTGCTAAATAGTCTAGATATTGAGAAATAAATTCTAAAGATTTTTCATCTCCATTATTAGCATTATCTTGTATAATTTTAGGATCGAGATTAATTTTAAACATATCATAAAAATGTCTTGAGAAACCTGGGCCCGATAGAAAAGTTTCTATACATCCTTTTTTTCCACAATAACAATCATGTCTATTCCATTTGTCATTTGAGCCCAGTGGCATCTGATTATGGCCCCACTCTCCAGTTATGTTATTATGACCATTGATAATTTTATTGTTTATAACGAGACCTCCACCAACTCCTGTTCCAATTATTACTCCAAAAACAACATCATCATTTTTTCCTGCTCCGTCAATTGACTCCGACAATGCAAAACAATTTGCATCATTTTCTAAAAAAATATTTCGATTTAATCTAAGTTCTAAATCTTTTTTTAATGGTCTATTATTTAACCATGTTGAATTACCACCTTTTATACAGTCGTTTTCAAAAGAAAGAGCTCCAGGAGAGCCTACACCTACACTACATTTAGATTTATATTTATCTTCTAAATAATTTACTAGTTCACAAACTATATCAAGTGTACCGTTGTAATTTTTTGGAGTTGATTTTCTTATTCTCTCTAACTCATTACCTTTATTATCTAATATAATCGACTCTGTTTTAGTTCCACCTAAATCAATACCAATATACATTTTAATATGAGCTTGACTGCTTCCAGATGTTAATATTACCATCTTTTGCAGTTTTATTAATTATTTTCATTTCAGAGGCTGAAAAACTAAGCTTGTTTAGACTTTCCAAATTCTCTTTTAATTGATTTAAACTTCTAACTCCTATTAGAGCAGATGTTACATAATTATTTGATAAAACCCAAGAGATTGCCATTTGAGATAAAGATTGCCCTCTTTTAATTGCAATCTTATTTAAATCAGAAACAATCTTTAAGTTTTTTTTTGTTATTAATGATTTATCTAAGTATGATGTAACATCACTTGCTCTTGAAACTTTAGGTATCTTTTTTAAATATTTATCTGATAGCATTCCTTGAGCTAGTGGGGAAAAAGCAATACATCCAATTTTTAGTTTTCTTATTGTCTTAGTTAAATCTTTTTCAATCCATCTATTTATTAGCGAATATGATGGTTGATGAATAAACAATTTAATATTTCTTGATTTTAAAATTTTGTAAATTTGATTTGTCTTTTTTGAGGAATAAGATGAAATACCAATGTACAAAGCTTTTCCAGATTTATAAATACTTTCTAAGGCATCTGCTGTCTCTTCTAAAGGTGTATTTGGGTCAAATCTGTGTGAATAAAATATGTCAAAATAATCAACTTTCATTCTCTTTAAACTTTGATCACAACTTGCAATAATATGTTTTTTTGATCCCCATTCTCCATAAGGTCCTTCCCACATATCATAACCAGCTTTAGATGATATGATGAGTTCATCTCTATATTTTTTTAAGTCTTTAATTATTATCTTTCCAAAATTTATTTCGGTACTTCCATATGGTGGGCCATAATTATTCGCCAAATCAAAATGAGTAATACCTCTATCAAAAGCGTAAAATAAGATTTTTTTAATATTTGAAAGTGGGATTTTGGCTCCAAAATTATGCCAAAGACCCAAGCTTATTAAAGGCAATTTTACACCGCTGTCACCGCATGTCCTATATAACATATTTGAGTATCTATTTTTAGATGCAGAGTATTTCATAAAAAAAATATTAAATTAAATACATTAATAAGTAGCTCTTCCCCCGCTTAGATCAAACACTGCTGCAGTCGCAAAAGAGTTTTCTTCACTAGCTAAATAAGTTACTAAAGAAGCCAATTCATTAACTTTTGCAAACTTATTTCTTGGAATCTTTGAAAGCATGTAATTTATATGCTCTTCGGTCATTTGATCAAATATTCTTGTTTTTGCAGCCGCTGGTGTTACGCAATTTACTGCTATATTTTTTAATGCTAATTCTTTTCCTAGAGATTTTGTTAAACCAATAACTCCAGCTTTTGATGTGCTATAAGCTCCAGCATTAGGATTGCCTTCTTTTCCAGCAATTGATGCAATATTCACTATTCTTCCATAATTATTTTTTTCCAAATAAGGAACAACTGCTTTGCAACAGTAAAATACTGCATTTAAATTTAATTGAATTACTTTTTCCCATTCCTCAATAGGATATTCTGCAACTGTTTTGTTCATACCGGTTATCCCAGCATTGTTTACAAAGATATCTATTTTATTATGTTCAGTCTCAATATCTTTTAAACTTTTAGAAATCTCTTCAAAGTTACATACATTTACAATTTTATAACTTATGTTTTCTGAATTTATTTTTTCAACGGCTTTCTTTGCTTCTTGTTCATCAATATCCCATATAACAACTTTTGCTCCTGATTGAATGAATCTTTCCGCTATTGCAAATCCAAAACCTTGGGCTCCACCTGTTATAACTGCAACTCTGTTACTTAGATCAAACTTTATCATTTTTTTTCTTTCTCTTTATTAATGGAAAACTTAAAGCAATTAAAGATAAAACAAAAAATGTTAAAGCTATAGGTCTTTGAAGGAACATTAACCAGTTTCCATCGAAAATAACAAGCGATTGTCTTAAAGTTCCCTCTACTAATTCTCCTAAAATTAAACCTATAATTACAGGTACAACTGAAAATCCATATCTTCTCATAAAAAAACCAATAACTCCAAATAATAGCATCAACCAAACATCAATAATTGACTGATTTAAAGAATATGTTCCACAAACAGAAACTGCAAAAATCATCGGCCATAATAATTTATTCGGAACTAGAGTTATTCTTGCAAATATTTTAGCTCCAAAAAATCCTAATACGAAGAATAAAATATTTGCGATTAGCATTGATCCAAATATTCCATAAAGAAACTCAGGTTGCTCTCTAAATAAATCTGGACCCGGTCTTACACCGTGTATGATTAATCCTGTAAGTATTACTGCTGTAGTCGCACTACCAGGAATGCCTAAAGCTAGTGTTGGAACCATAGCTCCTCCAGTAGCAGCATTATTTGCTGCTTCAGCTCCAGCTATTCCTTCAATTGATCCTTTTCCAAAATCCTCAGGTTTTTTTGACCATCTTTTTGCTTCAGCATATCCTATTAATGATGCAACTGTTCCTCCCTCTGCTGGTAAAACACCAATGAATGATCCTATGCCGCTAGATCTAATTATTGTTTTCCAAGTTTTTTTATAATCATCGATTGATGGAAGTTTAACTGCCTTTAAAGCTACTCTATTGAATATTTGATTAATTAAAGTAGATTGAGTTAACATTTCACTAATAGCAAATAAACCTACTACTACTGGAATAAAACCAATACCTTCAGTCAATTCATTAATTCCAAATGTAAACCTATCTATAGATGTCATAAAATCTTTACCAACAGTTGAAATTAGAATTCCAAAAGCACCAGCAATTAAATTTTTAATAGGACTACCTTCGCCAATTGATGCAAGCATAGTTAATCCAAAAATTGCTAGAGCAAAATATTCAGGTTGACCGAATTCGTAAGCTAAATTTGCAAGTAAAGGTGCAAAAAATATAAGAACTACAACACTAGCAATTCCACCAATTACGCTTGAGACAGTTGCCATACCTAAAGCTCTACCAGCTTCTCCTTTTTGTGCTAAAGGGTAACCATCTAAACATGTGGCTGCTGCTGCAGGGGTTCCAGGGGTATTTATTAAAATTGCGGTAATCGCACCTCCATAAGTTCCAGCACAATAAATTGCAGTCAGTAATACAATTGCAGATAGTGGATCTAGTGTCATCGTAAATGGTAATATTAAAGCACCGCCTGTTGTTGGTCCTAGTCCAGGGAGAACTCCAAGAATTAATCCAAAAATTGTTCCAAAAAATAAAACAATTAATAATTTATAACTAAATAAAGGAGCAAAGATTAAACCTAAATTTTCCATTTTATCCGTAATAAAGATTTGTAATAATTCCAGGTGGAAATCGTAATCCTAAAATTGTTTCGAAAAATACAAAAACAATTAAAGGAAATATAATTGATACCATTATTAAATAGGTAACTCTTCTTTCTCCCCAAAAGTAAGAAACTATGATTGAAAGTAATGCTATGCCTAAAAAGAAATCTAAAAATTTTGAAATAATTATAAAAACTACAAATGAAAGTAAAGTGATATAAAATGAATTAGGTAATTTTTTTTCATTTTTCCAGGGATTTTTTAGAGAAATAAAATAAGTTAATAAAGTTAATGCAATAATTAAAATTAATAGGGCCTTTGGAAATGTTGCTGGCTGGATACCTCTATTTAATATAGGAGGCACTATATCAAAAGTAAAAGTAAAATATAATAGGATTGAAGAAATTACTATTATTACAGCTGATACAATGAATGAACTTTTAAAAAAAAGGGACAAACTTTTGTTTGTCCCTTTTTCTTTATGTACATCATTCATTTAAATGTACAAAATTTATTAATTAATGTAACCCAATGCTTTGAGTTGAGCTGTCATTTCAGCAAGCATTTCTTCCATTTGCTTGCCCCATTCATCTGCACCTACAACACTAGTCTCATCAAGACCAATTTCTGTTAGGAAATTTTTATAGTAGTTGTGGCTCATAGCTTTCATCATTCCAGCTTCTAGTTGCTTAACTCTGTCTGCTGGAGCACCTTTTTTAGTTACGAAACCTCTAACAGTAGATAAAGAAACAGGTATTCCTAATTCTTTAGCTGTTGGAGAGTCTCCAATTTTAGCCATTCTATTATTTGCTAATACAACTGAAACACAAAGTTTGCCTTCATTAATTTCAGTTAGGGCCTCACCTAAATTTAAAACTCCTACATCAATATCCCCCTTTATTAGATTAGTTTTAATTGGCGCAACACCTTTGTAAGCAACAATAGTTGGATCTTTTAATCCACCTTTTTTAGTAAATGCAATTGCACTAACATCATCAATTCCACCAGTGTGAGTTGTTCCATATTTTAGTGATTTTGATTTTTGCGTGCTAATAAATTTCTTAGCATCTTTAATGTCATTATTACAGTTAACAACAAATAGTTGAGGATCATCAGTTCCTCTAGCTAGCGGTTGCATATCACTTATTTTGACTTTTGTTTTACCTAAAGCCATTGATACAGCGTGACCAGTAGTCCAAGTCAAAGTGTGATTACCATCAGCAGGAAGTGTCATCATATAGTCCATAGATGCAGCTCCACCACCACCTTTTTTATTAACTAATTGCATGTCTTGTTTTAAAACTCTTCTTGCTCTTAACAACATCATTCTAGTAGTAACATCTGTACCACCACCAAAACCAGCATGAGTAATTGCTTGTATTGGATGACCATCTGCTTTTGCAGATGTAATCATAAGTGGAAGTGCTACAACGAAAAATTCAGTTACTAAAAAAGCAGCAGCTAAAAATAGTTTAAAGCTTTTTTTCATTATTTCCCTCCTAAGTTAATTTATATTTAAATATTTAATCATAATCTGTTAGAAACAGTAAGAAAAAAGATGACAAATAAGAAAAAAAATATTGCTTTATTGCTAGGAGATCCATCAGGCATTGGACCAGAACTTATATCAAAACTTTTGACCCAAAACGAACTATCGAATGCAAACATTACTATAATTGGTGAAAAAAATATTTTAAATGCTGGAGATAAAATTTCAGGAAATAATTCAGACCTAGAAATTGTTACTGATTTTGATGAAATAAATTTTAATAAAAAAAGTAAGTATTTTTTAGATATCTCTAAGGGTAAAAACAAAGATTATAATTTATCAGAGTGCTCTGCCGAATCTGGAGAAACTGTTTTAAATGCATTAAATTTAGCACTAGAACTTGCGAAAGAGAAAAAAATTGATGCTATTAATTTTGGTCCTTTTAATAAGACAAGCTTAAAATTAGGTGGATGTAAATTTGATGACGAATTACATCATATGGCTGATAAATTAAATGTAAAAAGTTTTTTTTGTGAATTTAATGTTGTAGATAATTTTTGGACTGCACGAGTGACATCTCATATACCTATCAAAGAAGTTCCAGAACATATTAAGAAAGATAAAATAATGAAGCCAATAAAATTGATTAATGAAGCAATGAAATTAAACGGTATAGAAAATCCAAGAGTTGCGGTTCAAGCTCTTAACCCTCATGCAGAGTTTGGTAATGAAGAAAAAGATGAGATAATACCAGCAATAGAGGAAGCAAAAAAACTTGGTATTAATGCTGATGGTCCTTTACCATGTGATACTTCTTTCATTACAGCATTTAAAAATAAAAATCATGATTGTATTGTTGGAATGTATCATGATGCTCTTCAATCTGGACTAAAGGCTTTTGGATTTGATAGAGGGGTAACAGTTCAAGGTGGTCTTCCAATTCCAATAACAACACCTGCGCATGGAACTGCATTTGATATTGCTGGAAAAAATCAGGCAAATTTGGAGCCGACATTGCAATCGTTTAAAATTGCATTAAGAATGGCTCAAAATTTAAATTAAATGTCTAAAATTAAAGATATAAGAACAAAAGTATATCAATGGAATGGTAAAACAGTTCCTCCACAAAATAATTTTTGCACAAATGCATCAGATTTACTTTATGAAAAATCAGACGCCATGGGTTCTTTCAGATTTCATGAATGGTTAATTTGTGAAATTGAAACTGATGATGGTAATATTGGAATTGGTAATGCAGCTCTTGCACCTCAGCTAGTAAAAAAAACTATTGATGAGTATCTTAAACCATTAGTTATAGGGGAAGATCCTTTTGATTACGCTTACATCTGGGAAAAAATGTATAGAAGAACTCATGCTTGGGGAAGAAGAGGTTTGGGTATGGTTGCAATATCTGCAATTGATATTGCTATTTGGGATATATTAGGAAAGTTAACTAACAAACCCGTATTTAAATTGTTAGGGGGTAGAACAAAAAAAAAGATACCTGTTTATGCATCAAAACTTTATAGCCAGCCTATCAAAGATTTACAAAATGAAGCTGAAAAATATAAAAAACAAGGTTTTAAAATGTTTAAAATGAGATTTGGTTGGGGGCCAAAAGATGGTCCTGAAGGCATGAGAAAAAACATTGAACTTGTAGAAGCTGTAAGAGAAGTAATCGGGGATGATACTGACTTAATGCTAGAATGTTATATGGGTTGGAACCTAGATTATTCTAAAAGAATGATACCTAAATTGGTAAAATTTAATCCAAGATGGTTAGAAGAACCAGTTATTGCTGATGATATTCATGGGTATGCGGAACTGAATAATATGAACGCTATACCAATTTCTGGGGGGGAACATGAATTTAATCTATTTGGTTTTAAACAATTGTTAGACCTCAAAGCAGTTAGCTACATTCAATATGATAATAATAGAGTTGGTGGATTTACAATCGCTCAGAAAATAAATGCTCTTGCAGAGGCTTATCAAGTTCCAGTAATTCCACATGCAGGTCAAATGCATAACTATCATTTAACAATGTCGAATTTTAATTGTCCTATCTCAGAGTTTTTTCCAGTTCATGATGTAGAAATTGGTAACGAACTATTTTATTATATTTTTGAAGGTGATCCTGCTCCAATAGACGGAATGATAGATCTAGATGATAATGTTCCAGGTCTTGGTCTTAAAATTACAGATAAATATAAATCAGAATTTAAAATTATTGAGTAATTAGTAATTTTCTACTTCATTGATACTTGGCATTGAATTTGCAGCCCCTTCTTTAGTTGTAGAAATGCCAGCAACTTTATTAGAAAATTCTAATGCATCAACAATTTTTAACGATTTAGCTAATGCCACACTAAAAGCTCCATTAAATGCATCTCCTGCTCCAGTTGTATCTTTTACATCGTCTTTTAATTTATGAGCATCTACAAAATGGCTTTCGGTTCCATTTGAAAAATAAACTCCTTTAGAACCTAGAGTTATTAGAATATTTTTGACTCCTTTTTTTAAAAATTCTTTAGCTGCATTTTCTATTTCAGATTTTGTTTCTATTTTCTTTTCTAAATAAAAACTAGCCTCAGTTTCATTTGGCGTAAAATAGTCTATGTTTTTAAAGTCATTGTCAGATATTTTTGAAGCTGGAGCTGGATTTAAAATAGTAATTGATCCAGTATCTTTAGCTTTTTGTAAAGCATAACTAGTAACATCATATGGTGTTTCTAATTGTGTTAAGAATATATCTGACTTCTCGATTGCTTTTAAATTATTATCTATATCAGAACTATTTAAAGTACCAGCAGCGCCTGGTATGATGTTTATTGCATTATCACCTGTATTAGCATTAATCATAATTCCAGCAACACCAGTTGAGTAATTTTTGTCTTTAATAATATAATCGGTATTTACTCCAGAGGATTTATATAAATTTAGTGCCATTTCGGCATTATTATCATCACCTATTTTTGTTATAAAACTTATGTTTCCACCAAGTCTTGCTGCAGCAATGGCTTGGTTAGATCCTTTTCCACCAGGTCCTATTAAGTGTTTTGTTCCTAAAATAGTTTGCCCCACTTCAGGAATTTTTTCACCAATAAAACATAAGTCTGCAACAAATACTCCAAATACACATATAGATTTCATTTAATTAAGACCAGACTTTACCGTCAGGAAGAATAACTCCTTTAGTAATAATAAAACATCCAAAAGGTCGAGCATCTGTAGTGGTTACAATACAATATGCTTTTTTTGCTTCTTCATAAAAATTTTGTCTTGAAATTGATCCAACTTTCCATTGAGGACCAGAATTATTTTTTACTGCTTCAATAAATTCTTTATGAGTTTCAGTTAGTTCTTCTGGTTTATCATCTACTTCCATTCTAAGTGCAGGTGAGCTCCCTTGTGATACGGTAAAACTATCTAATGGAAAAACAGATAAAATTGCATTTGCTGCACTTTTAATATCTACCCCATCTAATCGTATTACATTCTTGTTCATAGAGTTTGCAGGAAAATTAGCATCAGCAAGAATAATTTTCTCGCCATGACCCATAGATCTTAAATGAAAAAGTAAATCAGGGCTTAAAACTGGGTTAATATTTATTAACATTAAAAGATTATATTACATAAAAAAAAAGGGTGGAATAAAAATTCCACCCTTTTTAAATGTTATAGACTAATGATTATTTAAAATCGTTAGCGTTTTCTTTTGTTACTAGTTGTGTTCCAGTATCAATGTTTGGATCAATACTTCCACCATTAGCTAACTCAAGTGCATATTTAACACCATAAGCACCCATGTTATATGAGAACTGAGCAATAGTTGCAGTCATTTCACCTTTTAAGATACTTGTAGCAGCATCTGGAGTTGCATCAAAACCAACAACAACAACATCATTCATATCTGCATCTTTAAGAGCTTGCATAGCACCTAAGCCCATATTGTCATTTGAAGCAAATATTGCTTTGATGTTAGGATTTTTCAAAATAATAGACTCAGTAACTGATCTACCTTTAGCAGTATCCCACTCAGCTGTTTGAGTAGCAACTATATTTAAACCACAATTTTTAAATCCTTTAATTGCACCGTCTCTTCTTAGTAAAGCTGTTGATTGAGACTCTATTCCAGTCAAAATTGCAACATCTGAACCTTTTGGAGTTTTGTCACAAATGAATTTAGCAGCTAATTCTGCTCCATTCATATTGTTAGTTCCAATAAAAGTAACACCTTCATTGATCCCTTTTGTATCTACGAATACAACTGGAACACCACTTTTGATAGCGTCATCTACAATTGGAGCAAATGCATTTGGATCTCCTGGTGCAAGAGCTAAAGCATCAACGCCTTTAGCAAGTTGGTCTTCCACTTGGTTAATTTGCGCTTGAACATCACCTTCTTGAGGTGGCGCAACCAAGATTAACTTAACACCTAATTTTTTAGCTTCTTCTTCAGCACCTTTTGTAACAGAAGCCCAGAAAGGATTTCCAGATCCAGGACCTTTAATACTGAATAAGATTTTTTTACCATGACCATCAGCAAAAGAAGCTGAAATCATGCTTATCGATAAAAAAATTGCTGATATTAAAACAACAATTTTTCTTGATAGTTCTCTCATAAATTTCCCCTTTAATAATTATTAAAGCTTAATTTAATAAAATTTTTAAAAAAAATTCAACTGTTTACAGGGTCTCTAATGAAAGCAACTATTCAACTTTGACGTGATTATTTTCTCGTGCCGAAATCTCTTCTCAAAACATCCACATAAACTGCTAATACAATGATCGAGCCAATCAATACTTGTTGCCAGAAAGAACTTACATCCATCAAATTAAGTCCATTTCTTAAAATTCCCATAATCATTACTCCGGCAAAAACTCCAAGAACAGTTCCTCTACCACCAAAGAAACTAGCTCCGCCAATTATACATGCTGCGATAGCATCTAATTCAGATTGTAATCCTGCATTAGGATAACCAGAGTCCGTTCTTCCTGCTAAAATTAATGCTCCAATACCTGATAAAAATCCACAAAGTGAATAAACAATTATTAAAATTTTATTTACATTAATTCCAGAGGCTCTTGCTGCACTTGGGTTGCCACCAATTGCATAAATCCACTTTCCTGTTCGACTATGGTTTAAGAAAACCCAAAAAACAAAATATACAACAGCGATTAAAACTAAGCTTACGGGGAGATATTGAGATTTCTCTAATCCTAACCAGGTAAGATCTATTCTACCATGACCTAGGTACCTAACTTCATCGGTAAATCCACTTATGGGTGTTCCGCCTGATATAAGGTTTCCTGTTCCTCTAAAAATATAAAGAGTTCCTAAAGTCATTATAAAAGGATGAGGCATTCTTAATAGTGTTATCCCCAAACCATTTACCAACCCACATAAAAATCCAGCAAACAAAGGTACTAGAACAACTATAAACCAAGGTGCTCCAGCTTTAGCTACTATTGCTAAAATCATCAATGAAAGCATCATTATTGAGCCAACTGATAGATCTATACCCGCAGTCACAATAACCATAAAAACACCTAAAGCTAACATTGATTGCCAAGATATTTGTTTGAATACATTTGTTACATTTCTCCAAGACAAGAAGACATCTGGTTGCAAAATATGCATTACCAAGATCATGATAACTAATAATAGTAAAATCCCATATTTTTCAAAATATGGAATAAGTTTTACATATAAGCTATCTTGTTTTTTTTCCTTATCGTCCATTTTATTTTTTTCCCATAATCCAACCAATGACTTCATCTCTTGAAGTTTTATCTAATTGAGACTCAGCAAAGTTTGTTCCTTGAAAAAGTGCCATTACTCTGTCGCAAACAGTAAAAATATCATCCATTCTATGACTTATTACTATAACACCTACGCCAGTACTTTTTAATTTGTTAATTAAGTCTAATACTTTTCCAACTTCTTTTATTGCTAAAGCAGCAGTTGGTTCATCCATTATAACGACTTTGGCATTAAATGCTGTTGACCTAGCTATTGCAACTGCTTGTCTTTGTCCTCCAGATAATTCCTCTACTTTCTGATCAGCACTTTTAACATTTATTTTTAGTTTCTCTAAGTGTGCGCTTGTCATTTCTTGAATTTTTTTAAAATCTAGAAATTTTAAGAAACCAATATTTTTTGTTGGCTCTCTTCCTAAGAATATATTTTCTCCAATAGGTAAATTACCTGCCAATGCAAGATCTTGATAAACCATTTCTAAACCTAAATTTTGAGAGTCTTTTGGGCTATCTAACACATGTTCTTTGCCCTCAAAAAATAAAGCACCTGCACTTGGTTTGTACAAACCAGATAAAACTTTCATTAGAGTAGATTTGCCTGCACCATTATCTCCTACTACACCTAAACATTCACCTTCGTGCACTTTTAAGTTTACATTTTCTAAAGCAGTTATTGTTCCAAAATACTTTGTGATACCTTTAGCCTCTAAGAGTAATTTATTTGTTGAAGTCATTTGAATTAAATTAAAAAAAAAATTAATTAATTGCAACAGGTTTTGACCTTAAAAGATGGACAGTTTTTCTTAGAGCTTTTTTACAAAATCTTGGATTAAGATTTTTTGAAATTAATTTCATATCTTCAAAAACAATATTGCCCATTTCCTTAAATGCCTCGTCTAAAGCACCCGCTCTATGTGCTGAGAATAAAACATTTTTTAATTTTCTTATTGGGTCATTTTTTTTAACTGGCTCTTCCGGAAAAACGTCAAGTGCTGCATAAATATCACCTTTTTTAAGTCTATTTTTTAAATCTTTAAAATTAATGACTGCAGCTCTACTCATCAGTATAAAAAGTGAGTTTGATTTCATAAGATTTAGTAATTTTTTATCAATCAATCCTTTGTTTTTTGTAGTAATTGCAGCAAGTACATAAATAACTTCACATTCTTTAAACATTTTTTTTAAAGTAATTGGTTTATATCCTTGATTAATTATTTTTTTGTTAGGTATCCAAGGATCATAAATATTTATTTTACTCGAAAATGGTTTCAGTAATGGAACTAAAGCTTTACCTAGGTCTCCATATCCCAATAATCCAATTTTTTTGTCTGATAACAATGAAGCCTTAAGATTTCCATCTAATCCATACTTTTCCCTTTTGTTAATAAAATCCTGATTTGCTCCATGAATATTTCTAAGAAGAGAGAGTGTAAATCCAAGTGCAATTTCTGCGACTGGTTTTGAGAAAACAGGTGAAGTTGCAATAACGTGAATACCTTTATCAAAACAATAATTATAATCCATATTATCTAAAAAGTTGCTTTCGACATTTATTACTGCTTTCAACTTTTTTGCTTTTATTAATAAAAATTTAGGAAGATCAGGCTGTCCAATTATAAATTTCGCTTTATGAATATTATTAATATAAAATTTTTGTTTATTTATTTTTGGTGCGAAAATAAGCTTAAATTTATTTTTTAACTCATTTAATTTTGGTTTTGAGAAAATAAGCTCCATAGTTCTTGGATATGGATCAACTATTGCAATATCTTTCATGATCTATAAGAGAATTTTTTTTACTTCTTCTTCTGTAAATCTTTTTGGCTTTTCACACTTAGTTTTTATTTTTTGAGGTACTCCAGTTGTTGCAGCTTTCATAGTAGACTCAATTATATCTAAAACATGAAGAGATAGCTCTCCGGAACATCGATGTTTTTTCTTTTTTTCGATTGAATATAACATCTCAGACATTCCAACACTTCTATAGTTTGCATTTGTTGGTGATTCATTAGATCTACCACTTGCAGATGTAATATTTATTTTTCCTAAATGCATTTTATCAGTTTTATGTTCACCCCAACGACCACCCTCTGTAACAGAAATATAAACAGATCCACCAAACATATTCGGATCAGGAACGATAATTGATCCTTTAGTTCCATAAAGTTCCATATGATTTCTTTGATGATTAATAACATCAAAGGATAGAGTGACTTGAATAATTGCTTCATTATGAAATTGAATTGTTGCTAAATAAGTAGTTGGTGTTTCAACCTTAAATGTTTTTCCTTTATTCGGACCCGCTCTATAATTTCTTCTTTTAAACGCCGTTAATGTTCTACCTTGCACCTGTTTAGCTGGCCCTAAAAGATTAACAAGCGTTGTAAAAAAATAAGGACCCATATCTATTACTGGTCCTCCCTCTTTTTTATACCAAGACTCTGGTTTTGGATGAAAGTTTTCAACACCAGGAAATGCAAAGATTGCGTTTCCAAGTTTGATTTGTCCAATCAAATCAGAGTCAATTAATTCCTTTGCTTTTTGTCCACCTCCTCCAAGAAAAGTATCCGGCGCATTACCAATATATAATTTTTTTGTTTTGCCAAAGCCACTAGCTCTTTTCCTTTTTGAAAGTATGTTGCTAATGGTTTTTCTGAATAAACATGCTTACCTGCATTTAATACTTTTTTTGATACAGAATAATGTGATTGAGGAATTGTTAAATTTAGAATTACCTCAATATCTTTATCTTTTAGTATTTCATTAACAGTCATTGATTTGATGTTGTATAATTTCGCACATTTTTCAGCTGCTTTTTGATTAATATCTGCACAAGCAACGATTTTGAAATTATTAAAGTATTGGTGTCCCCTAAAATATGTTTCTGCGATATGGCCACATCCTATGAGACCAACCTTAAAAACTTTATTCATGAATTTTAGACACCTTGTCTTTGCTTTGATTTTCCTTCTTTATGAAGTTTTAATGCCTCTTCATTTTCTTTTGTTGATGGCATTTCTAAAGTAGGACTTTCCCAGTAAGCTGAACCTTCTAGCCACTCATAAGAATGAGTTTTTATTGAAATTAAGTAAGTTACATCAGATTTTTTAGCTCTTTTAAATGCTTCCTCTAATTCAGAAATAGATGATACCTCCTCAGATTTTGCACCCATACTCTCTGCATGTTTAGCAAAATTAACAGGTACAAGATTTGGAGCTTTTGAACTATTAAGTAGACAATTAAATTCTTTCCCGCCTTTAAATAATTGTAGCCTGTTAATAACGGCATGGCCTCCATTATCACATAAAACTATTATTAATTTATTATTTGTTATAACTGATGAATAAATATCTGAATTAAAAAGTAAATAAGATCCATCTCCTACAAAAGCTATTACTTCTTTATCTGGGTTTGCCATTTTAACTCCTAATGCACCAGAAATTTCATAACTCATACAGCTAAAACCCCATTCGGTTTCATGTGTATTTAATTCTTTTGGCCTCCAAATTTGTACAACTTCTCCGACCAATCCACCTGCTGCAGTAACAGCAATGTCTGTTGGATCTGAATTACGATATATTGCTCCTACAGCGTGTGCATAACTAGGTAGTTCTTGATTAGTTGGACCACTTTCTTTATCTACATAATCATTCCAATTTTTTAATTCATGTCTTGATTTTTTATGCCATTCATCAGGTGCTTTCCAATCTCCCAAAGCATTTGATAGCTCTTGTAAGCTTACTTTTGCATCACCTATTACTGATTGCGCCAAATGTTTGCTAGCATCAAATCTAGAGACATTAACACTAACAAGTGAAAAGTCTGGGTTCTCAAAATTTGCCCACGAACCAGTTGTGAAATCAGCTAACTTTGTTCCAACAGCAATAGCTAGGTCAGTTTGTTTTGCTAAATTATTTGCTGCTTTGCCACCAAGACCACCTATTGGACCTAAAAAATGAGAGTGATCTCTCTTCATAGTAGAGTAACCCATAACTGTTTGCGTAACTGGTATATTGTGTTTAATTGCAAAATTACTTAGATCTTCCATTGCATCAGAGTAGAAAACCCCTCCACCTGAAATCAATAAAGGATTTTTAGATTTTTTAATTTGCTCAGCTGCTTGTTTTATTTGAAAATCATCAGGTCTTGGTCGTCTAATATTATGAACTCTCTCTTTAAAAAATTCCTTAGGATATTCATATGTTTCACCTTGGACATCTTGTGATAATGATAAGCAAGCTGGTCCGCAATCTGCTGGATCTAACATTGTTTGGATTGCTTGAGGTAATGTTTGTAAGATTTGTTCTGGTCTTGTAATTCTATCAAAATATTTTGTTACTGGTTTGAATGCATCATTCTGAGTAATGCCAGGATTATTAAAATGCTCTACTTGTTGTAGAACCGGGTCAGGCATTCTGTTTGCATACGTATCTCCAGGTAAAAATAAAATTGGAAGTCTATTGCTCATAGCAACTGCCGAGGCTGTAACCATATTTGTAGATCCTGGTCCAACTGAACTAGTTGCAACAAAAAATTGTTTTCTTCTTTTAGCTCTAGCATATGCTATTCCAGTCAGAGCCATATTTTGCTCATGATGCCCTCTATAAGTTGGTAATTTATCTTGATTTTCTTGTAGAGCTTGTCCTAAACAAGCAACATTGCCATGTCCAAAAATACCAAAAGCTCCAGCAAATAACTGCTCTTTTTTACCATCTATTAAAATTTTTTGAGCAATAAGATGTTTTATTATTGCATGTGCACAAGTGAGCTTTATTTTTTTCATTATTCTATATATAAATCTTTAACTTTTAACAATTAAACACAATTTAAAAAATATGTATAGCAATTTTGGTCAATTCATTGATGGTCAGTGGCAACAAGCAGAAAAAAAAGAAACTTATAAAGTTATCAATCCAGCAACAGAAGAAGTTTTAGGAGAAGCATCAAAAGCGTCCTCTGTTGACGTTCAAAAAGCATTAAAATCAGCAGAGAAAGGACTCGAAACTTGGAAAAATACCACTCCATGGCAGAGGTCTTATGTAATAAGAAAAATTGCAGATTTGATGCGTGAAAGAAAAGATGTATTAGCTAAATGGCTTACACTTGAAGTTGGAAAACCTCTTAAAGAAGCAATTGGAGAAGTTGGTGGTGGAGCAGATATATTTGAATGGAATGCAGAAGAAACTAAGAGAATTTATGGTGAAACATTACAAAGTAGATTTCCAGAAACAAGAGTTCATGTTTACTATCAGCCAGTAGGTGTTGTAGCAGCACTTGTGCCATGGAATTTTCCCATAGTTTTAGCATCTAGAAAAATTTCAACTGCACTGGCTGCTGGTTGTTCAGTTATTTGTAAACCAGATGTAATTACGCCTGGAGCAGTTATGGAACTTGTAAATATTTGTAAAGATGCTGGAGTACCTGATGGAGTAGTCAATTTATTATCTGGAGACCCGGCTGAAATATCAAATGAATTACTTGAATCAGATATAATAAAAAAAGTTTCTATAACTGGCTCAACACGTGTTGGAAAATTAATACTTAAAAAAGCTGCAGATAAAGTTCAAAGAGTTACAATGGAATTAAGTGGTCATTCTCCATTTATAGTATTTGACGATGTTGACATGAATAAAGTTGCAGATATGGCAATAACAGCAAAATTTCGTAACAATGGTCAAGTTTGTATATCCCCAAATAGGTTTTACATTCAAGAAACAAGAAAAGAAGAATTTATAAATGCTTTCGTAGATAGAGCAAAAAAATTAAAAATTGGAAATGGTATGGATAAAGGTACTGACTTAGGACCTTTAACAACAGCAAAACGTTTGGAGGATATTGAAAAATTAGTTGAAACGACAAAGAGTGAAGGCGCAAAAGTTGTTTTAGGTGGGGGTAGACCTTCAGGATTTAATAAAGGTTATTATTTTGAACCAACTGTATTTGATGAAGTGCAGGACAATTTTACAATTATGAAAGAAGAACCTTTTGGTCCCTTAGTGCCTGTTTTAACTTTCAAGGATTTTGACGAAGTAGTAGAGAGAGCAAATAATAATGACCTGGGACTTTGTAGCTATTTATATACAAACTCAATGGACAAAGCTAATAGAGCATCAGAGATGATGGAAACCGGTTGTGTAGCAGTAAATACAGCTGCAGTTGCAGTTGCTGAAGCTCCATTCGGTGGAATAAAACAAACCGGTTACGGTCGTGAAGGTGGATCTATGGCTATAAAAGATTACCTGAATATAAAGTATACCCATATGGGTCTAAAAACCTGAGTTAATGAGAAAAAATAAAGCCAAAGAAATAATTAAAAATGGCAAAGCTGTAATCAATGGTTGGTTACAAATTCCAAGTACTGTTTCAGCAGAAACAATGGCTCAACAAGGGTGGGACTCATTAACAATTGATATGCAACACGGGCTCGTTGATTACACAAATGCAATGCCAATGATGCAAGTGATTTCAGCGACAGAAGTCGTACCTTTGGCAAGAGTTAATTGGAATGAACCTGGTCAAATTATGAAAATTTTAGATGCTGGATGTTATGGGATCATTTGCCCAATGGTTAGTAATCGGAAAGAAGCAGAAAGATTTGTTCAAGCATGTAAATATCCACCACATGGATATAGAAGTTTTGGTCCAATGAGAGGGTTAATCTATGGAGGGCCTGATTATGGAGATCATGCAAACGATGAAATATTAAAAATGGCTATGATTGAAACTAAAGAAGCTTTAGAAAATCTTGATGAAATTATGAGTACCCCAGGCCTTGATGGTATCTACATTGGGCCTGCTGATTTAAGTTTGGCTATAGGAGAAAAGCCTGGTTTTGACAAAGGTGAGGATACTAAAGCTTATTCAGAAATACTTAGAATATTAGAGCATGCAAAAAAAAACAATATATTTGCTGGAATTCATAACGGAAGTACTGACTATGCAAAAAAAATGATTGAAAAAGGTTTTCAATTTGTAACAGTTGGAGCAGACTCCAGATTTATAAGTGCAGGTGCGAAAAATACAGTTGAAAATTTAAAAGGCACAGTGAAATCAGAATTATCTAAAGCCTATTAATAAATAAAGTATATACTTTTACGTATGAAAAAAATCTTAATAATAGGATCAATACATAATCATGGTATTGATTTACTAAAAGGAAATAAAAATTTTGAATTTCAAGTTGTAGACAATACAGATACAGAATTTTTGAAAGATAAAATAAAAGACTGTGATGGAATAAGTATTAGAACATCTAAATTATCAAAAGAAATTATAGACTCAGCTAAGAATTTAAAAGTGATATCTAGACATGGTGTAGGCTATGACAATATAGATCTTAAAGCAACCAAGCAAAACAATATCACATTAGCAATAACAGCTACAGCGAATGCTCAAGCTGTAGCAGAACATGTTTTATTCATGCTATTCAGCATTGCAAAAAGAAATAATATGTACAACGAGACTGTAAAAACTGGAAAGTTCAGTGATAGAACTAAGCTTCCTAAAACAATTGAGTTATGGAATAAAAGCATCTTAATTGCAGGTTTTGGTCGTATTGGAAAATGCTTACTTAAAAAATGTAAGGGTTTAGAAATGAACATTTTTGTTTATGATCCTTTTGTCAGCGAAGAGGAAATTAAAAAAGTTGGTGGTACTAAAATTAATGATTTAAATGAGAGTTTAAATAAAATGGATGCAATTTCAATTCATATGCCTCTAAACGAAAACACAAAACATTTAATCAATTATGAAATGATAAAAAAAATGAAAAAAAATTGTATTTTAATTAATGCTGCAAGAGGTGGTATTATTAACGAGGAAGATCTTAATAAGGCATTAAACGAAGATTTAATTTTTGGTGCAGGGCTTGATGTTTTTGAAAAGGAGCCTCCATCTTTAGATAATCCATTGCTAAAAAATGAAAAAGCATTTTTAAGCCCTCATTCAGCAGTATTTACTGAAGAATGTTTGTCTAGAATGGGTATTGAAACAGTCCAAAATATTATTGATTTTTTTGACAATAAATTGGAAAAGTCAAAAATAGTAAAAATCTCATGAGCTTAAAATTAAAAAATTTTGGATTATTAGAATTTCTTATCATTATATCGGCTGTTTATGTTGTAGGAATGTTAATATGGACAGCGAGTACAAGACCTGAAGTTGAAGCTCGTGCAAATTTAGTAAAAGAAAATCATAAAAAAGTTGTCGATTTTATTAATGGCGAAATTAATAATTGCGGAAATAATGATGAGGGGAAAATAACTGTTTGGGGTGATCCATGTAATGCTGAATGGATAGCTGAAAAGGTTGTTAATCATATAAATGATAATCTAAAGATTGAAAATCCATTTTCAGATGACAATAAAGTTAAAACAGATCCTGACCCGAGAATAAAAGCAGAGGGAAAAGCTGGTCAGTCAGTAGAAATGGGTGTTATTTTTATAATGTCATCAAATTTTTTAGCAGAACCAGGATCAGAATGGATAGTTGGTACTTGTTTTAAATCTCCATGTGTGGCTGCTGGTAATAATGAATTAACTTCTTTATATAGATAGCTAATTATTTTCAATTTCTAAATTTGCACTTTTTAAAGTTTCAATTAGATATTTGTATCCAATTTTAGCATATTCAAAAGGATTTGCTTTTGCTGGATCTTGCTCCGCTTCTACGACTAACCATCCAGAATAATTTTGTTCTTTTAACAATTCAAAAAAAGGCTTGTAATCAATACAACCATCTCCTGGAACAGTGAAGGCTCCTTCCAAAAAAGCCTGTCTGAAACTATAATCGTGATTTAACGAATTATCTAAAACATTTTTTCTCATATCTTTGCAATGTATATGAATTATTCTTTCTTTAAATTCTTTATAAATTTTCAAACTATCTCCTTTCGCAAATAACATGTGTCCAGTATCTAAAGTTAGTTTGACACTACCATCTGTGTTTTCTAATAATCTTCTTGTATCTTCTTCACTTTCAATGCAAGTTCCCATATGATGATGGTAAGCAAGAGGCATGTCCTGATCCTCTAGATATTTTCCCATTTCTGAAATTTTTTTATAATATTTTTTAGTCTCGTCTAAATCCATTCTAGGTCTTTTAGACAAATTTATATTTGGATCACCTTGAATAGAACCATAAACTTCGGCAAAAACCATGCAGGGTGCTTTACAATCTTGAAATAGTTTCAATTGGTTTTGAATTTTTAATTTTTCCTCCTCAAAAGTATTTTTTCTTAAATTTGCTCCATACCAACCTGAGCATAATTTTAAATTATATTTATTTAATATAGGAATTAATTCTTTTGATGTTTTTGGAAATTTTCCACCAGACTCTATTCCTTTAAATCCTGCTTCACTAGCTTCGGAAAGACATTGTTCAAGCGGAGTATCACCACCAAGCTCAGGCATGTCATCATTGCTCCAAGCTATTGGGGCTATACCTAATTTTACTGACATAAATAATAGTTTTGTTATGATATTAGATGCTTCAAAAAATTAAACCTAAAAAATTTAAACTTGGAATTGTTGGAGGCGGACCTGGATCTTGGATCGGGCATGTTCATAGAATTTCATCTAGATATGATGACAAATATGAAATCGTTGCAGGGGTATTTTCTAGAAGTGTTGATAAATCTAGGAAATTTGGACAAAGTATAGGTTTAGATAAATCTAGATGTTATTCAAATTACAAGGAGATGTCTGAAAAAGAAGCGAAAAGAAAAGATGGTATTAATGTTGTAGCAATAATGACTCCACCATCAAGTCATCAAATTATTGCGGAGAATTTTATAAAAAAAAACATACATGTAATTTCAGACAAACCATTTGCTGGAAATCTTGAGCAGGGAAAAAAACTATATAAAGCGATAAAAAATAACAAAAAAATTAAATATGCACTGACTCACAACTATTCATCTTATCCAATGGTTAGAGAAGCAAAAAATTTAGTTGAAAAAGGAAAAATTGGAAAAGTTGAATATATCAACGTTGAGTATATTCAGGATTGGACAGATGGTAATAAAATTTCAAAAACAAATTCAAAAAAGGTTTTTAAATGGAAAGTTGATAAAAAAATTGTTGGTGTATCAGCAGTTCTCAATGAAATAGGATCACACGCATATCATCTAGCAATTTATATTACAGGCCTTAAAGGAGAAAAACTGATAGCTGATGTAAGCAAATATTCGAAGGATGTTAAAATGGATAATAACGCACAAGTTTTTGTTAATTTTAACAATGGTGCTAAAGGAATTGTATGGACATGTGTAACAGCTAAAGGTGGCGTATATGGTTTAAGAATTAGAGTATATGGTTCTAAAGGAAGTTTAGAATGGGTTCAAAATGATCCAAATTATTTAAAATTTAATCCAAGCAAAGGAGCAGTAAAGTTTTTAGAAAGAGGATATACAAAAGCAAATTTTTCAAAAAAATTTTCTAGAGTAAAATTTGGTCACCCTGAAGGATATTTAGATGCTTTTGCAAATATATATAAGGAATTTGCTGAATATTTAAAAACGAATACAAAAAAAAGATTTTATTTTCCTAACGAAGAAGAGGGTTTGGAGACTGCTAAATTCATTGATGCATGTAAGAAATCATCATTAAAAAAACAATGGGTAAAAATTTAATTAACGTAGCATTATTCGGTTTGGGAAGAATAGGACTAATGCATGCAGATAATTTAATAAATAATAAAAATTTTAATCTTAAATATATTTTCGATGTTAATAGAAAACTTGCAAAAAAAGTTTCAAAAAATCTAAATTGTCAAAATATTGAAAGTCCTCAAATAGCATATAAAGATAAAAAAATTGATTGTATTTTTATCTCTTCCACAACATCAACTCATCTTAAATTTATATATGAAAGTATAAAAAGTAATAAAACAGTATTTTGTGAAAAACCTTTAGATTTAAATTTAAAAAAAATTCAAAATTACGAAAAAAAAATAAATAAATTTAATCATAAAATTCAAATTGGATTTAACAGAAGATATGATCCAGGTCATAGCTCTCTAAAAAATAATTTAATAAAAGGCAAGATAGGAAAGCTAGAGAAAATTATTATTACTAGCAGAGATCCGGCTGCTCCATCTATAAAATATTTAAAAGCCTCAGGTGGTATTTTTAAAGATATGATGATCCATGATTTCGATCTAGCAAGGTATTATGTGGGTAAAGATGAATTTGTTTCTATATTTGCCACAGGGAGCAATATTTCTAATAAATACTTCAATAAACTTAAAGATTTCGAGCTTGCTACAGCAATTTTGAAAACAAAAAATGGTGTTCAATGTATTATTAGTAATTCAAGACATTGTAGTTTTGGATATGATCAAAGAGTAGAGCTCTTTGGAAGTAAAGGAATGATTATTTCTGATAATATCAAAGAAAATGAGATTAGTTTGTATTCTAATAAAAGTACGAATGCACGATCAAGCTTTAAACATTTTTTTATAGAAAGATACGACCAGGCATACAAAGAACAGTTAAATGATCTTGCTAAATTATTCAGATCAAATTTAAGACCTAAAAGTGGTTTTATTGATGGAAAGATTTCAATACAAATTGCTGAGAGTGCTATCCGGTCATTAAAATCAAAAAAGTTTGAAAAAATAAAATATTAAAAAACAACTTTAGGTTGAATACTACCTGCTTCTTTACAAGCCAAATAATTTTATGTTAGCTTTAATGTTTAAAAGTTAACTTTTATTTAAGAGAGGAAATTAAAAATGAAAACAATAAAGAACTTTATATTAGCTATTGCTGCATGGGCAATGATGTCTGTATCAGCATTAGCGACTGATATAATTGTTGTTTCACATGGACAAGCTAATGACCCTTTTTGGTCGGTAGCTAAAAATGGAGTTGATGCTGCTTGTAAAGATATGGGAGTATCTTGCAAATACACTGCACCTGGAACTTTTGACATGGTTGAAATGGCAAAACTAATAGATAACGCTGTATCACAAAAACCAAAAGGTATTGTAATTACTTTACCTGATGCAGCTGCATTAGGAAAATCTGTTAAAGCAGCAATAGCTGCTGGTATACCAGTAGTTTCTATGAACTCTGGTTCGGATGACTATGCATCGTTAGGAATTAGTGCACATGTAGGTCAAACTGAATTTGAAGCTGGCGTTGGTGGCGGACAAAAAATGAAAGCTGCTGGAGGAAAAAAAGCTTTATGCGTTAACCACGAAGTTGGAAACGTAGCGCTTGATAGAAGATGTGCAGGTTTCAAAAAAGGTTTTGGTGGATCTGTTGATATTCTTGGAACATCAAATGACCCAACTGAAATTCAAAAAGCCGTTGCCGCAAAATTAGGTGGTGGATATGACACTATTCTAACTTTAGGAGCTGGTTTATCTGGTGAAGCAGCACTAAAAGCTTTAGAGGCTGCTGGTAAAGTTGGAAATGTTAAATTAGGAACATTTGATATGTCGCCTAACATGTTAAAAGCTGCTGCTGCAGGTAAAGTAGAGTTTTTAATTGACCAACAACAATATCTACAAGGTTATTTGCCTATAGCTATATTTGCTCAGTACATGAGATGGGGAACAATGCCTGCTGGTGTAGTTATGACTGGACCTGGATTTGTTACTCCTGATAATGCTGCTAAAGTAATTAAATGGGCAGCTCAAGGTTATAGATAAAATCTATATTTAAGGCCTGACTAAATTTAATAGTCAGGCCTTTTTTCAAAATTTAAATGTCATTAAAATCAAAAAGTATTTCATCAAAAAGTAGTCTTAATGAAGACGAACGTCTAAAAAAAATATCACCACTAAGAGTTTTATTGAATAGGCCTGAGCTAGGTGCATTAGGTGGCTCAATACTTGTATTTATATTTTTTGGAATTGTAGCTGGCGATACTGGTATGTTTAGCGCCTATGGAATGCTTAATTTCCTCGACGTTTCAGCTAATTTAGGAATTATAGCAATAGCAGCAGCGATGTTAATGATTGGCGGTGAATTTGATTTGTCAATTGGATCAATGATTGGCTTTGCTGGAATTTGTATCGCAATTCCTGCAATTTATTGGGGTTGGCCACTATGGATGAGCATAGTTTTTGCTTTCGCTATGGCAGTATTGGTTGGATACTTTAATGGCATAATGGTTGTAAAAACTGGTTTGCCATCTTTTATTGTAACACTTGCAATGCTTTTTATTTTAAGAGGTTTGACATTAGCAATAACAAGATTGATTACTGGTAGAACTCAAGTTCCAGGACTAAGAGTATTAATTGAAGATGATCCATTGGCATGGTTATTTGCTACAGATACTTTTAAATGGCTTTTTACTTGGTTGGGATCATTAAAATTGATTGAACTAAGAACCGATGGAACTCCTCTTGCAACTGGAATACCTCCATCAGTTATTTGGTTTATTGCATTAACTTTGTTTGCAACATGGATATTGATGAAAACAAGATACGGTAATTGGATCTTTGCATCTGGAGGCGATAAGGTTGGAGCAACAAATGTGGGTGTGCCTGTTGGAAGAGTGAAAATAAGTCTATTTATCGGTACGGCAGTCGCTTCTACTATTTTTGCTTGTATTCAAGTATTAGATGCGGGTTCTGCAGATACTATGAGAGGTACTTTAAAAGAACTAGAAGCTATTGCAGCTGCTGTTGTGGGTGGTTGTCTCTTAACAGGTGGATATGGATCTGCAATAGGTGCTGCTTTTGGTGCAATTATATTTGGGACTGTATCTATGGGAATATTTTATACAGATGTTGACACTGACTGGTTTAAAGTTTTCTTAGGAGCAATGATGTTGATAGCTGTAGTGTTTAATAACTATATTAGAAAGAAAGTCACTGAGAGTAAATAATGCCTGACTATCTCGTTCAATTTAATAATATTAGTAAGTTTTTTGGGAAAGTTATAGCGCTTAAAGATGTCACTATGAGATTAAAAAAAGGTGAGATCATGTGCTTACTTGGGGATAATGGAGCAGGAAAGTCGACTTTAATTAAAACTTTAGCAGGTGTTCATAAACCAGATGAAGGAGAAATTATATTTGAAGATAATAAAATTGTTTTTGACTCACCCAAAGATGCTTTAGATATTGGTATAGGAACAGTTTATCAAGATCTAGCATTAGTTCCTTTAATGAGTGTTACTAGAAATTTTTTTATGGGAAGAGAGCCTCAAAAAGGTTTTCCTTTCCTTAAAACTTTTGATGTGGAGAAAGCAAATAAGATAGCCGCAGATAGAATGGGACAGATAGGTATCGATGTTAGAGATCCATCTCAGGCAGTTGGAACTATGTCCGGTGGTGAAAGACAATGCCTAGCAATATCACGTGCTATATATTTTGGAGCAAAAGTTTTAGTTTTAGATGAACCAACTTCTGCTTTAGGAGTTCATCAAGCATCAATGGTATTAAAATATATTGTAAAAGCTGCATCTGAGGGATTGGCTGTAATTTTAATTACTCATAATGTACATCATGCTTACCCCGTTGGTAATAGTTTCACTGTACTTAATCGAGGAAAAAGCATGGGCACGTTCCAAAAAAAAGATATTTCTAGAGAAAAGCTTCTTAGTATGATGGCTGGTGGTGAAGAATTAGACAAACTTGAAGTCGAACTTCAAGAAATGGATAGAATTCACAAAAAAAATTAGATATTACGCCATATATCTTTACCATGACAAAATCATTTCCTTTGCTCTTTATATTATTATGGTCATCTGCATTCATATCTGGGAAAGAAATTGTTCAAAACGCTTCTCCATTTGCGGCTTTAGCATTTAGATTTGGGATTGTAACAATTGGTTTTCTCGTATTTGCTTATTTCATTAATGATAAAATTTTTGGAAAATTAAAAAATATTATTGAAAGTATTTCAACAGGTATTTTATTTCATGGAATTTATTTAGGTGGATGTTGGTATGCATTTTCAATTGGGATGCCAGCTGCAATTGTAGCTTTAATAGTTACACTTCAACCAATTTTAACAAATATTTTATCTGGTCCAATTTTTGGAGAAAAAATATCTTGGAAACAGTGGGTAGGTATCAGTTTAGGTTTCGTTGGTTCTGTCACTGTCTTAGGTATTGATTTTGGAAAAGAAATTCCTCCTTTAGGATTGGTAGCTACAGTCTTAGCTTTATTTGCAATAACGGCTGGAACATTGTGGCAAAAAAAATTGAGTGGAAATTTAGCTTTGTCAGTTAACAATGCATATCAAGCAATTGGTGGTTGCCTATTTAATCTATTGTTAATGTTTATATTTGAAAATGCTTATATAAATTTTACAACTAGCTTTATACTAGGTATGTCTCACCAAATTATATTAGTTTCATTTGGGGCTTTTACTATTCTTATGTTTTTAATCAAAAGGGGTACTGTGGGTAAAACTACTACTTTATTTTTTTTAGTACCTCCTACTTCAGCAGTGATGGCATGGATATTTTTAAATGAACAATTAACATTTACTGACATAATTGGTTTTTTAATAACAACTGTTGGAGTATTTATAGCTACAAGGGATAAAAAAAATGGATAACAATTTTTTTAAAAAAATAAGAATATTAGATGGTGGCATGGGTCAATTATTACTTGAAAAAGGAATGGTATCTATGGGGACCTTATGGTCTGCTAGCGCTTTATTAGACGAAAAATATCATCAAATGTTAGTTGATACTCATTTATCATACATTAATGCAGGCTCAGATGTTATAGTTACAAACACTTTTAGCTGTAGAAAATTTAGATTAATAGAAAATAATGTTGGTAATCAATTCAAAAAATTAAACAAAATTGCATGTAAACTTGCAATCCAAGCTAAAAATTTATCAAAGAAAAATGTATTAGTAGCTGGATCAATTCCAAGCCAAAGAGACACTTATATTACTGATAATCGCGATATCAAATTAATAGAGGAAGATATGTTTGAACAAGCTGATATTTTAAGTGAATTTACTGATTTTTTATATTTAGATGTTATTAGCAGCACTAATGAAGTTAAAGCTGCTCTAAATATATCTAAAAAGTTAAACAAAAAAATTTTAATTGGAATACATTTAAAAAAAAATGGCGACCTACCCTCAGAAGAAAAAATTGAGCAATTAATTGAAATTATTAAACATGAAAATACACTTGGTGTAGTTTGCGCATGTGTTTCCCCAGAAATATCATTATCAGTGTTAGATAAATTTTTTAATTGTAAAGTTCCATTTGGATTTAAAATAAATTTGTGGGGAGTTGATGAACCAGGCCCAATTCAGACATTTAATACAGCAAAACCGAATGAAATTGGAGTAAATCCTAATCAATCTTTAGGAAAAAGAGATAATTTTGATGCAAATGCATTTTATAATTTATCAAAAAAATTCATAGAAGGGGGGGCAACAATTTTAGGTGGATGTTGTGAGACAAAACCAGAGCATATTAGCTCTATATCTTCACTTAAATCATAATTTTTGTATCTGCCTTTCTAACAAAATAAATTCCTACAACTACAGCCAATACAGATATTAATACCTTGTAAGTTATTAATTCATTTAAAAATATATAGCCTAAAATAATTCCAAAGATTGGGATTAAGTATGAGACCTGAGATTGAAAAATTAAACCATTTTTTTTCAAAATTTTAAACCTTAAAAGCCATGCAACTCCTGTTGGTACTATACCAAGATAAATTACTGACATAGTTGAATTTAATGATGGAGTATTTTCCCATGGAGTTTCTAATAAACACATTAAAGGAAATAAAATCAGAGCTGCCCAAATTAATATTGATCCAGTAACGTTTT
>CACAUA010000005.1 GCA_902535625.1 uncultured Pelagibacteraceae bacterium | reverse complement strand
TTTTTTTCCAGGCTATTTAGGCCAAGGTATTTTTGGTAAAGCACTATCAGAGAATAAATGGAAAATAGATACTGTGGATATAAGAGAGTATGCATTTGATAAGCATAAAACTGTTGATGACACTCCTTATGGAGGAGGGGAAGGTATGTTAATGAAAGCAGATGTATTAGCAAAATCAATAGATAAGAATGTTAAAGATGGCGAAAAGATTATTTATCTAAGTCCAAAGGGTAAGTTGTTCAATCATCAATTAGCAAAACAACTATCTCAAGAAAAAACAATAAATATAATTTGTGGACACTTTGAAGGAGTTGATGAAAGATTGTTAAAAACAAGAAATATTGAGGAAGTAAGTATAGGAGACTTTGTTTTATCTGGAGGTGAAGGAGCTTCGTTTGTAATTCTTGATGCAATTTTAAGATTTATTCCTGGTATTCTTGGTAATACAAATTCAGCTAAAGAAGAAAGTTTTGAAAACGGACTTTTAGAGTATCCTCAATTTACAAAACCTCAAATATGGGAGGAAAAAAGTGTTCCAGATGTGCTATTATCAGGCGATCACGCCAAAATTAAAGACTGGCGTTTATCTCAATCTGAGGCTATAACACGCGACCGAAGACCGGATTTGTGGCAATTATATAAAAAGACTAAAGAGAATTAAAATGAAGACAATTGAAGAAATTAATCAATCTAAAGTAAAAAAAATTATTTCTGAGAGAAAGCATCCAGAATTTTTCCCAGGTGATATTGTTAAAGTAGGAGTTAGAATAACTGAAGGAAAAAGAGATCGTATTCAATATTTTGAAGGTGTGTGTATTGCAAAAAAAAATAGAGATATCAATTCTTCTTTTACTGTAAGAAAAATTTCTTTTGGTGAGGGTGTGGAAAGAACATTTGCTTTATATAGTCCGATTGTAGATACAATTAAAGTTGTAAGGTCAGGAAAAGTTAGAAGAGCCAAGTTATATTATTTGAGAGATAGAACAGGTAAATCTGCAAGAATTGCAGAAAAAATTAAAAAGAAAATAGGTATAGATGTCGAAACTAAGATTCACGAAGTAACAGAAGAAAATGTTATGCCTGATACAGAGCAAAAAACAGCAGACAGCCCACAAGATACCAATAAAGATGCTCCAAAAGTAGAAGCAAAAAAACTAGAAGATAAAAAAGAAACTAAAGAAGAAACCCCATCAGTAGAAAAAAAAACTGATGAAAAAAAAGAAAATCCTGAAGTAAAAAAATAATTTTTTACAATGCCTCAAACTATATACGATAAAATATGGAATGATCACCTTGTTCATCAACAAGAAGATGGGACTTCACTTCTATTTGTTGATAGACATTTAATTCATGAAGTTACTAGTCCACAAGCATTTGAAGGTTTAAGAAATTCTAATAGAAAAGTTAGACAACCTTCTTTAACTTTAGCAGTAGCAGATCACAATGTTCCAACAACGGATAGATCAGTGCCTATTACTGACAAAGATTCAAAAATACAAATCGAGACACTAGAAAAAAACTGTGCAGAATTCGGAATAAATCTTTTTGGAATGAACGATAAAAGACAAGGAATAGTTCATATTATTGGTCCAGAACAGGGATTTACACAACCAGGAACGATTATCGTTTGTGGTGATAGTCATACTGCTACTCACGGAGCATTTGGTGCATTAGCATTCGGAATTGGAACTTCGGAAGTGGAACATGTCTTGGCAACACAGACTTTAGTTCAAAAAAAATCAAAAAATTTTAGAATAAACGTTAATGGATCTCTTCCTGTTGGAGTAACATCTAAGGATGTAATATTACAAATAATCGGAAAAATTGGTACAGCTGGTGGAACTGGTTATGTAATTGAATATGCTGGAAACTTAATTTCGAATTTAAGTGTCGAACAAAGAATGACGATTTGCAATATGACAATTGAAGGTGGAGCAAGGGCTGGATTAATAGAGCCAGATGAAAAAGTTTTTAATTATTTAAAAGGTAAACCAATGTCTCCAATGAATTCAAATTGGGACAAAGCATTAGAATATTGGAGTAAATTAAAGTCTGATGGTGATGCAGTATTTGACAAAGAAATCAGTCTTGAGGGCAAAGATATTAAACCAATGGTAACTTGGGGAACTTCGCCTCAGGATGTAGTAGATATTGATGGAATTGTTCCTGATCCTGAAAATGAGCAAAACGAAGACAGAAAAAATTCTATTAACAGGTCATTAAAATATATGGGTTTAAAGCCGAAAACTAAAATAAAAGATATTAGAATTGATAAAGTTTTTATAGGAAGTTGCACAAATGGAAGAATTGAAGATTTAAGAGAAGCTGCAAAAATCTTAAAAGATAAAAAAATTGCTTCTCATGTAAATGCAATGATAGTTCCTGGTTCAGGATTAGTAAAACAACAAGCAGAGCAAGAAGGTTTAGATGTAATATTTAAAAATTCTGGATTTGAATGGCGTGAGCCAGGTTGTTCAATGTGTTTAGCTATGAATGCAGATAAGTTGAAGCCAGAAGAAAGATGTGCGTCAACATCAAATAGAAATTTCGAAGGAAGACAAGGACGAGGTGGAAGAACTCATTTAGTTAGTCCAGCTATGGCTGCTGCAGCTGCTATATCTGGAAATTTAGATGATGTTAGAAAATACAATAGTTAAATGAACAAATTCACAACATTAAAAAGTATTCCTGCATATTTGCCAATTGTAAATATCGATACAGATATGATTATTCCAAAGCAATTTTTAAAAACAATAAAAAGAACAGGACTTGGAAAAAATTTATTTTATGAAATGAGATATGACGAAAAAGGTAAAGTAGTAGATGACTTTATATTAAATAAATCCCCATATGATAATTCTAAGATTTTAATTGCAGGGAACAATTTTGGATGTGGATCATCTAGAGAACATGCGCCATGGGCACTTTTAGACTTTGGTATCACTTGCGTTATAAGTACTAGTTACGCAGATATATTTTATAATAATTGTTTTAAAAATGGAATATTGCCTATTAAACTTAATGATGAACAGATAAAAGAACTTTCTGAATATTCTAAGAGACAAGAAGAAATTGCAATAAATTTACCAGATCAAAAAATAATTTTTGGGAATAAAGAAATCAAATTTGAATTAGACGAATTTAAAAAAAAATGTTTAATTGAGGGACTAGATGATATTGCACTGTCTTTGGAAAAGTCTAACAAAATAATTTCATTTGAAGAAAAATTAAAATCCACAAAGCCTTGGATATTTAATGATTAAAGTCAAAAAAAGAAAATTCTTATTATTACCAGGTGATGGTATTGGTCCCGAGGTTATTAATGAAGTTAAAAAAATTATAACTTGGTTTAATGTAAATAAATCTCTTGATTTTGATATGGAAGAGGCCTTAGTTGGAGGAGCATCTTACGACAAGCACGGAACACCGATTACAGATGAAGTATTTTATAAATCATTAGAATGTGAAGCAGTCATTTTAGGAGCTGTAGGTGGACCAAAATATGATAATTTAGATTTTTCCAAAAGACCTGAGAGAGCTCTTCTTAAGCTAAGAAAAGAATTAAAATTATTTGCAAATTTGAGGCCTGCAATTTGTTTTAAACAATTAGTTGAGGCATCTACGCTAAAACCTGAAATCGTATCAGGTCTAGACATCATGATTGTTAGAGAATTGACAGGTGGTATTTATTTTGGTGAGCCGAGAGGTATCAAGCCAATTGATAATGGTGAACGTAAAGGAATAAACACTCATACTTATACCTCATCAGAAATTAAAAGAGTTGCTAGAGTTGCATTTGATCTAGCAAAGAAGAGAAACAACAAAGTTACTTCCTGTGAAAAATCGAATGTTATGGAAGCAGGTCAATTATGGAAAGAGGAAGTTCAAAATCTTCACGATAAAGAATTTAAAGATGTTGAGTTAAATCATATGCTTGCAGATAATTGTGCAATGCAACTTTTGAGAAATCCAAAGCAATTTGATGTAATTGTGACAGATAATTTGTTTGGTGATATGTTGTCAGATGAAGCATCTATGCTGACGGGATCTTTAGGTTTATTACCTTCAGCTTCTTTGGGTGCAAAAAATAAAGATGGTGAAATGAGAGCAATGTATGAGCCTGTTCATGGATCTGCTCCAGATATTGCTGGAAAAGGAATTGCAAATCCAATTGCAACCATCTTGAGTTTTGCAATGGCCCTGAGGTACTCTCTTGACTTAGATAAAGAGGCTGATGACTTAGAAAAAGCAGTGCAAAATGTACTAGATGATGGGTTAAGAACTAAAGATATTATGTCAAAAGGAACAAAAGAAATTTCAACTTCTGGTATGGGAGATGCGATTATTGCATATTTGCAAAAATAAAAAAATTAACTTAATTTGATACTATTAAATTTATGACTGTTTATTCCGCACCTGTGAAAGATATGATGTTCTTATTTGAACATCTAAAAGATAATAAAAATTATAACGAAATTGAAAAATATAAAGAAGTCACTTCTGATCTAGTAAAAGATATCTTAGAGGAAGCTGCAAAAATTAATGAAGAAATGCTTCTTCCTTTAGCAAAGGCTGGAGACGAAAATCCTTGTGTCTATGAAAATGGAGTAGTTAGAACCCCTCCAGGTTATAAAGAGGCATATTCAAAATTTATAGAAGATGGATGGGTATCTTTAACTTGTGATCCAAAATATGGTGGTCAAGGAATGCCAAAAACTGTAAGTGCTTTTTTTGATGAAATGCTTTCATCATCAAGTTTATCTTTTAAATTATATAGTGAATTAAGTATAGGTGCATATAATTGTATTTTGAGTCATGCAACTGAAGAAATCAAAAACACATATCTTCCTAAAATTGTTGAGGGTAAATGGAGTGGGACAATGTGTTTAACAGAGCCTCAATGTGGAACAGATTTAGGATTAATAAAAACAAAGGCAATTAAAAATGAAAATGGTACTTATAATATAAGTGGACAAAAAATCTTTATTACTTCTGGTGACCACGACTTAACTGAAAATATTATACACCTAGTTTTAGCAAGAACGCAGGACGCACCAAAAGGAACGAAGGGGATAAGTTTATTTTTAGTACCAAAATATGAAATTAATGATGATGGATCAATTGGTCCAAGAAACGGCGTCAATACTGTTTCAATTGAATCAAAAATGGGTATTAAAGGTTCACCCGCATGTGTATTAAGTTTTGATGATGCCAAAGGGTATATGATCGGACCAGAGAACAAAGGCTTAAATTCTATGTTTACAATGATGAACTTAGAAAGAATCGTTGTCGGTATACAAGGATTAGGTCTATCTGAAACAGCTTATCAAACTGCTTTAAGTTATTCTAAAGAGAGAAAACAAGGTAAATCAAATAATAATTCTAATGGAGAAACAGATTTAATTATTAAGCATGCAGATATTCGAAGAAGTTTGTTAAATATGAAGTCTATAATTGAGGGAGAAAGATCCTTATCTTTTTGGATGGCCCAGCAGGTAGATGTAAGCTTAAGTCATAGTTCAGAGGAAGTAAAAAAAGATGCATCGGATATTGTAGGTCTTATGACGCCAGTAATTAAGTCATTTTTTACAGATATGGGTATGGAAATAACCAATGAAGCAATTCAGGTTTTTGGAGGCTATGGTTATACAAAAGACCAAGGGATAGAACAATTATTTAGAGATAATAGAATTACACCTATTTACGAAGGAACTAATTCTGTGCAGGCAATTGATTTTGTATTTAGAAAAATTAGTCAGAAAAAAGTTTTTGAAAATTTTATGAAATATGTAGATACAGAAATTCAAAATTGTTCAAAAGTAGACAATTTAAATGAACATGTAAAAAAAATATCAGAATTAAAAAATATATTGTCAGATTTCACGGACTGGATATCTCCTAATGGCAATACGCCAAAAGACGATATAAGCGCATCATGTAACGATTATTTAAGATTTTTTGGTTATTTTTGTCTTTCATTTATATGGCTAAAAACAATGAGAAAAAGCTATGAAAATTTGGAAAACAATAAAGAGTTTTATGAAGATAAATTAAATACAGGAAATTATTATTTTGACAAAATTTTGCCTAGAGCTGAAAGCCATTATAAATCTGCTATTTCTGGTAGTAAATATACTATGAGCGCAAAATTTAACTGATGAATAAATATAATCAGAACTTAGATAAAAATCCTTCAAATTATGTCCCGTTAACACCGCTTAGCTTTCTAGAAAGAGCAAAAGACATTTATCCAAATTATGAGGCTTTAGTATATGAAACAAAATCTTTCACATGGACTGAAGTATTTAACAGGTGCATCAAATTTGCAAGTGCACTAGAGAAAATTGGTATCGTTGAAGGAGACACAGTTTCAGTTATGACCTTTAATACTCCAGAAATTTTTGAAGCACATTATTCTGTTCCTATGACAGGAGCCGTTTTAAATACAATTAATTCAAGACTTGATGCAAAAACTGTTGCTTATATTTTAGAACACAGTGAAGCAAAAGTATTAATAATAGATAGACAATTGCATGCAGTTGCAGAAAAGGCTTTATCAACTTTAAAAGAAAAACCAATCGTAATTGATGTTCAAGATGATTTTGCTGACCAATCCTTGTTAAAAAAAATTGGAGATAGAGAATATGAGGAATTTTTAAGCACCGGCGATGAAAATTATATTTGGAAAAAACCAAAGGATGAATGGCAAGCAATTTCTTTAAGTTATACGTCTGGAACAACCGGAAATCCAAAAGGTGTTGTTTATCATCATAGAGGCTCTTATTTAATGTCAACAGGTAGTGCTGTTGCTTGGAATATGCCTAATAGATTAAATTTTTTAACAGTTGTACCAATGTTCCACTGTAATGGATGGGGATATCCATGGACAATACCAATGTTAAATGGAAAAACAGTTTGTTTAAGAGCTATTGATGTAAAAAAAATATTTGAATTAATTGAAAAGCATGAAATTACCCATTTTGGAGGTGCGCCTATTGTTCTTAATATGATAACAGGTGCATCACAAAATGATATTAAACAATTGAAAAATAAAGTTTATGTTTTAACTGCTGGAGCACCACCTCCAAGTATTATTTTCAAAAAAATGAAAGCATTAGGATTTGAAGTAATGCATGTCTATGGTTTAACAGAAACATATGGACATGTTTTACAATGTGCTTGGAATGATGAATGGAATGATTTTGAAGAAGATAAAATTAATGAAATTAAAGCAAGGCAAGGCGTGAGGTTTCCAAACACAGAAGGAGTGGTTGTTTTAGATCCAGAAACTATGAAACCTGTACCTATGGATGGAGAAACCATTGGCGAGATAATGATCAAAGGTAATGTTGTAATGAAAGGATATTTTAAGGACAAAGAGGCTACCGAAAAGGCTATGAAAGATGGATGGTTTCACTCTGGTGATTTGGCAGTTATTTATCCAGATGGATACATCAAGGTTAAAGATAGGTCGAAAGATATTATTATTTCAGGTGGAGAGAATATTTCTTCTATCGAAATCGAAAACACACTTTCTAAGCACCCAGCTGTTTCAATTGTTGCAGTAGTAGCAAAACCAGATGAGAAATGGGGAGAAGTTCCATGTGCATTTATAGAGAAAGTGGCAGATAAAGAGACAAATGAAAAAGAATTAATCGATTTTTGTAGAGAAACTCTAGCAGGGTTCAAAATTCCAAAAAAAATAGACTTCTGTGAACTTCCAAAAACATCAACAGGCAAAATCCAAAAATTTGAATTAAGAAAAAGAGCTAAGGAACTTACTTAGATTTCTTTCAAATAAACAACTTACTTTCTTTACAAATAGATAAAAAGATGACACTAAGCTAAAAATGAAAAATTTTTCTATTGCAAAATCAAGAAGACTTAGAGGTACGCCTTATACATCAAGAATTGAAAAACAAGGTGTTACTGCTTACACAATATATAACCATATGTTGCTTCCCGCTGCATTTGGTTCTTTAGAAGACTCATATCATCATTTAAAAGAACATGTTCAAGTTTGGGATGTGGCTGCTGAGAGACAAGTAGAGATTACTGGAAAAGATGCAGCAAAATTGGTTCAACTTATGACTTGTAGAGATCTTTCAAAATCAAAAGATGGAAGATGTTATTATTGTCCAATTATAGATGATAATGCTGGATTAATTAATGACCCAGTTGTCCTAAGATTTAATGAGAATAAATGGTGGGTTTCTATTGCAGATACAGATGTAATCTTATTTGCTAAAGGATTGGCAATTGGGAATAAATTTGATGTAAATATTATCGAACCCGAAGTTGATATTATGGCCGTGCAAGGGCCTAAATCATTTAAATTAATGGAAAAAGTTTTTGGTGAAAAAATAACAAATTTAAAATTTTTTGGTTTTGAATATTTTGATTTTGCTGGAGCCAAACATTTAATTGCTCAATCAGGATGGTCTAAACAAGGTGGATATGAAATTTATGTAGAGAATAATGATGCGGGTTTAAAACTATACGATCATTTATTTGAAATCGGAGATGAGTTTAATATTAGAGCAGGATGTCCTAATTTAATTGAACGTATCGAAAGTGGATTACTTTCTCAAGGAAACGATATGGACAATGGAGACAACCCATACGAATGTGGCTTTGATAAATATATTAATATTGATAGTGATGTTGAATTTTTAGGAAAAGAGAAATTAAAAAAAATAAAGTCTGAAGGAATTAAAAGAAAACTAATGGGCGTTAAAATTGATACTGATAAAATAAGTGTAACTGGTTCAATGAATTTAACAGATGAAAAAAATAATATAATCGGAGAACTAAGATCAGGTTGTTACAATCCAACTTTTAAACAGGTAATTGGTATAGCTATGATAAAAAAACCATATTTTGAAGCAAAGCAAACATTCAAAATTGATATAAATGGTAATAGTTTTAACGGAACAGTTTGCGATTTACCTTTCATTTAGTATAAGTCTTTAAAATGACTAATATAGCTATCATCGGTGCAACCGGTAATGTTGGGAGAAAGACTTTAGAAGTTATAGAAAAAAAAGATATTAAATTTGATAACCTTTTTTTAGTTGCCTCTTCTAATAGTGCTGGAAAAAAAATAAGTTTTAAAGGCAAAGATTACGAAGTCCATGATCTTGAAAAATATGATTTTTCAAATGCGAATATAACTTTTTTTGCAGCAGGTGGTAAAATTGCAGAACAATATGCAGAAAGTGCAGCAAAATTAACAACTGTAATTGATAATTCTAGTTTTTTTAGAATGGACCCCGATGTTCCACTAATTGTGCCTCAAGTGAATGCAGAAAAAATTAATCAAATGAAAAAAAATATTGTGGCAAATCCTAACTGCTCAACAGCTCAGTTAGTATTAGCTCTTAAACCATTACATGATTTATATAAAATAAAAAGGGTAATAGTTTCTACCTATCAATCTGTTTCTGGAGGTGGAAAAGCACCTATGGATGAATTGATTGAACAAACTAAATCTTATCTTGATGGAAATCCTGTTCAATCTAAAAATTTTACTAAACAAATAGCATTCAATATAATTCCTCACATTGATGTTTTTTCGGATGATGGATACACAAAAGAAGAATTGAAAATGACTAATGAAACAAAAAAAATACTTGATAATAATATAGAGTTAACAGCTACGTGCGTTAGAATTCCTGTTCTAGTATCACATTCAGAGTCAGTAAACATAGAGTTTGAAAATCCTTACTCTCTTGATCAAATCAGAGAGGCATTAAATAATGCTGATGGTTGTAGAGTTATAGATAAAAGAGAAAATGGAGGATATAGCACACCAATAGAAGCAACTGGTAGTGATGAAACATTTATCTCCAGAATTAGAGATGATAAGACAAAAGAGAACTCAATTAATTTGTGGATCGTTTCGGATAACCTATTAAGAGGAGCCGCATTGAATTCTGTTGAAATTGCAGAAACAATAATGAAAGCAAATCAAAATGGAAAATAATCCTTTATCTCCTCACATTCAAATTTATAGATGGCATATTTCATCTTTAGTTTCAATATCTCATAGAATTACTGGAATAATAAATATATTAGCAATAACTTTAATTTGTATTTTTTTTATATTTTTTTCATTTAGTGAAGAAAGTCATGAATTTATAAAGTTATTCCTCCAATCTATTATTGGAAAATTTTTCATATTGGGTATTACATGGTCTTTTAGTTTCCAAATCTTAAGTGAGATAAGACATTTAATCATGGATTTTGGTTATGGATTTGAATTAAAAACTACAAAAATTACAGGGTTGATTGTAATATTTGGATCTTTTGTATTAACCGTTTCAATTTATTTAATAGGACGAAATTTATTGTAATGAGAGCAGTAACAAAAAAATGGGTATTTTTAAAGTTGAGTTCTCTCATATTATTACCTTTGATGTTATGGTTTGCTTTAAATTTGGTTAGTATTTATGATAAAAGTTACTCAGAGATATTAACTTTTCTAACTTCTCAACCTTCAAAGTTTATATTTAGTCTATTTCTTATTTTTGCGTACTTTTTCTCAGCATTAAGCATAAGTGAGGTTTTTGAAGACTATATTAAAGACGAAAAAATCAAAAATGCCGCAAACAAAGCTTTAAATTTTTTTGCTATAACAATTCCTTTAATTACAATATTTGCGGTATTTAAACTAACTATATGAAATCTTATAATATTATAGATCATGAATACGATGTCGTTGTCCTTGGTGCTGGAGGTTCTGGCCTAAGAGCTGCGGTTGGTTTAAGTGAAGCTGGATTAAAAACTGCATGCATTTCTAAAGTCTTTCCAACCAGAAGTCATACATCAGCTGCCCAAGGTGGAATTTCAGCAGCCCTTGGAAACATGGGAGAAGACGATTGGCGTTGGCATATGTACGATACTGTAAAAGGAGCAGATTGGTTAGGCGATCAAGATAGTATTGAATATTTGTGTAAGGAAGCTCCAAAAGCAGTTTTAGAATTAGAAAAGTATGGTGTTCCTTTTAGTAGAACAGAAGATGGAAAAATTTATCAAAGACCATTTGGAGGAATGACAAAAAATTATGGAAATGGAATTGTACAAAGAACTTGTGCTGCAGCAGACAGAACTGGTCATGCAATTCTCCATACATTGTATGGTCAAGCACTTAAACATAATACAGAATTTTTTATTGAATATTTTGCATTAGACTTAATTATGAAAGATGGACAATGCAAAGGTTTAATTGCCTGGAATTTAAATGATGGAACGATTCATCGTTTTAGATCTCACATAACAATTATAGCCACAGGAGGATATGGGAAGGTGTATTACTCAGCAACATCTGCACATACTTGTACTGGTGATGGTAATGCAATGGTATTAAGAGCTGGATTACCTCTTCAAGATATGGAGTTTGTACAATTTCACCCTACAGGAATATATGGACACGGAACACTTATTTCTGAAGGTGTAAGAGGTGAAGGTGGATATTTGGTAAACTCTAAAGGTGAAAGATTTATGGAGAGATATGCTCCCAACGCAAAAGATCTTGCATCAAGAGATGTAGTTAGCAGATCAATGTCTGTTGAAATCAATGAGGGAAGAGGTGTTGGTAAAGATCAAGACCATGTTCATTTATATTTAAGTCATTTAGATAAAAAAGTTATTGAAGATAGATTGCCAGGCATTACTGAGGCAGCAAGATTATTTGCAAATGTAGATGTAACCAAAGAACCGATACCAGTTGTTCCAACAGTTCATTATAATATGGGTGGTATACCAACAAATTATAAAGCTGAAGTTTTAACAGTAAACGGATCTCAAAAAACAGTCCCAGGTTTGATGGCGATTGGTGAGGCCGCGTGCGTATCTGTGCATGGAGCAAATAGATTAGGTTCAAATTCACTTATTGACTTGGTTGTTTTTGGAAGAGCAGCAGCAAAGAGAGCAGCGGAATTGGTAAAACCTGGAACGCCTCACGAAGAAGTTAGTGAAAGCGAAACTGAAAAATGTCTAAATAGATTTGATAAACTAAGGTATGCAGAGGGAGATAATGGAACTGCTGAACTTAGACTGGCGATGCAAAAAACAATGCAGTCTAAATGTGCTGTATTTAGAACTGAAAAGAATCTTAAAGAGGGTGTAGACGAGATCAGAAAAACATATGACGGCATGGAATCGATTTCTGTTAAAGATAAATCGTTGGTATTCAATACTGATTTAGTTGAGACTTTAGAATTTGATAATTTAATTAGACAAGCAATAACAACTGTAGATTCTGCATATCACAGAAAAGAAAGCAGAGGAGCTCATGCTCGTGAAGATTATCCGAAAAGAAATGATGAAAAATTTATGAAACATACATTATCTTGGTGTGATGGAAAAAATACTAAAATTGAATACAGAGATGTACATACTTCAACATTAACAAATGAAGTCCAATATTTTCCTCCACAAGAAAGAGTGTATTAATGGTTCAATTAAATTTACCACAAAACTCAAAAGTTAATAAAGGTAAATATTTTAAAGACAAAACCGGTTCAAAGAATATCAGAAAAGTAAATGTTTATAGATGGGATCCATCCACTGGAGAGAACCCAAGAATAGACACATATGAAGTAGACATGGATAATTGCCCATCTAAAGTTTTAGACATACTAAATAAAATTAAAAACGAAATTGATCCAACACTTGCATATAGAAGATCTTGTGCGCATGGAGTTTGTGGTTCTTGTGCAATGAATATGGGTGGAAAAAATGGTCTTGCATGTACTAAGCCACATGCAGAAATCAAGGGAGATATAGATATATACCCTTTGCCTCACTTAAAAGTAAAAAAAGATTTAATAGGAGACTTAAGCGGATTATATAAACAATACCAATCCATTGAACCTTGGTTAAAAAATAATTCAAAAAGTGAAACAACAGAAATTCATCAATCTCCAGAAGATAGAGCTAAACTTGATGGAGCTTATGAATGTATAATGTGTGCTTGTTGTTCTACTTCATGTCCTAGTTATTGGTGGAATGGCGATAAGTATTTAGGTCCTGCAGTTTTATTACAAGCTTATAGATGGATAATGGATAGCAGAGACGAAGATAGAAAGGAAAGACTTCAAAAGGTTGCAGATGAACTTAAGCTTTATAGATGCCATACGATTTTGAACTGCACTAACGCATGTCCAAAAGGATTAAATCCAGCAAAAGCTATTGCTGAGATAAAGAAAATGCTTGCAACCACATAATTACTTATTTAAATACATCCATGAATTTAATTGAGCATTTTATCGATGGTAAAATTGTTTCAGGTACATCTGATAGAAAAGGAAAAGTATTTAATCCTGCTATAGGCAAACAAGAGTCTGAGGTTAGACTTGGTACAAAACAAGATCTTGATTTAGCAGTACAAAAAGCAAAAAAAGCATTTGAAACATGGTCAAATGTAACTCCAATACAAAGAGCTAGAATAATATTTAAATACAAAGAAATAATTGAAAAAAATTCTGACTTGCTAGCTAAGATGATTGTATCAGAGCATGGAAAAGTTTATGAAGATGCCAAAGGTTCTCTCACAAGAGGTTTAGAGGTAGTTGAATTTGCATGTGGAATTCCACAAATGCTAAAAGGTGACTTTACAGAAAATGTAGGTACAAACATTGATAGCTGGTCAGTGAGACAGCCATTAGGTGTATGTGCAGGTATTACACCATTTAATTTTCCTGCAATGGTTCCAATGTGGATGTTTCCAATGGCAATAGCTTGCGGAAATACATTTGTATTAAAACCTTCTGAAAAAGATCCATCTTGTCCATTAAAACTTGCAGAGCTTTTTAGTGAAGCTGGTTTACCAGATGGGGTTTTGAATGTTGTTAATGGAGATAAAGAAGTTGTAGATGCAATTTTGGAACATAAAGATATATCCGCAGTAAGTTTTGTTGGATCAACACCTATTGCTAAATACATTTATGAAAATGCAGCCAAAAATGAAAAACGTGTTCAAGCTCTTGGAGGAGCTAAAAATCATTGTGTTGTCATGCCAGATTGTGATTTAGATCAAGCAGTAAACGGTCTAATGGGTGCAGCATATGGGTCTGCAGGAGAAAGATGTATGGCTCAATCTGTTGCTGTTGCTGTTGGTAATGTAGGTGACAAACTAGTCGATGAATTATCTAAAAAAGTGGAAGCTTTAAAAATTGGACCAGGCATGGATAAGAATTCTGAAATGGGTCCTTTAGTAACAAAAGAGCATCTTGAAAGAGTAAGAGGTTATGTTGATTTAGGTATTAAAGAAGGAGCAGATCTTGTGGTTGATGGAAGAGATATCAAACTTCAAGGTTATGAAGACGGTTATTATATTGGTGGTTGCTTATTCGATAATGTTAAAAAAGATATGAGAATTTATAAAGAGGAGATATTTGGACCTGTATTATCTGTTGTCAGAGCTAAAGATTTTAACGAAGCATTAAATTTAATTAATGATCATGAGTTTGGTAATGGAACAAGTATTTATACAAGAGATGGAGATGCAGGAAGAACATTTGCAAATCAAATTAAAGTAGGAATGGTTGGAATTAATATCCCTATCCCTGTGCCAGTTGCTTTTCATAGTTTTGGTGGATGGAAGAGATCATTATTTGGAGATCAACATATGCACGGGCCAGAAGGAGTTAGATTTTATACTAAATTAAAAACAATTACTTCAAGATGGCCTTCAGGTGTTAGATCAGATCCTGAATTTATAATGCCAACAATGAAATAGTAAAATGTCAAAAATATCATTAATAGGAGCTGGACAAATAGGTGGAACTTTAGCACATTTAATTGGACTAAAGGAGCTTGTTGATGAAGTAGTATTATTTGATGTAGCAAGTGGAATTGCAAAAGGTAAAGCATTAGATATTGCACAGTCTTCATCCGTTGATGGATTTAATGTAAAATTTTCAGGTACTGATAATTATGAAGATATAAAAAATTCAGATGTTATCATTATTACAGCTGGTGTTCCAAGAAAACCAGGAATGAGTAGAGATGATTTATTAGGAATAAATTTAAAAATTATAAAACAGGTTGCTGAAGGTATAAAGCAGCATGCACCAAATGCCTTTGTTATATGTATTACAAATCCATTAGATGTAATGGTTATGGCTTTTCAAAAATTTTCTGGACTATCGCCTAACAAAGTTGTTGGAATGGCCGGAATATTAGACACATCGAGATTTAAACTGTTTTTATCTTTAGAGTTAAATGTGCCTGTTAGAGAAATTGAGGCAATGGTAATGGGAGGACATGGAGATACTATGGTTCCTCTACCAAGATTTACAAAAGTTTCAGGAAAACCATTATTAGATTTAGTCAAAGAAGGAAAAATATCAAAAGATAAATTAGAAAGTATAAATCAAAGAACTAGAGATGGAGGTGCTGAAATTGTTAAATATTTAGAAAAAGGTTCAGCATTTTATGCACCAGCAGCGTCAGGTGTTGAAATGGCAGAAGCATACTTAAAAGATAGCAAAAAAATGCTCCCTTGTGCTGCTCATTTAAATGGACAATACGGAATAAGCAATATTTACGCTGGAGTGCCAGTAATTGTTGGAAAGAACGGTATAGAAAAAATCGAAGAAATTGAGCTAGATGAAAATGAAAAATCTGAGTTTAATAACTCAGTAGATGCTGTAAAAAAATTATGGGAAGCTGCATCCAAAATTGATCCTAGTTTAAATAACTAGTTAATGAATATTCACGAACACCAAGCAAAGAATATACTTAGAAAATATGGAGCTAAAGTTCCGGATGGAGTTTATGCTCTAGATGTAAATGAATTATTGGAAAAAGCTAAAAATCTTAAAACTGATAAATATGTGTTGAAAGCACAAATTCATGCTGGAGGCAGAGGTAAAGCTGGTGGAGTTAAAATAGTAGATGATTTAAAAAGTCTTGAAACAGAGGCAAAATCCTTGCTTGGAAAAAAATTAATCACTCATCAGACAGGACCTAGTGGAAGAATTGTTAAAAGATTATATGTCGAAGTTTCATCTAACATTGATAAAGAATTTTATTTGTCTTGTGTTGTAGATCGTGCGAGCTCAAAGATAGCTTTTATCTCAAGTGATCAAGGGGGTATGGATATAGAGGAAGTCGCAATCAAATCTCCTGAGAAAATTTTAACTACAAAAGTAGATTTAGATAACGAAATATCTGATGAGAATTGTAATAAAATAATAAGTATTTTTAATCTAGATGAAGAAACAAAAGAACAAGGAATTAGTCTAATCAAGTCCATATACAAATTATTTATAGAAACCGATGCTAATTTAATTGAAATTAATCCTTTAATTTTAACAAAAGAAAAAGAGTTGATTTGTTTAGATGCAAAAATGAATTTTGATGGAAATGCTTTATTCAGACATCCAGAGCTAATTGAGTTGAGAGACCTCAATGAAGAAGAAGAAACAGAGATAGAAGCTAGCAAGCATGATTTAGCATATATTAAACTTGATGGAACAATTGGATGTATGGTTAATGGAGCTGGGCTCGCAATGGCAACTATGGACATAATTAAATTATATGGAAAGGAACCAGCAAATTTTTTAGATGTTGGTGGTGGGGCTTCTAAAGAAAAAGTGGCAGCTGCTTTTAAAATAATTTTATCAGATAAAAATGTTAAAGGAATATTGATTAATATTTTTGGTGGAATAATGAGATGTGATGTTCTTGCCCAAGGTGTTGTGGATGCTGCAAAAGAAATAAAAATGAATGTTCCTCTTGTTGTAAGACTAGCTGGAACAAATTTTGAAGAGGGAAAAAAAATACTTGATAATTCAGGTCTTGAGTTAATTTCTGCTTCTGATTTATCAGATGCTGCTAAAAAAATTGTAGAGGCTATTAAATAAATGTCAGTTTTAGTTAATAAAAACACAAAGTTAATTTGCCAAGGTTTTACGGGTAGCCACGGAACTTTTCATTCAGAGCAAGCAATTAAATATGGAACAAATTTAGTCGGAGGAGTTACACCAAAAAAAGGTGGTCAAACTCATCTAGATAGACCAGTATTTAATACAGTAAAGGAAGCAGTCGATGAAACTGGTGCCAACGCAACTATGATTTATGTTCCTGCGAAATTTGCATCCGCAGCAATCATAGAGGCCATTGAAGCTAACTTAGAATTAATCGTTTGTATCACTGAGGGTATACCAGTTCTTGATATGATTAAGGTCAAAAAAAAGTTACTTAATTCAAAATCAAGATTAATCGGTCCCAATTGTCCAGGGATAATTACGCCTGATGAATGCAAGATCGGAATAATGCCAGGAAATATACATAAAAAGGGTTCTGTTGGTATTGTATCAAGATCTGGAACTTTGACCTATGAGGCTGTCGCACAAACTACAGAGAATGATTTGGGACAATCAACATGTATAGGTATAGGTGGTGATCCAATAAATGGTACGAACTTCATTGATTGTTTAGATTTATTTTTAAAGGATGAGGAAACTAAATCAATTTTAATGATTGGTGAAATAGGAGGATCAGCTGAAGAAGAAGCAGCTGAATTTGTAAAAAATCATGAAATAAAAAAACCCATGGTTGGTTTTATTGCAGGTGTTACAGCACCACCGGGTAGAAGAATGGGACATGCAGGCGCCATAATATCAGGTGGCAAAGGCGGGGCCAAAGATAAGATCAAAAAAATGGAAGATTGTGGTATAGAAGTTGCCACATCCCCTTCAGAAATTGGAAAAACATTGTTAAATAAATTGTCCAATTGAAAACAAAATTTAGTATTATATTAAAATAAAATGAGCTCTCCTAAAAATCTGGAATATAAAAAAACATCATTTCTAAATAAGGCCAATAGTGCATTTATTGAGGAAATGTATGTAAAATTTATAAATAAAGATCCATCTCTATCTGAAAGTTGGATTGAATATTTCTCAGGTGTAGATGAGGATATGAAGATATTAGTCGATGAGATAAATGGACCGTCGTGGAAACCTTTCTCAAAAAAAATTAATATAGAAGATGTTGAGAAAACAGCTAAAGAAAATGAAAAAAACAAAGATAATTCTAGCAAGTTTAATTTTCAAGTAATTGCAAATTCAAATAAAAATTCAATAAGTGCCGTAGCCTTGATAAGAGCTTATCGCTTAAGGGGACATCTATTATCAAAATTAGATCCTTTAGAATTGATGAAGTCAGAATATTTAGACGAATTACATCCTGAGTACTATGGTTTTAAAAAAGAAGATTATGACAAAGAAATTTTTCTAAACGGAATAATAAATAAAAAAAGTGCAAATATTAGAGAAATACTGAAGTTTTTAAAAAAAACTTATTGTGGTCCCATAGGTTATGAATACATGCATATTTCAAATCCAACTGAGAGAATGTGGTTTAGAGATAGAGTTGAAAAAGACGAGAATGCACTCAAGTTTACAAAAAATGGAAAGCAAGCAATTTTAAATAAATTAATACAAGCAGAGGGATTTGAAAAATTTTTAAACACAAAATATGTTGGTACTAAAAGATTTGGTTTGGATGGTGGAGAAAGTTTAATACCTGCTCTTGAGCAAATTATAAAAATCGGAGGACAATCCAAAATAAAAGAAGTTAAAATAGGAATGTCACATAGAGGAAGACTAAATGTCTTAGCAAACGTTTTACAAAAGTCTTATAAAAGAATTTTTAATGAATTTGCAGGTGAAATGGACGGTTCAGAAGATGGTGCTGGAGATGTCAAATACCATTTAGGAGCCTCATCTGATAGAGAATTTGATGGAAATCCTGTACACGTTAGCTTAACAGATAATCCTTCACATTTAGAGGCAGTTAATCCTGTTGTTCTCGGCCAAACTAGAGCTAAACAATTTTTTCACAAAGACAAAGAAAGAAATAAAGTTATACCAATATTAATTCACGGCGATGCTGCATTTGCAGGCCAAGGAATAGTGGCAGAGTGTTTTGCGATGTCCGGACTTCCTGGTCATAACACTGGAGGGACAATCCATATTATTGTTAACAACCAAATTGGATTTACAACAAGTCCTAGATTTGCGCGATCTTCCCCTTATCCTTCTGACGTAGGTAAAATGGTTGATGCACCAATCATCCATGTTAATGGAGATGATCCTGAGGCAGTTGTTTACGCAACTAGAATAGCAACTGAGTTTAGATTAAAATTCAATCGCGATGTTGTAATTGATTTAATATGTTACAGAAGATTTGGACATAATGAGGGAGATGAGCCATCTTTCACCCAACCACTTATGTACAAAAAAATTAGATCTCATCCATCTACAATTAAAATTTATGGTGAAAAACTGGTAAATGAAGGACTTTTTACGAAACAAGATTTAGATCAACAAATTATTGATTTTAAAAATTTATTAGATGATCAATTTAAAAATGCGAAAGATTATAAACCTAAAATTAGGTGGTTTGAGGGAACTTGGTCGAGATATAAACCCGAAAGAGGCAAAGATAAAAGAGGTGTAACTGGATCAGATTTGAAAATTTTAAATAATATTTCTGACAGAATACATGTTTTTCCAACTGATAAAAATATTCACAAAACCATAACAAAAATTATGGAAAATAGAAAAAAAACTATTAATGAAGGCTCAGGAATTGATTGGGCAACAGCTGAGTCTTTAGCATTTGGTTCATTATTAGTTGAAGGTTATCCAGTAAGGTTAGTAGGTCAGGACTCAGGTAGAGGTACCTTTAGTCAAAGACACTCAGTTTTAAGAAATCAAATTGATAATTCAAGGTACATACCTTTAAACAATATATCTAGTAACCAAAAAAATTTTGAAATTGTAGATAGTTTTTTATCTGAACTTGCAGTTTTAGGATTTGAATATGGATACAGTTTAGTAGAACCGAATACATTGACAATTTGGGAAGCTCAATTTGGAGATTTTGCAAATGGTGCACAAGTAATTATTGATCAATTTATATCATCTGGTGAAAGAAAGTGGAAAAGAGCATCAGGACTGGTTATGTTATTACCCCATGGTTATGAAGGACAAGGTCCAGAGCACTCTTCTGCGAGATTAGAGAGATTTTTACAATTATGTGCAAATGATAATTTACAAGTTATGAATTGTACTACACCTGCAAATTATTTTCATGCTTTAAGAAGACAGATGCACCGTGATTTTAGAAAACCTCTAATTATAATGACACCTAAGTCACTTTTAAGAAATAAATATTGTGTATCAAATTTAGAAGATTTTAGTAAAAAAAATTCTTTTCATAGAGTGCTATGGGATCATGCTAGAGATACTAAGCAAAAAGGTTTTATTAAGTTAAAAGAAGATAAAAAAATTAGAAAAGTAATATTATGCTCTGGAAAAATTTATTTTGATCTTCTCGCAGCAAGAGAGAAACTAAAAATCAATGATGTGATTTTGTATAGAATTGAACAACTATATCCTTTCCCTGCAAAAAGTTTGGTTAAAGAGCTAAAACCATTTGCAAAAAATTCAAAATTTTATTGGTGCCAAGAGGAGCCCAAAAATATGGGTGCTTGGTTTGCTGTTAGAGATTATATACAATGGACATTAGAGACTATTAAGGCTAAAAACAATGCAATTTCTTACATTGGAAGAAGTCCAGATGCTACACCTGCTACAGGTTATGCAAGAAGACATAATTCTGAACAACAAGAAATTATAAATAAAGTATTTGAATAAATGAGTGAAAAAATATTAGTTCCAGTTTTGGGAGAAAGTATTACAGAGGCTACGGTCACGAAATGGTTAAAGAAAAAGGGTGATAACGTAGTTGCTGATGAAGCTGTAGTAGAATTGGAAACTGACAAAGTAAACTTAGAAGTTCCTGCACCTGCGAGTGGTGTTATATCAGAGATCAACTCAAAAGATGGTGATACAGTTGAGGTTGGAACTGTATTAGGAATGATTTCAGAAGGTAGTGTTCTTAAAGAAGAAAAGGAAGCTGAGCCGGTTAAAGGAAACGTTGAAAAAAATAATGTAATAAATTTAGAAATCGAAAAGAAAAAAGATACAAAAAAAACTCAAGAACCTTTATTGCTTGATGAAGAACCATTGGTATTAACTGATGAAGTTGAAGAAACCAAGCCTATTAAACAAAATAAAACACTTTCTCCTGCTGTAAGAAAAATGGTTGTTGAAAATAAAATTAATTTAGATGAAGTAAAAGGGACAGGTAAAGATGGAAGAATTTTAAAAGGTGATTTAATAAGTTTAATGGGAGCTAACCCTCAACCTAATGAAAGAAAAATTCAATATGGTGAAGAAGAACGAATCAAAATGTCAAGACTAAGACAAACGATTGCTAAACGTTTAAAAGAGGCTCAAAACAACGCTGCTATGCTCACAACATTTAATGAGGTTGATATGTCAAATATAATCTCAATGAGAAAAGATAACCAGGAAGATTTCCAAAATAGTTATGGAATTAAACTTGGCTTCATGTCCTTTTTTGTGAAAGCTTGTATAGTAGGATTAAAATTATTTCCTGCAATAAATGCTGAAGTTGAAAATGATGAAATGGTTTACAAAAATTATTATAATGTGAGCTTTGCAGTCGGAACTGAAAAAGGATTAGTAGTTCCAGTATTAAAAAATGCCGATGAAATGTCTTTTGCGGACATTGAAAAAAATATAAAAGATCTGTCAGACAAAGCAAAAAATGGTAGTCTTACTATAGAGGATCTTCAAGGTGGAACATTTACAATTAGCAATGGAGGTGTGTATGGATCAATGTTATCTACTCCTATTTTAAACCCTCCGCAATCAGCAGTTCTTGGAATGCATAATATCGTTGAAAGACCTGTTGTTGTTGATGGTGAGATAAAGGCTAGACCTGTAATGTTTTTAGCATTGTCTTATGATCATAGAATAATTGACGGAAAAGAATCTGTAAGTTTTTTAAAAACTGTTAAAGAAAACTTAGAAGATCCAAGAAGGTTATTTTTAAATTTATAATATGTCAGAAAAATTTGATGTTACAGTAATTGGTGGTGGCCCTGGTGGATATGTTTGTGCAATTAGATTGTCTCAACTTGGACTTAAAACAGCATGCATAGAGTCTAGAGGATCTTTAGGGGGTACATGTTTAAATATTGGATGTATCCCATCAAAAAGTTTGCTTAATTTATCTGAAAAATTTCACAGTGCTAAAAATTTTGAAAAGATTGGAATCGAGACTGGAGAAATAAAACTCAACTTAGATAAAATGATGAAAAATAAAGATAAAGCCGTTACAGTTTTGACTAAAGGAGTTGAATTTTTATTCAAAAAAAACAAAGTCACTTATTTTAAAGGCAAAGGTTCATTTGAGAATGAAAAATCAATAAAAATTGAAGGCTCTGAAGGCACTAAAATAATTCAAACTGATAAAACAATAATCAGCACAGGATCTGAGCCAGTTTCATTGCCTGGAGTAGACTTTGACGAAGAGAGAATTCTTTCTTCAACTGGAGCCCTATCTATTCCCAAACTCCCCAATAAAATGATTGTTGTTGGTGGTGGATATATAGGATTGGAAATGGGATCAGTTTGGTCAAGACTTGGCACTGAAGTCACAGTCGTTGAATTTTTAGATCACATCACGCCTGGAATGGATCGAGATATTTCAAATGAATTTATGAAAATACTAAAGAAGCAAGGTATAAAATTTAACCTTAATACTAAAGTTGATAAAATAACTAAAAACTCTAACGGTGTGACAGTTGAGACTTCACAAAATGATGGCCAAAAAGTTAAACATGATGTTGATGTTGTTTTAATTTCTGTAGGTAGAAGACCTTATACTAAAAACTTAAATTTAGACAAAGTTGGTGTAAAGTTAGATGAAAAAGGAAGAGTTAAAGTAAATAAAAATTTTGAAACAAATGTTAAAAATATTTATGCAATAGGTGATGTTATTGATGGCCCAATGTTAGCCCACAAAGCTGAAGAGGAAGGAATTGCAGTTGCAGAATTAATAGCAGGCCAATCAGGTCATGTTAATTATGATATTATTCCTGGAGTTGTTTATACATCTCCCGAGGTTGCATATGTTGGAAAAAGCGAGGAGCAATTAAAAAAAGAAAACATAAGTTATAAAATTGGTAAATTTCCTTTTATGGCAAATTCAAGAGCCAAAGCAATTGATGAGCCAGAGGGTTTTGTAAAAATTTTGGCAGACCAATCAACTGATAAAGTGCTTGGTGTGCATATTATTGGTCCTCATGCAGGAGAAATGATAGCTGAGATGGCTGTCGCAATGGAATTTGGAGCTAGTTCAGAAGATATTGCAAGAACATGTCACGCACACCCAACATTTTCAGAAGCTATAAAAGAAGCAGCATTATCAGTAGATAAAAGACAAATTCACTCTTAATAATTATTTTTCTACATTCAATAAAGCAAATCTTTTAAATTTTTCTTCAAGTTTTATTTTGTTATTATTTGCAAAGTCTTTTATTGCTTTTTCAACACTCTCAATTTTTGTAATACCTGTAAAGTCATCGCAAACAATTTTAGAGTTATTTTTCATGTTGTCATAAAGTTTTTGTAAATCACTTAAAACAGTATCGTAACTATGGCCTCCATCTAAAAATACGAAATCAATTTCACTTAAAGGAACTTTTTCTAAAGTCACCCTTGTGTCTCCTTCTAATAGCTCAATATTTTGTGAAAATTTCTTTAAAAAATTTTGAACAGATATCTTTGAATTTAAATTTTCTTTTTTTATGAAATTATAATAGATAGTTTTAAGTGGATTCGAAAACTTTTGATTTTCAAGAAATTTAGGTTCGATCTCATCTACACTTGATGTTTTAGTAGACCCAAATAAATCTAATCCGTAATATCTAAAATCACTACCAAAATTTGTCTTTAACAATTCACATATATTTCTTGATGTAACACCACAAAAAACACCAATTTCTAGCACATTCTTTGGCTTATATTCCTCAACTAAACTCAAAAAATTATCCCCATAAGGTTTTTTTAAACCTGATTTTCTCCAGTAATAATTATATTTCATTTGATCTATTTATATATTTTTAAGATATAAAAAAACTAAAATTAAATATTTATGAAATATCCAGTTTTGTTGCCAAATATCTTTGATTATCCTTTTACATATGAAAGTGATATTAAATTAAAAGCAGGAGATTATGTAAAAGTTCCATTTGGTAAGAAAAATATTATTGGTGTAATTTGGGATTTTTTTGAAGAAAAGAATAATAAGGAATTTAAATTAAAATCTATAATTGAAAAAATAGAAATTGAACCGCTAAGTAAAAAGACAATGAATTTTCTAAAGTGGTTTTCCAATTACAACATTGTACCCCTAGGAATGTGTTTAAAACTGCATTTGATTAATGACGAAAATTTAAAAATAAAAAATGACAAAGATTTATTAAAATATGCTCTATCAAATGAAAAAGAAAGTTATCAACTTTCTGAAGAGCAAGATAAAGCCTATAAAGAGTTATCCAAAAATGATACCAGTTTTAGAGTTCATTTACTTCAAGGTACAACCGGTTCAGGAAAAACAATAGTTTATTTTAAAGCTATTGAAAAAATTATAAATATAGGATTGCAAGCTCTAATTTTATTACCAGAAATAGGACTAACAAATGAGTTTGAAAAAAAATTTAAATCTTATTTTGGATTTCAAGCTGCAGTTTGGCATTCAAAAGTCAGCCCAAAAAAAAGAAAAATTATATGGAATGGATTATCAGCAGGAAAAATTAAAGTAGTACTCGGAGCAAGATCATCCTTATTTCTGCCATTCAAAAAATTAGGTTTGATAACTTTAGATGAAGAGCACGATCAATCTTATAAACAAGATGAAGGAATTATCTATAATGCTAGAGATATGGCAATATCAAGAGCTAAACACGAAAACATTCCAATAAATTTAGTAACCGCAGTTCCATCAATCGAAACATATGAAAATATTAAAATTAAAAAATATAATTACTCAAGATTACTTAATCGATATAAAGGTGCAAATTTACCCAAACACCATGTTATCGATCTTTATCAAAATCAACTAGCGACCAAAAGTTCTATATCTCTTAAAACTCTTGAAAAAGTAAAAGAACATTTAAATAAAAAAGATCAAGTTCTATTTTTCATAAATAGAAGAGGTTTTGCGCCCTATGTTTTATGTAAAAAATGTTTAAATGTTTTTACATGCCCAAGGTGTTCTATAAATTTAGTATTTCACAAAAATAAAAAAATTCTTTTGTGTCATTACTGTGGATATAATTCAAAATTAAATAGAGATTGTAAAAAAGGAAATGTTTGTGAGTTTGTATTTAGTGGACCCGGTGTAGAAAAAATTGCAGAGGAAGTTAAAAACCTCTTTCCTAATAAAAAAACAATAATTTTTTCTAGCGACACAATGAACAAAGCATCTGGCAAAGATAAATTGAATAAAATTATATCTGGTGAAATAGATATTCTTGTAGGTACTCAATTAATATCAAAAGGATTTCATTTTCCAAAATTGAATTGTATTGTTGTATTAGATATTGATTTAACTTCTCAAGGACATGATCTTAGGAGCACAGAAAAAAATTTACAACTTTACCACCAGTTATCAGGAAGAGCAGGTAGAACCGGAAAACCAGCTAATATTTATTTCCAAACATACAATTTAAAACCAGAAGTTATAAATCAAATTACAAATGAAGATCCTTTTAAATTTCTAGAAAATGAATTAAATTTAAGAAAGAGGAATAATTTACCGCCCTACGAAAGATTTATCGCTTTAATCTTATCTTCATCAAATGAAAAAAAACTTGATATAGATGCCGTAAAACTTAAAAATATTTTATCAAAGTCTATAGATGCAAAAATTTTAGGACCAGTTAATGCTCCAATATATAGAATTAATCAAAAATTTAGAAATAGACTATTAATAAGGGCAAAAAAAACATCTAGTGTTCAGAAAAAATTGAAAGATGTATTGAAAGATTTTCAACTCTCCAAAGGAATGAAACTTTCAGTTGATGTTGACCCTATCAGCTTCAATTAGCCCATTAAATCTTACCATTTTTCACAATCTGAGCCTTGAAGACTGATAATTCGTATGTTATCTAAGCGAAATTTTAAACATCTTCACAATTGAGAGTATAAATTGAGCGAAAATAAAATATCAATAACTTCTAACAACAGTTATGCTCAAGCATTATTTGAGCTGGCTAACGAAGATAAATCTCTGGCAAAAATAGAGGAACAAGTCGTTGCAATAAGTAAGCTCATAAATGAAAGTGAAGAATTTAGATATTTAATCAAAAACCCCACGACAAGCATTGAGGATTTAACTAAAGTTATTGAAACAATTTCTGAAAAAAACAATTTTGATAATCTTTTAAAAAGATTTCTAGTTTTTTTAATTCAAAAAAGAAGATTTTTTTATTTAGAAAAAATTTTAAGTGACTTTATAGAGGTATGTTCGAAAGCTAGAGGTGAAATAAAAGCAGAGCTTTTTTCAGCTAAAGAACTTAATGAAACAGATATTTCTAAAATTAAAGAAGAGCTATCTCAAAACTTTGGAGCAAAGATACAGTTAAATTATAAATTTGACCCAAGTTTAATTGGTGGCTTAGTATTAAAAGTAGGAAGTACAATGGTAGATAATTCTATTAAAAATAAACTGCAACAAATTCAAAAACAAATGATAGAGGCATAAATGGAAATAAATCCTTCAGAAGTAACAAAAATATTAAAAGAACAGATAAAAAAACTTGGCGATAGAGCTGAGGTTTCAGAAGTCGGACAAGTATTGTCTGTTGGAGATGGAATTGCAAGAATTTATGGCTTGGATAATGTTCAAGCAGGAGAAATGGTTGAGTTTTCTGATGGCTCTAAAGGAATGGCATTAAACTTAGAGAGTGATAACGTTGGTGTTGTTATATTTGGCGATGATAGAGAAATTAAAGAGGGTGATACTGTAAAAAGAACTGGTGCGATTGTTGATGTACCAGTTGGAAAACAACTTTTAGGAAGAGTTGTTGATGGATTAGGAAATCCAATTGATGGAAAAGGAGCTTTGGATAAAAGTTTAGAAAGAAAAAGAGTTGAAGTTAAAGCTCCAGGAATTATTCCACGACAATCAGTTGGAGAACCAATGCAAACAGGTTTAAAAGCAATTGATAGCTTAATTCCTGTTGGAAGAGGGCAAAGAGAACTTATAATTGGAGATCGTCAAACTGGTAAAACCGCAGTAGCTATCGATACAATTATCAATCAAAAGAAAATTAATGAGTCAGACGATGAAAGTAAAAAACTTTATTGTATATATGTTGCAATTGGACAAAAAAGATCAACTGTTGCTCAGATTGTAAAAACTTTAGAGGATGCTGGTGCAATGGAATATACGACTATAGTTTCCGCAACAGCCTCAGACTCTGCGCCTCTTCAGTTTTTAGCTCCTTACACAGGGTGTACTATGGGAGAATATTTTAGAGATAATGGAATGCATGCTTTAATTATTTATGATGATTTATCTAAGCAAGCAGTTGCATATAGACAAATGTCATTATTATTAAGAAGACCACCGGGGCGAGAAGCATATCCTGGAGATGTGTTTTATTTACATAGTAGATTATTAGAAAGAGCTGCCAAATTAAGCGATGAAAATGGTGGGGGTTCTTTAACTGCGCTACCAATTATTGAAACACAAGCAGGCGATGTCTCTGCATACATTCCAACAAATGTAATATCTATTACAGATGGACAAATATTTCTAGAAACTGAACTATTCAATCAAGGAATAAGACCAGCAGTAAACGTTGGATTATCAGTATCCAGAGTTGGATCAGCTGCACAAACTAAAGCGATGAAATCTGTGGCTGGATCAATTAAATTAGAGTTAGCTCAATACAGAGAAATGGCAGCTTTTGCTCAATTTGGATCTGATTTAGATGCATCTACACAAAAACTTTTAAATAGAGGTTCGAAGTTAACTGAACTTTTAAAACAAGGACAGTATTCTCCCATGACAGTTGCAGAACAAGTTATATCAATTTTCTGTGGCGTAAAAGGTTATTTGGATGATATTGAACTTAAAGATGTAGCAGACTTTGAAAATAAAGTTCTACAAAAGTGTAAATCTGATAAGCCTGAGATTATGGAGTCTATTGCCAAAACTGGGAAGATTGAGGAAGACATTGAAAAACAATTAGTAGAATTAATTAAAGGAATTAAATAATCATAAATGCCAAGTTTAGACGATCTTAGAAAAAGAATAACGAGTGTTAAATCAACTCAGAAAATAACAAAAGCTATGAAAATGGTGGCTGCAGCTAAGTTGAGAAAAGCACAAGAAAATGCTGAAAAAGGCAGACCTTATTCTGAAAAAATGAATAATGTAATTTTAAATCTTTCAAAAAGTATAACAGACAAAGAAAATGCTCCCAAATTACTGGTTGGGACTGGTGAAGAGAAAGTTCATTTATGTATTGTACTCACTGCTGATAGAGGTTTATGTGGAGGTTTTAATACTAACATTATTAAAAAAGCAAAAAGTTATTTTGAAAAAATAATATCTGAAAACAAAACTTTAAAGATTATTACTGTTGGATCCAAAGGATATGATCAACTTAAAAGACAATATAAAAGTTATATTGTAGAGAACATTTCTTTTAAAGAGTCAAAAAATATAAATTACTTTGATGCAGATAAAGTCGGAAAAATTATAATTGAAAAATTTGAAAAAAATGAATTTGATGTTTGCGCAATATTTTACAATAAATTTAAAAATGTAATTACACAAATTCCACAAGAACAACAAATAGTTCCACTTAATGAAGATAAAGATGATAAAGATGACTCTGGTAATGATAATGACTATGAGTTTGAACCAGATGAAGATGAGATTTTAAGTAATTTATTGCCGAAAAATATTTCAACGCAAATATTTAAAGCAATGTTAGAGAATTCTGCCAGTGAGCAAGGTTCGAGGATGACAGCAATGGATAATGCAACCAGAAACGCAGGCGAATTGGTTGATAGGCTTACAATTGAGTATAATAGAAGCCGTCAAGCAGCAATAACAAAAGAGTTAATTGAAATTATATCAGGAGCAGAAAGTTTATAATTATGAGCAAAAAAGGAAACATAACACAAGTAATTGGTGCAGTCGTTGACGTAAAATTCGATGGAGAACTGCCAGAAATATTAACAGCCTTAGAGTGTGATAATGGAGGTAATAGACTAGTTTTAGAAGTTGCGCAGCACCTTGGAGAGTCAAGTGTTAGAACCATTGCTATGGATAGTACAGAGGGACTCAAAAGGGGTGATGAAGTAAAAGATACAGGCGCTCCAATTCAAGTTCCAGTAGGTCCAGAAACATTAGGACGAATTGTAAACGTAATAGGTGAACCAATAGATGAGAAAGGACAAATTTCTACTAAAGAAAATTGGCCTATACACCGACAAGCCCCTTCTTTTAATGATCAGTCTACAGAAACAGAAATTTTAGTAACTGGAATAAAGGTAATCGACTTATTAGCGCCTTATGCCAAAGGTGGAAAAATTGGATTGTTCGGTGGAGCAGGAGTTGGAAAAACTGTAATTATAATGGAACTTATAAATAATATAGCCAAGGCCCATGGTGGATTTTCAGTATTTGCTGGAGTGGGAGAGAGAACTAGAGAAGGCAACGATTTATATCACGAAATGATCGAGTCAGGAGTGATCAAGCCAGAGGGAACTGGGTCTAAAGCAGCATTAGTTTATGGACAAATGAATGAACCTCCAGGAGCTAGAGCTAGAGTAGCTTTAACTGGTCTTACTGTGGCAGAGTATTTCAGGGATCAAGAGGGTCAAGATGTTTTGTTCTTTGTTGATAACATTTTTAGATTTACTCAGGCAGGTTCAGAAGTATCAGCTCTTCTAGGAAGAATTCCTTCAGCGGTTGGTTATCAGCCTACTCTTGCAACAGATATGGGAAACCTGCAAGAAAGAATTACAACAACTAATAAAGGATCAATTACATCTGTTCAGGCAATTTATGTACCTGCAGATGATTTAACAGATCCAGCTCCAGCAACTTCTTTTTCACACTTAGATGCAACGACTGTACTTTCAAGACAAATTGCTGAATTAGGTATTTACCCAGCTGTTGACCCTTTGGATTCTACTTCTAGAATTTTAGATCCAAGAGTTGTTGGTGATGAACACTATCGAGTAGCAAGATCTGTTCAGAAAATTTTACAAACATACAAATCTTTGCAAGATATTATTGCAATTCTAGGAATGGATGAGTTATCAGAGGATGATAAACTTACCGTTGCTAGAGCTAGAAAAATTCAAAGATTTTTATCACAACCTTTCTTTGTGGCTGAAGTATTTACAGGATCTCCAGGTAAACTTGTAGATTTAGAGTCAACAATTAAAGGGTTTGACGCAATATGCAAAGGTGAATATGACCATCTGCCTGAAGCTGCTTTTTATATGGTTGGCACAATAGAAGAAGCAATAGAAAAAGCTGAAAAAATGGCAAAAGATGCAGCTGCTTAATGAGTAATCTTTTTAATATAGATATTGTTAATCCAGAACAATCTTTTCTTTCTAAAGACAATGTATTTGAGGTTGTAATACCTGCTGTAGAAGGAGAGATTGGTATTCTTAAAGACCATATTCCAATTATCTCTTTTTTAAAACCAGGTATAATTAGAGTATTCTCAGATTCTGAGGAACAAAACTTTTATGTTGAAGATGGTATTGTCGAATTTAAAGATAATACATTATCTGTATTAACTAGTTCAATTTTTGATTTAAAAAATGCTGATAAAAATTTTGTGTCTGAGTCGATAAGCAGCGCTGAAGCAGAATTATCAAAAGATAATATCGATGATCAAAAAAGATTTCTTTTAAACCACAAAGTCGAAGTTCTAAAATCTATAAGTATTAATTAACTACTTTTTCTAATTCTTTTTGAATTTCTTGGTAAACATGAAGTTTAAAATCTACAACTTTAGTTGTTAAATCTTTAATATCTATCCATTTCCAATCTAAAAATTCAGGATGTTTAGTTTTAATGTTAATCTCATTTTCCTCTCCATTAAACTTTACAATAAACCACTTTTGCTTTTGGCCTTTATATTTTCCTTTCCAAATAATTCCTAAAAGTCGATCAGGAAGATCGTAAGTTGTGTATTTGCTTATTTCTTTAATTAGTTCTACTGACTTTATGCTTGTTTCTTCTTTAAGTTCCCTCAACGCTGCATCAAAATAATTTTCACCTTCATCAATACCGCCCTGAGGCATCTGCCAAAAATCAGCAGGATTATCAATTCTTTTTGCCACAAATATCTTATTTTCTTTATTTAAGACTGCGATTCCAACACCATTTCTTAATGGGAGGTTTTGAAATTTTTCTTTCATTCTTAACCATTTAATAATTTAAGAGCAAATTCCAACTGGTTATCGGTATCTGTATTTATTCTAAATTCATCTGAACCTTCAGCAATAACTATATCTGGGTTTACACCTACTCTTGAAATTGATTTACCTGATGGGAGATAATATTTAGAAACAGTAAGTCTTATGGCACCTTCATTTTCTAAAGGAATAATTGACTGGACTGACCCTTTTCCATATGTGCTCTCTCCTACTAATATAGCTCTTTTGTGATCTTGTAGCGCTCCTGCAACAATTTCAGATGCTGATGCAGACCCATAATTAATCAAAATAACCATTGTTTCTCCATCAATAATATCTCCTTTTTTTGCAAACCATTTTCTATTTTCATACTTCCTTTTACTTTTTGTTGAAACTATTTCTCCATTTTCTAAAAAATAATCTGAAATTTTTATTGCTTGAGATAACAATCCACCAGGATTATTTCTTAAATCTAATATGTAATTTTTAATTTTCTTATTTTTCTTAAATTCTTTGATTTTATTTTTTATTTGTTTACTACTATTCTCATTGAATGATGTTAATCTTATATAACCTGTCTGATCATCTTTTATTTCAGACTTTACAGATGCAACTTGTATAATTTCTCTTGTAATTGTAAATATAAGTGCTTTTCTTTCTCCCCTTCTTCTAACAGTAATTTCAATATCAGATCCAACTGGGCCTCTCATTAATTCTACAGCTTCTGAAAGAGTTTTTCCTTGAACTTGAACATCATCAATTTTAACGATGTAATCTCCAGCTTTTACACCAACCTCCTCAGCTGGTGAGTTATCAATTGGAGAAATTACTTTTACGACACCCGCCTCCATACTGACTTCAATGCCCAATCCTCCAAATTCTCCGCTAGTCTCAGTTTGCATATTCTTAAACGAGTCCGGAGACATATATGCTGAATAGGGATCCAAAGATTGTAATACACCATTTATAGCAGCATCCATTGCTTCACTCTGATTTACTTCATCAACATATTCTTTATTAATTTTATCTAAGACTTCGCTGAATAAATCAATTTTTTTGTAAATATCGTTTTCATTACTAAAAATTGGATTTGTAAATATGAAAAAAAATAAAGAAGCAATTAAGTATACTTTTTTCATATGATCAGTTTTTCTTTAGGAATTAATTCTGACCACATTTTTTCTAATTCGTAAAATTTTCTTTTTTCAGGATTAAAAATATGAACTATTAAGTCTATTCCATCTACAAGCTTCCAATCATTGCTATCTTTTCCTTCAATCTTACAATTATTCACACCATTAATTTTTAATTTTTCAAAAACTTGTTCAGATAATGCTTGAATATGTCTTGATGATGTACCACTAGCTATAATCATGAAGTCCGCAACTGATGATTTTCCTTCAAGATCTATTGAAACTATGTCTAAGGCTTTATTAATATCAAGCGTTTTGATTATTTCATTTTTAAGAGCTGATATTTTTTCCATTAATTAAAGAAAGAGTATCAAATTTTTCTTAATTGAGAAGATGAAATATTGACTTTATTAAACTTTATAAATTCAACTGCTTTTTTATTATATTTCTTAAATGATTTAGATCTAAAAGCCTTTGATTTGTATCCATTTCGATCAAATACCAATATTTTGCACATTTTAGTTATTGAATTGTACCCTTTCCATTTATGAAAATTTATCAGGTTATCTGCCCCCATTAAAAAAAATATTTCTGAATGTTTAAATTTTTTTTTTAAATATTTAATTAAATCTACTGTACGATTAGATTTTATTATTTCTTCAAAACATTTAACTTTTATAAATTTATTATTTTTATTAATTTTTTTTGCATAGGCTGTTCTTTTATATAGATCATTTGGATTATTTTTTTTAAATGGATTTTGTTTTGTTATAGCCCATATAACTTGGGTCAAATTATAATTTTTTTTTGCTAATTTAGAAATTCTTACATGACCAACATGCGCTGGATCAAACGATCCACCGAGTATACCAATCTTTTTATTTTCTAATTTGTCCTGAACCATAAACTTCATATTTATAACTTACTAACTGATTTAGACCGACAGGACCTCTTGGTGGTAAGGTGTTTGTTGAAATTCCAACCTCTCCACCAAAACCAAATTCTCCTCCGTCAGCAAATTGTGTTGATGAATTTTGAATAGCAATAGAGCTTTTTACATTCTTAATAAAGAATTTTGCTGCATTTTTGTTTTTGGTTACTATTGCATCAGTATGCATAGTTCCATATTTGTTGATATGAGCAACTGCTTCTTTGACATCATTCACTAATTTAACCGAAATAATCGGTGACAGATGTTCTTTTGACCAAGTATTATTATTTGCAGGATATGTTTTGCCTTTAAATAATTTACTTATTTTTCTATCAGCTAAAATTTTACAACCACTTTCAGCTAGTGAATTTAAAATTAAATTTACTGATTTTGATTTATTCTTATGTATTAAGAGAGTTTCGGTTGCACCACATATACTAGTATTTCTCAACTTTGCATTTACTACTATTTTGTTTGCCATATTATCTTCTGCCTCTTTATCAATATATGTATGACAAATTCCTTCCAAATGACCAATAACTGGCACCTTTGAAAGTTGTTTAACTTTTTTCACTAAATTTTTTCCACCTCGCGGTATTACAACATCAATGGAGTTTTCCATTTTTGATAATAAATAATCTACGATTTTTCTGCTTTTACTGTTTATAAACTGGACGTAATTTTCGTTTACTTTATTTTTTTTTAGAGCTTTCCTAAATAAATTTACTAAAATTTTATTACTATTGTAGGCTTCGGAACCACCTCTTAATATAACAGCATTTCCAGATTTAAAACATAGTGCTGATACATCCGAAGTAACATTGGGTCTACTCTCAAATATTACACCTATAACTCCTATTGGTATTGTAACTCTTCTGATTTCAAGTCCATTTGGCCTTTTCCATTTGGAAGTTACTTGATTAACTGGATCTTTAAGAGAAGTAATAGTTTTAACAGAGTCAATTATACTTTTTAATTTATTATTATTAAGAGCGAGTCTTTGAATTAAGTTTTCTTTTAATTTTTTTCCTCTTGCATAATAAATATCTTTCTTATTTTCACTAATAATTTTATTCTTATTAATCTTAATTAATTTTACAAAATCTTTTAAAACTTTATTCTTTTTTTTTGGACCAATACTTGAATTCAAAGCTTTTCTAGAATTTAATCCAATTTTTTTAAGTAGTTTACTCATTAAATTTTAACCATATCATCTTTATGTATAACTTCAGACTTTGTAACATAGCCTAAAAGATTACTAATTTTGTTAGAATGTTCTCCTTTTATTTTGGATATCTCATCAGATGTAAAACTGCTCAACCCTCTAGCAAATTCTTTGTTATTTTTATCTAAAATTCTAACATGATCACCTTTAACAAATTTTCCTGAAACTTTTCTAATACCTGCAGCTAATAAACTTTTTCCGTTTTTTAAAGCATTTAAAGCACCATCATCTATAATAATTTCTCCTTTTGGAGATATAGAGCTAATTATCCATTTTTTTCTTGCATCTAATTTAGATACTTTTGGCAAAAACCATGTCCCAGAATTATGTTCCAGTATATTTTTAATTGGTCTTTTAATTAAACCATTTGCAATAGCCATATAGCAACCCGAGACTTGACATACTTTTGCAGCATCAATTTTCGTTTTCATTCCACCAGTACCATACTCACTTGTGCTTTTACTTGAAAAATTTTCAATTTTAGAATCAATATTTTTTATTTCTTTAATCAATTTAGCATTTTTATGAATTTTTGGGTTTTTAGAATACAATCCATCAACATCAGACAATAATATTAAGCAATCTGCACCTGATATTTGTGCAACTCTTGATGCTAATCTGTCATTATCTCCGTATTTAATTTCAGAAGTTGCAATACTATCATTTTCATTAACAACAGGTACAAAATTAAGCTCAAATAAGTTTTCGAAAGTTCTTTTAGCATTTATAGCTCTTCTTCTTTGTTCAGTATCTTCTAAAGTAATTAGAATTTGAGAAATATTTATTTTATTTGAGCTAAATGTCTTTTTAAAAAGATTCATTAATTCTATTTGTCCAATTGATGCAACAGCTTGACTTTTATCAAGCTTTAAAGTTTTTTTATTTAATTGTAATTTTTTACACCCTAAAGCAATTGCTCCAGAACTCACTATAACAACGTTCTTTTTAAGTTTTTGTAACTCTTTAATGTCTTTAGCAAATTCCAAAAGCCATTTTTCTCTAATAATTTTATTGTCATTTATTAATAAAGATGAACCTATTTTTATTACTACAGTTTTGGAGTCCTTAAGATACATAGTTTACCAACTTTGACTTTATATCCGATACTGATTTTTTATCCATTGTTGACATTAAAAAGATATTTTTTTTTAATTTATTCTTGAGTTTTTTTATCTTCTCTTTTTTTTCCTCTTCATCAATTAAGTCAGTTTTATTTAAAACTACTATTTCTTTTTTTTTAACTAAATCTTTACTGTATTTTGATAATTCTTTTCTGACTTGATTGTAAGAAATAAATAAATCATCTTCAGTTATATCTATTAAATGCAGCAAAGTTTTGCACCTTTCTATATGTTTTAAAAACTTAATTCCAAGACCAGTTCCAGTATGAGCACCCTCAATTAAACCTGGTATATCTGCTAAAGTAACTTCTTTATCATCATAACTAGCAACACCAAGATTTGGATTAATTGTAGTAAATTTATAGTTTGCTATTTTTGGATTTGCACTCGTCATTGATGCAAGCAGGCTGGATTTCCCAGCATTGGGCAATCCTATGATACCGATATCAGCAATTGTTTTTAGTTGAAGCCAAATCCAAAATTCCTCTCCTTGACCCCCCTTTGTAAATTTCTTTGGGGCTCTATTGGTTGAGGACTTAAATCTTGTATTTCCAAATCCTCCTTTACCTCCGCTTGCTACTAAAAATTCCTCTTTCTGACTTTTAAAATCATAAATAAGTGTTTTATTATCTTCTTCAAATACTTGTGTTCCTAAAGGTACTTTTAAATATAAATCTTCACCACCTTTCCCAGTTTTGTTTTTTCCGCTGCCATCCTTTCCTCTTTCAGCTTTGAAGTGTTGTTGATACCTGTAATCAATCAAAGTATTAAGATTTCTTTCACTAACAAGAATTACAGATCCTCCTTTCCCTCCATCGCCGCCATCAGGGCCACCAAACTCTACAAATTTTTCCCTACGAAAACTTGGAGATCCTGACCCTCCGTTGCCAGCTTTTACATATATCTTAACTTGATCTAGAAATTTCATATAACAACTATGTGAGTGTTGTATCTATTAATTGGGCTTTACAGAAACGTAAGTTCTATCAGATTTTGATTTTTTAAACTCTACTTTACCTTTAACAACTGAAAATATCGAATGGTCTTTACCCATGCCAACATTTTCACCAGGAAATATTTTAGTTCCCCTTTGTCTTACAATTATGTTGCCAGGCACAACCATCTCGCCACCATATTTTTTCACGCCAAGTCTACGACCTGCACTATCTCTTCCGTTTCTTGACGATCCACCTGCTTTTTTCGTTGCCATAAATTACTTTTTATTTAGCTGCTTCCTTAGTTTCAACTGTTTTTTTTGATGGTATTTCTTTTCTTTTTTCTGCTTCAGAAATAACTTTACCATCTTTTGAATAGATTTTACTTATTCTTACCATTGTAAATTTTTGTCTATGACCATTTTTTCTTCTCGAATTTTGCCTTCTCCTTTTTTTAAAAATAAGAACTGTTCTATTTTTTCCATTTTTTATTAATTCAGCTTCAACTTTAGCTCCACTAATTGTCGGCTCTCCTAACTCTAAATTTTTATCATCTCCGTAAGCTAGTATTTCATTAAACTCTATTTTTGAATTTTCTTTTGAATCTTCGAGCTTTTCAACTTTGAGAATCTCTCCAGCTTTCACTTTATACTGTTTACCACCTGTTTGAATTACCGCGAATGACATAGTTAGCCCTAATTTTTATAGTCAGCAATATAGTCTGGGTTGCATCATAGTCAAGGTTAATAACTTAGAAATTATCCTTTAAATCCCTCAATTTTTTGAAATTTTCTAGATCGTTTGACTTAAGAAAAATGTTACAATTAAGTTCCTCACCAATCGTTGATGGCATACTAGTTTTACCTTGTTTAATTTTTTCTTTAATTTCTCTAATTTTGTTTAGTAATTCATTGTTATTGGAATCTTGTGATAAACAAAATTCAGAATTCTTTAAAGTATATTCATGTCCACAATAAATTTTTGTATCTTTATCTAAATTTTTTAAAACTTGTAGTGAGTTGTACATTTGCTCATAACTCCCTTCAAAAATTCTTCCACATCCCATAGAGAATAAAGTATCTCCTGTAAAAATTAACTTATTTTTAAAAAAATGAAAACAGATATGACCTATTGTATGGCCAGGGACATGATATATTTTTGCTTCAAAAATATCCTTCTTCCAAATATCACCATCACTTAAGCAAATATCAATTTGAGGTATTCTATTTTTATCTCCAATATAACCTATTACTTCTGCATTAAATTTTTTTTTTAATTCTTCATTCCCGCCAACATGGTCATGATGATGATGTGTATTTAATATATATTTTAAATTTAATTTATTTTTCTGTAAATAATTTATAATTGGATCTGCTTCACCAGGATCAACAACACAACAATTTCTATTAGCTTCATTAATTAAAATGTAAGAAAAATTATCTTCCAGACACTTAATAATTTCTACTTTCATTTAACTTTCTATTAAAAATATACCCAAATGAGAGTCAAGATTTTTATAATTTAAATTTGATTTATTTATTTCTGAAATTCGACTTTTTTTTAAAGCGATAGACTTAAATATTTTAATATTCTTACTACTGCAAAAATTATAAAAATCTTTAATTGTGCACATATGTAAATTTGGTGTATTGTACCATTCATGAGGTAAATTTTCTGTTACAGGCATTGTGCCTTTAAACAATAATTGTAGTCTAACTCTCCAGTAACCAAAATTAGGTATAGTAACAATCACTTTTTTTCCTACTTTTAGTAATTCATTAATTACTAATTCAGGGTTAAGAAAAGCTTGTAAAGTTTGGCTTAAAATTACGTAATCAAAAGACGATTTAGGAAATTGTTTTAAATCGCTTTCAGCATTCCCCTCAATTACAGTTAATCCTTTTGATAAACAATTTTGAACTTTTTCTTTAGAGATTTCTAGTCCACGAATATCTTTAGTTTTGTTTTCTTGTAAAAATTTCATCAAGTCTCCATTGCCACAACCGACATCTAGAACTCTAGTATTTTCCTCTATCAAATTAGATATAATGTTAAATTCTTCTTTCATTTATAACTTTGTAGGTTGAATTAATATAATCGCCAAGTGTCTTTAGGAAACTTGGAACATCGAGCAAAAATGAGTCATGCCCCTTATCAGATTCTATTTCTACAAATCCTACATCTGCACCAATAGAATTTAGTGCTATAACTATTTCTCTATTCTCCGATGTTGGATACAACCAATCTGATGTAAATGATATTACAAAAAATTTTGTTTTAGTTTCTTTGAATGCATCAGATAAGTTTCCTTTGTGCTGTTTGGATAAGTCAAAATAATCCATTGCACGAGTTATATATAAATAACTATTAGCATCAAATCTATCAACAAACACAGATCCTTGGTATCTAAGATAACTCTCAATTTGAAAATCTGCCTCAAATCCATATCTTAGGCTATCCCTATCTTGCAATTTTCTTCCAAATTTTTCCTGCAATCCTTTTTCAGAAAGATAAGTAATATGTGCTGCCATTCTTGCTACCGCTAACCCTTTGTCAGGATTTAATTTGTAATTACTATAAAATCCATTTTCCCACTTACTGTCAGCCATAATTGCCTGTCTTCCTAATTCATTAAACGCTATGTTTTGTGCCGAGTGACTAGATGTGCAAGCAATCGGTATTGCAAGTTTTGCTTTATCTGGAAAATTGGCAACAAATTGAAGTACTTGCATTCCACCCATTGAACCACCTATTACAGCAAAAAGTTTTTCAATTTCTAAATATTTAATTAGCTCATATTGAGCGTTAACCATGTCGTTAATAGTTATAATTGGAAAATCAGTTCCTATTTGTTTACCAGTGGACTCATTTATTGTGCTAGGTCCGTAAGATCCCATGCAGCCTCCAATAACGTTTGCACAAATCACAAAAAATTTATTTGTATCAATTGGCTTATTTTCTCCAACAACATAACTCCACCAACCATCTTTATTAGTTATTGGGTTTTTTCCAGAAACATATTGATCTCCAGTCAAAGCATGGAAAACTAATATTGCATTACTTTTTTCACTGTTTAATTCCCCATATGTCTCATATGCTATTGGAAAGTTATTAATTTCCTTACCACAATCCAATTTAAGGGGATTTGATATAATTATTTTTTTTGTATCAATATTCTTATTCATAATAATTTTACTGATTGAATTGTGAGAAAAAAAACATTTTAGCGGTTTTTTTATAGCGCTCGCAATTCAGTATAAATCAGCGCAAGCAGCTTTTACTTCAAAGGAATTTATATGTCAAATATTGCTCAATTAATTATTGTTTTATCTAGTTAAAAGACTATTTATAGTGGAATATTTACTATGACAGCGCCAAGATTTAAAAACATAAAATTACAGAGTTACAAACCAGGGAAATCCCTATTGGCTGGTAATAAAAAAATTATTAAGTTATCCGCAAATGAGTCTGCCTTAGGAGTCAGTAAAAATGTCGAAAAAATTGTTAAGTCTAAATTTGATATATCAAAATATCCAGATAGTAAATTTTCGGAGTTAACACAAAAAATATCAAAGAAGTATGGTTGTGACAAATCCAAGATAATTTGTGGCTCTGGTTCTGATGAAGTAATTCAGATGCTTTGTCAATTGTTCCTTAGAGAAAATGATGAAGTTGTTGTTCCTCAGTACAGTTTCCTCATGTATAGGATCTACTCCAAAATCGTTGGAGCAAATGTAAAATTAGCTAAAGAAATTAATTTTAAAGTTTCAGTTAAAGAAATTCTTAAAAAGACATCAAAAAAAACAAAAATTGTTTTTATTGCAAATCCAAATAATCCAACAGGCACTTATTTAACAAAAAACGAGCTATTAGACTTAAGGAGAAGATTAAATAAAAATATTTTATTGGTTGTTGATGATGCATATTTTGAATATATGAAGAATAAGGATTACAAATCTGGAATTGAGTTATTTAAAAACTCTAAAAATGTATTTATTTTAAGAACATTTTCAAAAATCTATGGTCTAGCTTCATTAAGGATAGGCTGGGGATACGGTGATAAATCTATAATTAAAGAATTATATAAAATTAAACCACCTTTTAACGTAAATAAATTTGCTCAAATTTGTGCTGTTGAATCACTTAAAGACAATAAATTTGTTAAAAAGTCAGTAATACATAATCTTAAATGGTGCAAAAAAATTAAAAATGAGATGTTAAAATATAATATTGGTACAAACAAAATATCTGGAAATTTCTTTTTATTAGATTTCAAAAAAGCAAAATTTACCGCAGATACAACTCTAAAAAAATTACAGAAATATGGAATTATACTAAGAGAAATGAATTCATATGGCATAAAAAATTGTTTAAGACTTACAATTGGCAACACAAAAGAAAACCAAATATTCCTTAAAAGAATGAATACTATTTTTAAAAATGTTTAATAATATTCTTATTGTTGGTTGTGGATTGATAGGCTCATCAATATTAAAGGCTTCAATACAAAAAAAAATTTCTAAAAATTTTTTCGTATTTGAAAAATCTAAAAAATATGAATCTATTATTAAAAAATTTAACAAAAAAATTAAATTTTTAAAAAGATTAGATAAAAATTTAAATAAAATTGATCTTGTGATTTTAAGCACTCCTATGAGTGAATATCCTAAATTTTTTTCGTCATTAAATAAAAATCTCAATCATAATTCAATTATAACTGACGTTGGCTCAACAAAAAAAAATCTAATTTCTTTAAAAAAAAAAAAATTATCAAAAAATCTTGATTGGGTGATGAGTCATCCTATCTCAGGATCCGAAGTTAGTGGGCCCAAATATGGTAATGCTAATTTGTTCAAAAACAAGTGGTGCATAATAATAAAAGATAAAAATGTTCTAAAACAAAAAAAAGTAGAGAGATTTTGGAAATCTTTAGGATCTAAAATAATTATTATGAACCCTGATGATCACGATAAAATTTTTTCAGTCACTAGCCATCTACCTCACTTGATTGCTTACAATTTAATAAAAACTGCTCAGGATTTTCAGAAAAAAAAGAATAAAAATTTGATTAAATTTAGTGCTGGTGGATTAAGAGATTTCTCAAGAATTGCTGCATCCAACGAAATAATGTGGAGAGATATATTTTTCGAGAATAAAACTAATATGATTGAAGCAATAAATCTTTTTATGAAAAATTTAAAAGATTTTAAGAAGAATATAAGTAAGAAAGAAAATTCAAAGATAATAAAAAAATTAATCAATTCGAAAGCAGTAAGAAAACAAATAATTTCTCAAAAACAAGATATTTCCAAACCTGATTTTGGTCGAGAATAATTCAGATCCTTGTTACTTTCTTAACATCTAATTTCGCAGTTTCTTTAATTAGTTTTATCGTTTTTTTAATTGGCATTATGATCACTCTTTTTTTTGGACCATAAGCGTGAATAAGATCATTTGTATTGATGCATATAGCAACATGTCCTTTCCAAAAAATAATATCACCTTTTTTAAATTTTTTTTTGGATTCCGCACCCTTTTTTAATTTAACTTGATCAATCGTGTCTCTTGGAAAAAAATTATTATTAAATTTATAAAATATTTGTAATAGAGCTGAACAATCAATTCCTTCGAATGTTTTTCCACCCCATTTATATTTACAATTTAGAAAACTTTTAAATATTTTTACAAAATCATTATTTTTTTTTTGAATTGGAAATATATCCTTTAATCTTAGCCATTTATCTTTTTTATACATAATGAAATTTTGATTTCTTTTTAAAATTTCTATTTTGCTCGTAAATGGTAAAAACTTATTTGATTTTTCTCTTTTATTACCCAAATAAATTCTAGCTTTTAAAATTCCAACTTTGTGAGTTGGATTGAATTTTTTGCAGCTATCAATTTTTTTTATAAAGCCTGAATATTTGTCATATGAAGTCTTTATTTTAAAATAATTTTTTTTTTTACTAATTATTTTAAAACTCTCACCGTAGATAAGTTGAGAGCTAATATTAGAGTTCTTCTTTGGTTCCTCTAATATATCAACAAAAGGCTCTTTTAAAAAAAAACTATTTTGCACCAATTTTAATTTTATTCCTTATAAACCATAAACAAATTAAAGATGGGATAACCATTAAAGTGGTAATTATAAAAAAGGTTCCCCAGTCTCCATTTAGCCAATCAACTAAAGCGCCCGATGAAGAAGCAAGTGTCGTTCTTCCTGCAGTTCCAATTGAAGCTAGAAGTGCATACTGTGTAGCGGTATAAGTCCTATCCACTAAAAGAGAGATAAAGGCTACAAAAGCAACAGTTGCAAATGCTGCTGATATATCATCAGCGATAACTGCTAAAGCAAACAACCACTCAGATTTTCCTGACCAAGCGAGAGCAGCAAATAATAAATTTGTTGCTGCCATAAATCCACCAGCAACAAACATTGTTTTTATTGTGCCAGCTCTCATAGCAAATATTCCACCTAATAATGTAAATACAACTGTCGTTATCCAGCCTAAAGTTTTTGAGTAAATGGCTATCTCACCTTTTGAAAATCCAACTTCTTTATAAAAAACTATGGACATTCTTCCAAGAAAGGCTTCTCCAATTTTAAAAAGAAAGACAAAGCCTAGGATTCCAACTGCAATTGAGAAACCATTTTTTTTGAAGAAACTAATTATTGGACCTCCTATTGTACCAGTTATATAAGCAATAAATTTTGTTATTATATTATTTGATCCAAGTTTTGATTGTATTACTTCGTCTGTTTCTTTTTGTTTGTTTTGCCTATCTGTTGTTATAGGCTCGTGTATAAACATTAAACCTATATTCATCAGGATTACCACAACACCAAGAACTAAAAAAGTAGTTTGCCAGTAATCTTCAATTCCAATGTTTTGAAAAAATTCGGCAGTAAACAATGCTATAACACCACCCAACTTATAACCGGTCCACCATCCAACTACAGCCATAGCAGCACCTGCTGCCATAGATTTTCCTTCATCAGCATTAATTTGTTCGATTCTCAACGCATCAACTGTAATATCTTGTGTAGCCGAAGCAATTGCTATAACTAATCCAACACTAATTAGTAACGCCAAATTTTCTGTAGGGTTAATAAAACTCCAAACAATTAAACTAAATAAAATTATAATTTGCATAAGGACAATCCAGCCTCGTCGATGCCCTAATCTTTTTGTTAAAAATGGAATTTGTATTCTATCAATTATTGGAGCCCACAAGTAATTAAAGGCATAAACTCCAAATATTAAACCTGCCCATCCAATAGTTGATCTACTTAAACCTTCTTCTTTTAGCCAAAGGCTTAAACTGCTGGCAATTAAAACCCAAGGAAATCCACTAATTGCACCAAGAAGTAATATTCTTAGCATTCGAATATCCTTGTAAACTAAAATAGATTCTGACCAGGTTTGTTTTTTTTCAAACATTAATATTTTCTCCAAAAAGATGGAATAAATAATACTAGAATTGCAAATAATTCCAACCTTCCAAGTATCATTGCAGCACTGAGAACCCATTTAGAAAAATCAGACAGGCTTGAAAAACTTCCGTTTGGACCAATAATATCACCTAAACCTGGACCAACATTTGAAATTGACGTGGCAGCTGCTGAAATTGCAGTAATAAAATTTAATCCATCAAGCGATAAAAGCGCAGTCACAACAAAAAATATTAATATATAAAGAAATATAAATGAAATTATTGATTCCATAAATTTTTCATCCACATTATTATTTTGATATTTAATTTTGAAAATTCCTCGAGGGTAAATTATTTTTTTTAGCTGGTTTGATATGAATTGATACAAAATTTGAACTCTAAAAATCTTTATTCCGCAAGTTGTAGAGCCTGCACAGCCTCCAATGAACATTAAAATTATGAAGTATACTAATGGAAATTGACCCCAATTACTAAAATTTTCTGTAGCATACCCTGTTCCAGTTAAAATAGAAATTATATTAAAGCTAACAGACAAAAAACTTATCTCAGTTAAGCTTTTATTTATAACAGATAAATAAAAAAACATTAAAAGAATTGAAATAATAACCAAAATTATAAAAGTTTTTATTTGTGTGTCTTTGAAAAATATTTTCTTATCTCCAGCCAAGTATTTGATGAAACTAATAAAGGGTATACTTCCAAGAATAATAAATATTATTGCATTAATTTCTATTAACGAGCTGTTAAAATAACCTATAGATTCATTATAATTTGCAAAACCTCCAGTCGCTATTGTTGTCATAGCATGCACGATGCTATCAAAAAAACTCATCCCAAATATAAAATAAAAAAAAGCACAAGTTAAAGTTAATAAGGAATATATAGACAATAATCTCAAAGAAACTTCTTTAGTTTTAGGAAAAATTTTTTCAGAAGTATCATTAGATGAAATATTGAAAAGTTGCATACCCCCTATATTCATTAAAGGCATTAAAGTGATTGCCATTACGATAATTCCAATACCACCAAACCACTGTAACATTCCTCTCCAAAGTAATATCGCTTTAGAAGTTTCATTTAGATTCGTGATAATTGTAGATCCTGTTGTTGTAATACCAGACATGCTCTCAAAAAATGCATCTGTAAAACTCAAATCTGTACTAGAAAAAATTAAAGGTAAAGAACCAAATATAGCAATACTTAACCAAGAAAGTGCAGTCAGTAAAAAAGCTTGAGGTAAACTTATCTTTTTATCGTGATCATAATTAGAAATGAAAAATAAAAATCCAAAAACAATAGTAACAATCATTGATCCGATAAATCCTGCATCAATTTGATCGAATATTAATTGAACCAAAATAGGTACAATCATTGAAACACCTAAAATAATTTGCAAAACCCCTAATGTAAAAAAGACAGTTTTATAATTGGACATTTTGAATGGACATTATTTTATGGTAAATAAATTTCAACTCTATATGAATTATTAAAAAGGCTGATATTAAGGATATTTAAGTAGTTGTGATAGACAAAACAAATTTTGACAAAACAAACGCCTGGCCATTTGTTGAGGCTAAAAAGCTATTAAGAGAGAGAAAATCGAACATAGAAAAAAAAAATAAAATAGTTTTACAAACTGGTTATGGTCCTAGTGGTCTACCACATATAGGTACATTTGGAGAAGTTGCAAGGACGACAATGATTGTCAACGCTCTTGATCATTTAACAGATATTCCAAAGGAAATTATTACATTTTCTGATGATATGGATGGTCTTAGAAAAGTACCTGAAAATGTTCCAAATCAAGAAAAGCTCAAAAATAATCTTCACAAACCTTTAACGGATGTGCCTGATCCATTTGAAAAGTTTAGTAGTTTTGGAGAACATAATAATAATATGTTGAAACAATTTCTTGATAATTTTAAATTTAAATATTCATTTAAAAGTTCTACAGAACTCTACAAGTCTGGTTATTTTAATGACACTCTAAAATTAGTTCTAGAAAATTATGAAAAAATTATGGAAATAATTCTTCCAACTTTAGGCAAAGAAAGACAGAAAACCTATTCCCCCTTTTTACCAATATGCCCAGAAACTGGAAAAGTTCTTGAAATACCTGTTTTAGAAATTGATTCTAAATCTTCTAAAATCATATTTGATAATAATGGATCAAAATTGGAAAAAAGTATTTTAGACGGGAACTGCAAATTGCAATGGAAAGTTGATTGGGCAATGAGATGGTATGCTTTAGATGTTGATTTTGAAATGTATGGAAAGGATTTAATTGAGAGTGCAATTCTTTCAACTAAGATTATTAAAACATTAGGTAAATCTAACCCATCTGGTTTTGCTTATGAACTTTTTTTGGACGAAAAAGGTGAAAAAATATCTAAATCGAAAGGTAATGGAGTAACTATAGATGAATGGCTGAATTATGCATCTCCTCAAAGTCTATCTCTTTACATGTATCAAAATCCAAAAAGAGCAAAAAAATTGTACAGAGAAGTTGTTCCAAAAGCTGTTGATGAATATCTAGATTTTATAGAAAAAGGAAAAACTCAAAATGATTTACAGAAGTTAATGAATCCAGTTTGGCATGTACATAATGGATCAATGCCAGAGGAAAATACAATTATGACTTTTTCAATGCTTTTAAATTTAGTTGAAACAAGTAATGCGGACAGCAAACAATTACTTTGGAAATTTGTAAAAAAATACAAGTCAGAAATTAATGAAAATAATCATCCAATTTTTGATAATTTAATTGAATATGCAATAAAATATTTCAATGATGTTATAAAAACAAAAAAAATTTACAAAACTCCAAATGAAAAAGAGAAAGTTGCACTGAAAGCATTAATTAAGTCTTTAGATAATTGTAATGATAAAATGGCTCCTGAAGATATTCAGACAAATATTTTTACCGTGGGAAAAGAAAATGGTTATAAAGAAAATTTAAGAGAATGGTTTAAGCTTATCTATGAGGTTGTATTTGGTGACGAAAATGGACCCAGAATGGGCTTCTTCATTAGTTTTTTTGGAGTAAATGAAACCAAAGAATTGATAAGAAAAAAGGTCGAAAATGTTTAATCTTATAAGACCTTTTATATTTAAATTTAGCCCTGAAGTTGCACACTCGCTAGCAATAAAGGCTTTAAAGTTAAATCAGATACCAGCTATAGATAAAACAACCAGAGTTACTATCCAAACTAAATTTTTAAACAAAACCTTAAATTCTCCTCTAGGTGTTGCTGCTGGATTTGATAAAAATGCAGAAGTTTACAATCCTCTATACAAACTAGGATTTGGTTTTGTTGAGGTAGGTACAATTACACCTAAACCACAAATAGGAAATCCAAAGCCAAGAGTGTTCAGATTGGAGGAAGATGAGGCTTTAATTAATAGACTTGGATTTAACAATATTGGATCAGAAGAAAGTAAAAAAAATATTGAAAATAATTCACCTAATGGATTACTTGGTATTAATATAGGACCTAATAAAGATACTGAAAACAGAGTTGAAGATTATTTAATTTGTTTCAGAAAATTTCATAATTTAGCAGACTATATTACAATTAATATCTCTTCTCCTAACACAGAAAATTTAAGAAACTTTCACAAAAATGAAGAGTTAGATAATCTTTTAAAATGCATAAATGAAGAAAAGAAAAATTTAAATTCAAATGTGCCAATAGCAGTCAAAGTATCTCCTGATATTGATGAAAAAAGTATTGATGAAATCTCAGAACTTTTTTTAAAATATAATGTTAAAATAGTTATAGTTTCAAATACGACAGATAGAAATAGAGAAAATATATCTAATATAAATAAATTAGAGAAAGGTGGTTTGTCTGGAAAACCACTTGAAAATATCTCTAATGAATTGATTAATAAATTTTTTAAATTAGTTGGAAAAAAAATCTTAATAATTGGAGTTGGAGGCGTTGACTCTGCCGATGGCGTTTTTAATAAAATTGTAAGCGGTGCAACTCTTGTGCAATTGTATACAGGTATGGTTTATAAAGGACCAACTATTGCTTCAAAGATTAATAAAGATCTCGACGAAATTGTAAAAAGAGAAGGTTTTAAAAATATTTCTGAAGCTATTGGAACAAAAAATTAATCTTGACTGGTATTCTTTAAGACCATATACATCTTGAAAATCTATGTCTAAAAAATGCGAACTTACTGGTAAAATCCCTCTAAAAGGCCATAATGTTAGTCACGCTAACAATAAAACTAAGAGAAGATTTCTTCCAAATTTAAAGAAAGTAAAATTTAAAAGTGAACTTTTAAAAAAATCGATGAGATTAACAGTTTCAAATGCAGGTGTTAGATCTGTAGATAAAAAAGGTAGCTTTGATAATTTCTTAAAATCTGCAAAATCAAGAGATTTATCGTTAAGATTAAAAAAGCTTAAAAAATCAATAATCGCAAAAACAGCATAATGAATAAAGTTTTCCTTACTCTCTCATTTTTAATGGGATTGGTTGTGCTAGCATCTAATTATTTAGTTCAATTTCCTATAAAATATTACGGTTTAGAGGAGATTTTAACTTACGGTGCTTTTAGTTATCCAATTGCATTTTTAATTACAGATTTAGCCAACAGATCCTTTGGAAAATTAGTAGCTAGAAAAATTGTCTATATAGGCTTCACAATTGGAATTTTGTTTACTTTAATATTTTCAACTAATTTTACTGATCTTATTTCCATAAGAATAGCAATTGGTTCAGGAACAGCTTTTATAATTGCTCAACTTTTAGATGTTCAGATATTTGATCAATTAAGACAAAAAAAGTGGTTTATAGCACCTTTAACATCTTCTTTGATAGGTTCAACTGTTGATACTTTTTTATTTTTCTCAATATCATTCTATGGAACGGGAATTCCTTGGGTAACTTTATCGTTAGGAGATCTTGCGGTAAAAATATTTGTAGCTCTTGTAATGTTGATACCTTTTAGATTATTACTCGGCACACTAAAAGCAGCATAACTAAATTTTAGGTTCTTGTTGGGTCATGCAATGTATTGCACCAAATCCCCATATCAATTTGCTACAGTCAACCGTTTCGATTTTTCTATTTCTAAAGTAATTTTTGAAAATTTTAATTGCAATATTGTCTTCTTTTACTTTGAATATTGGAAGAATTATTTTTTTATTACAAATATAAAAATTCATATAACTTGCAGGAACTCTTGTATTCTCAATATAAATTGGTGAAGGCATAGGAACTTTTATAATTTTGAATTTCTTTCCTTTCTCACATTTACTTTCTTTCAATATATTTAAATTCTTATTTAAGTTTTTGTAATTTATATCTTTTTTATTATTTTCAACCGCAGTCATAATCGTATTTCTTGAAACAAATCTTGATATGTCATCAACATGTCCATGCGTGTCATCGCCAGTAATTCCTTTTTTAAGCCATATAAAGTTTTTTATATTTAAGTATTTATTAAACATTTTTTCGTAGTCTTTTTTTTTAAAATTTTTATTTCTTTCTTGAATTTTGCTTAACAAACATTCTTCAGTTAATAAAATTGTACCTGAGCCATTTACATCAAATGCCCCTCCTTCCATGATTATTTTTCTAATTCTACCTTTTTTTTTGATTATTGGATCAATCTTTTTAAAATTAGCAATTTTACTAATACTATTATTGATTTTATTGTCATTTTTATAATTTTTATACTTTGACCATCCGTTAAAACCAAAATTTAGTATTACTTTTTTCTTTTCGACCTTGTTTGTTATAAATATGGGTCCAGAATCTCTTAACCATATTCTATCAGTTTTAATATAATGGAAGTTGATATTTTTAATTTTATTAAGTTTTATTAATTTTTTTATATTTTTTATATTTTTGCTAACGATTAAGTTAATTTTTTGATTTTTTGAAATTTTTTTTATAATCTTTAAAATTACTCCAGGAATAAATTGATATAATCCAGGCCAATCATTTTTATTATAAGGCCAAGCAATCCAAACTGAATTTTGAGGCTCCCATTCAGCTGGCATTCTAAATCCATTAAAGTTTTCATTCATCTGCAGGATTTTTTAGTATGCCTTTATAAAAATCGATTCTTCTATCTCTTAAAAAAGGCCAATGCTCTCTGGCTGAATCAATTTTTTTATAGTTTATTTCACGAATTAAAATTTCTTCTTTTTTATTCCCAAGTTTTCCAATTATTTTCCCACTAGGATCTATGATCATTGAGTTTCCCCAGAATTCTATTTTCTTCTTACCTTTTTTTTCTGTTCCAACTCTATTTATAGCAACCACATAAGTACCATTTGCGATTGCGTGAGATTTTTGCATTGTTATCCAAGAGTCTAGTTGAGATTTTCCAAATTTTTTTTTCTCTTTAGGATGCCATCCAATAGCAGTAGGGTAAAAAATTATTTGTGCACCTTTAAGTGCAGTCAATCTTGCAGCTTCTGGAAACCATTGATCCCAACAAATTAAAGGTCCAATTTTACCAAATTTTGTTTTAACAGATTTAAAACCTAAATCTCCAGGAGTAAAATAAAATTTTTCATAATAACCAGGATCATCTGGTATATGCATTTTTCTATATTTCGATAAAATTTTACCTTTCTCGCTAATAACGATACTAGTATTATGATAGAAGCCATGTGTTTTTTTTTCAAATAATGAAATCATTAATACTATTTGTAAATCTTTGGCTAATTCACAAAATATTTTTGTAGTTCTGCCAGGTATTTTTTCTGCTAGCTTAAAGTTGGAATGACTTTCTGTTTGACAAAAATAATTTGATAAAAATAGTTCTGGTAAACAAATTATTTTAGCTTTTTTTGATGCTGCTTTTTTTATATTTTTAATAGCTGAATTTATATTTTTTTGAATATTATCTGAAATTTTACTTTGAATAATTCCAATTTTTACTTTTTTGATCATCTATCAAAATATTTTGGAAAAGTTTTTTCTGTCTCTATTTTTCCATTCTCCAGTATGATAGGCGTCACTTGCTATTAATGGTAAAACACTGGTAGCTTCAGCAAATACCATTTGTTCTTTGGTAGTATCAACCTTACCCCATGAACTTGCTTCTTTTAATGTCGAACTACTGCAAGCTCCATCTCTTGAGTCAGCAACAGTAATTTGTATTGCATATTTGTGCATATCTACATTTTTTCCCAAAAGTTCAGCACAAATTACCGTGTCTTGTATAAAGTTTTTAGGAACTCCACCACCAATCATGAATAATCCCGAACCTTTAGATTTAATTTTAATCTCTGTTAATTCTCTAAATTCTCTAATTGAGTCTATTGTAATATGATTTTTTGGATTTCTTTCTTGATGCATGACTAATCCAAAACCTGCACTTGAGTCTGTAAATGCAGGACAGAATATAGGTACATCATTATCAAAAGCTGTTTCAATTAAAGAACCTTTCTTTTTAGAATTAGTTTTTAGATATTTACCAATCTCTTTAATGAATTCTCTCGATGTGTAAGACTTCGGCTCAAGTTTGTCAGCTATTTCTCCTATTGTTTTGTCACAAACCTGGAGCTCCTCTTCATCGATGTAAGTATCATAAATCCTATCTATATAATTGTCTCTAAGTTCATTATCATTTTGATATTGTGATCCTTGGTAATGTTTAAATCCAAGCGCTTCAAAAAAATCCATATCTATTATAGATGCTCCAGTTGCTACAATTGCATCTACCATGTTGTATTTAACCATATCTCTATAAATATGCATACATCCAGCGGCAGAAGTAGATCCTGCAAGAGTTAAGAATATTGTACAATCTTTATCTTTAAGCATTTCATTATATATCTTGGATGCATTAGCAGTTTCTCTTGAAACAAAAGACATTTTTTCCATAGAAGATATAATTTTTCTAGAGTCAAAAGATGTAATATCAATATGCTCAACTTCTTTACTTAAAAAGTCTTTTTTTCTGTTATGATTAAGGTTTTTTGTATCTGACATTATGCAACAAGAAACTCTTTATTTGTTTCTTTGTCATACATCGTCATTATTGGATCATCACATACTTCGTAAATACTATCAGAATAATATCCATTAAATTGAGTTCTAAATGTCAATCCGTATGCTCCTAATTGACCTAATTCAATGTAATCACCTTCTTTAATATTATTTGGTAGAATAAAAGGTCCCTTCATATAATCCATGCTATCACATGTTGGTCCATAAAAATCAAATGAAGTCAATTTTTTTGATATAATTCTTCCACTTGTAATTATCCTTGATGGATAAACTATATTAGGCACACCTGCATCAAATAAAGTTCCGTATGTTCCATCATTGATATATAGCTTTTGTTTTTTTCTTAAGTTTACTCTCACAATTGTCGAACCACTTTCTGCAACAATTGCTCGACCTGGCTCACATATAATTTCTGGTTTTTTTTCTAATTTTAATTTATTTAATGAATTTTTTATTTCCTCAAAATAAGAGTCTAATGATTGAGGAACTAAGTCAGGATAGATTGTTGGAAATCCTCCACCTATATTTATAACATCTGGAACTATTTTTGTTTTTTTTATTATATATTTAATTTCATTAATACCTTTTGAATAGGATATTGGATGCATACATTGTGAACCCACATGAAAACTTAATCCTATTTTTTTTGCATACTGTTTTGTTAATCTATAAAGCCCTATTGCTTCTGAAGTTTGTGCGCCAAATTTTTTAGATAAATCTATTTCTGCGTGTTCATTAGAAACTGCAACTCTCACAAATAACTCTAAATCCTTAGCTTGATTAGTACAATTAAGAATTTTTATTAATTCATCTTTTGTATCTATTGAAAAAGTCTTAATATTATATTTGAAATATGCTTCGTTTATACTTTCCTTGCTTTTTACAGTATGCATGTAGGAGCATTTTGCATCTGGGCTAACACTTCTAATTGCCTCAACTTCTTTAATTGAAGCGATATCAAAATCATTAATTCCACTTTCCACGATAGTTTTTAATACTAATGGATGCGGGTTAGTTTTAACTGCATATAGGATTTTACCAGGAAATTTATTCTGAAAAAATTTAGAAGCTATGTTTATAGAATCTCTTCTAATACAATAAACAGGTTCTGTTGGTTTCAGTTGATTTACTAATTTATCAACTGATTTAAATTTTTGCATTTAAAGCTCCAAAAAAAATTTAACAAAAAAAACCGGCATAACTGCTATGCAAGTTTATATAAAACGAGCATTTATGCTGAAAATGAGCCAATGTAAAGTAAAAATGTACCCTTGAAATAATTTAGAATGTTTCCATATAAGGTCCATGCCTGAAGCAGAAGTATTAAAAAAAATAACAGAATTTGAGGATAAATCTCTACTTATAGTAGATGATGACAACCCTTTTAGAGAAAGACTAGCTCGAGCAATGGAGAAAAAGGGCTTTTCTGTTTCACAAGCAGAGGGTGTAAAAATTGGAATAGAGTCCGTGAAATCAAAAAAACCTGCTTTCGCAGTTGTTGATTTGAGACTAAATGATGGAAACGGACTAGAAGTTGTAAAAGAAATCCAGAAAAATAACTCAGAAAGTAGAATAGTGATGCTTACTGGTTATGGAAATATACCAACTGCAGTTGCAGCCATTAAAGAGGGTGCAATTGATTATCTAGCTAAACCAGCAGATGCAGATGACGTAGAAAAAGCACTTTTAGCTGATCCAAATAAAAAAGCTGCTCCACCAGAAAATCCAATGTCCGCTGATAGAGTAAAATGGGAACATATACACAGAGTCTTTGAGCTATGTAACAGAAATGTATCTGAGACTGCAAGAAGACTTAAAATGCATCGAAGAACTCTTCAAAGAATTCTATCAAAAAGATCTCCAAGATAATACTAAATATATTTTCTAAATTTAATAATTTTATTAACTAAAGCTGTTAGTAATAATATCTTAAATAATTCAGCATAAAGAAATGGGTAAACACCAAATTCTAATATTGGTTTATCCCAACCGATTAAATTTCCAAGCCACAAAATACCCAAAATATATATTACTGATGTTGCTATTATAATTTTTAAAAAATTTAATATATGGTTTTTATCGTATGTAAATATGCCTGCTATCAGACATGCAAATATAAAACCTATTAAATATCCCATTGTGGGACCAACAAAATAAGCTAATCCTATTCCTTTCTCTGGTGAGTTAGAAAATACCGGTAATCCCATAATTCCTTCTATCAAATAAAAAACTACCGAAAGTACCCCGACTTTATATCCAAAGGAAATTCCTAAAAACAAAACTATAAATGTTTGCATAGTCATAGGAACTGGATAAAAAGGTATTTTAATTTTTGCAGATATTGTCAATAAAATAGAACCTATTAATGCAAATATTATGATTTTAATTATTTTATTATTAGAAATTGAATTTACTAATTCCATTAGCTTTAAATTACTATTTTAATAAAGTTTAATCCACTAATATTTATTAACAGGATGTTTTATTCTTACTATAATACGTCAATTTATTATAAATTAAATTATGGGTAAAATTAAAAAAACAGATCATTTCTATCTTATTGATGGGTCCGGATACATATTTAGAGCCTATTATGCATTGCCACCATTAACACGAAAAAGTGATGGTTTGCCAGTAGGAGCAGTAAGTGGATTTTGTAACATGCTGTTTAAATTATTAGAGGACTCTAAATCTAGCGAAAATTTAGAAAAACCAACTCATTTCGCAGTAATCTTTGACTCTGCAAGAAAGAATTTTCGAAACGAAATATATTCAGATTATAAAGGAAATAGGTCTGATGCTCCCGATGATCTAATTCCACAATTCGATTATATTAGAAAGTCAGTATTAGCATTCAATTTACCCTCTATAGAAATGTTAAATTACGAGGCTGATGATTTGATAGCCACCTATGTAGAGCAAATATTAGACGAAGGTGCAAAGGTTACAATTGTATCATCTGATAAAGATTTAATGCAACTTTTCAAAAAAAAGGTTCGTATATACGATCCAATGAAGAATAAATTTATATCTAATGACGATGTAATAAATAAATTTGGAGTTGGTCCGGATAAAGTAATTGATGTTCAATCACTAGCAGGGGATAGTACAGATAATGTACCTGGCGTTCCAGGTATTGGAGTAAAAACAGCAGCAGAATTAATTAAGGAATATGGAAATTTAGAAAACCTTCTCAAAAACGCAAATAAAATAAAACAGAATAAAAGAAGAGAAACACTTTTAGAAAATAAAGATAAGGCTCTGGTAAGTAAAAAACTAGTCACATTAAAAAATGATGTTCCGGTGAAAGACAAATTAACTGACTTTGTTCTAAAAAAAGTAGACTTAGACAAGTTATACAATTTTTTGAGAGAAATGGAATTTAATAGGTTATTGAGTTCAGCAATTTCGACGTATGGTCAATCCAAATTTAGTGATGAAATAGAAGTCAAAAAAGAAACATCTAAAATATCAAAAGATAAATATGTTTTGATAAAAAATTTATCTGAAATAAAAGATTGGATGCAAGAAGCCGAAGAAGCTGGTGAATTTTCTATTGATACTGAAACAGACTCTCTTGACCCACATCAGGCAAATTTAGTTGGTATCTCAATTTCTAGCAAAATAGGTAAAGCTTGTTACATTCCAACAGGTCATATTGATAAAAATAATCTAAATGAAAAAGATGTTTTGAGAATTTTAAAACCATATTTAGAGGATAAAAGTTTAAAAAAAATTGGGCAAAATATTAAATTCGATTACATAATATTTCGTAAAAGGGATATAGATATTCAAAGCATGGAAGATACAATGTTGATGTCATACGTTTTAGATGCTGGGAAAAATAGACATAATATGGATACCCTTTCAGATATTCATCTTGGTCACAAAACAATTAAATATAAAGATCTTGTTGGATCTGGAAAAAAAGAAATTAAATTCAGTCAAGTAGAGTTAAATATTGCAAAAGATTATGCGGCAGAAGATGCTGATATAACTTACCGTTTATATAAAATATTTCTGAAATCGCTTAAATCAGAAAAATTATTAAATATTTATGAAATTTTCGAAAAACCTTTAATTAAAATTTTAGCATCAATGGAAATTAATGGCATAAAATTGGATAATAATTTTCTTAAAAAATTATCTGTTAAGTTTGAAAAAAAACTTCAAGATTTAGAAAAACAAATTTTTAAAATTTCAAAAAAAAAATTTAATATTGCATCGACTAAACAGTTAGGTGAAATAATGTACAATGACCTCAAAATTGCATCTCTAAAAAAGACTAAAAAAGGCAGTTTTGCAACTGGTGCAGCAGTTCTAGAGGATTTAGCTTACAAAGGGAATGAATTTCCTAAATTAGTTTTAGAATGGAGGCAATCTAGTAAATTGAAAAATACATATTCAGATTCTTTGCCAGAGCATTTAAATCCCAACACAAAAAGAGTGCATACATCTTTTCTGTTAGCCGCAACTACAACAGGTAGACTTGCATCTAGTGATCCAAATTTACAAAATATTCCAATTAAAACTGAGGAAGGCAAAGATATTCGTAAGGCCTTCATATCAGAAAAAAATAAAAAACTTATATCAGCAGACTATAATCAGATCGAAATGAGAATTTTGGCTGATCTAGCTGATGTAAAGGAACTAAAAAAAGCTTTCAAAAATAATGAGGATATTCACTCATTAACCGCTAGCCAGGTTTTTGGGACAGACATAAAAAAAATCAATGCTGATATGAGGAGAAAAGCTAAAGCTATTAATTTTGGAATAATTTATGGAATATCTCAATATGGTTTGGCCAAACAGATTAGTGTATCAAACAATGAAGCCGAAGAATTTCTAAATTCATATTTTATTAAATTTCCAGAAATTAAAGAATACATGAATAACACAATTAAATTCTGTAGAAGAAGTGGATATGTAAGAAATATTTTTGGTCGAAAAACTCATATTCCTGGAATCAATGACAAAAATTTTAATGTTAGAAATTTTCAAGAAAGGGCAGCTATAAATGCACCTATACAAGGATCTGCATCAGAAATAATGCGACTTGCAATGATTAGAATCAACGATGAGCTTGATAATAAAAAAACAAATGAATTTAATATGTTGCTTCAAATTCATGATGAATTGATTTTTGAGGTAATTGATAATGGTACTAAATCTGCTTCGAAGAAAATTAAAGATATTATGACAAGTGTGAAAGATAGTGATTTGCATTCATTTTCAATACCATTATCGGTAGATATAAATATAGGTGATAACTGGGGAGAGCTTCATTAATAAACATTTAATTGCCCAATTTTAAACATTTTAGTATTTTTATAGTTAAACATGAAACAAACAATTGCCCTTGTTGATGATGATAGAAACATATTAACTAGTTTAAGTATTGCTCTAGAGAAAGAAGGCTTTAATATTCAAACTTATTTGGATGGAGAAAGTGCCTTAATAGGTTTGTCAAGAAATCCTCCAGACCTTGCTGTTGTTGATATTAAAATGCCGAGAATGGATGGAGAAGAATTGTTAAAAAAATTGAGAAAAAAAACATCTATGCCTGTTATATTTTTAACTTCAAAAGATGAAGAGGTGGATGAGCTTTTAGGACTAAAACTAGGGGCAGATGATTTTGTAAAAAAATCAGGTGGCTTTTCAACCAAAGTTCTTATCGAAAGAATTCGTGTCCAACTCAGAAAAAAAGATAATAATTTAGAGGATAATAGAAATATAATTTCACATGGAAAATTAAAACTTGACCCTTCACAGCTAGAGTGCGAATGGGATGGTAAGCAATTACCAGATAAGTTAACAACAACAGAATTCTTAATTGTAAAAGAATTAGCAAAAAGACCTGGAATTATTAAAGAAAGATCTCAATTAATGGATGTTGCATACAGAGAAGACACAGATATTGAAGATAGAACAATAGACAGTCACGTAAAAAGGATTAGAAAAAAGTTTAAAAAAGTAGATAATAACTTTTCAGCGATAGAAACCAGATATGGTAGTGGTTATCGTTGGAATGTTAAATAATGGCTACTTTAAAATCTACTAATCAATCAATTTTAAAAAAATTCTTAGTTATCAACTTTATTGTTTTTTTAGTGATAGGTGTATTAACGTTATTTTACCTTAACACGGTAAAACCTACACTCATAAAAAATAAAACTGCTTCGCACATAAAAATTATTGATAATACAACAGAAAATATTGATCGTTTAAAAATAAATTTCTCAACTGAAGATATTAGAGAGTTTTTGTTTTCCACTAAATTTTTATTTCAAAGTATAGATAGAGTACAGATATTTGATAGTGAATTTAATCTATTAGGAGATACCGACACGTTAGACTTAGATCCAAATGCTTTCTCAAGAAGTCTAAACATAATTGAAATGAGTGACTTAAATAATCAAAGTATTCAAAATAAGAATTTGGAAGCGAGTAATAAAAGCTTTGAAAGTAAAGAAATATTTGAAGATTTAAAAAAGTATTCATATTCATCAGATTATGGAAAACCGTTAACCTATTCTAAAGAAAACTATGATCAATTTTTATTAGTAACTGTTAAAAATGTAGTTAGTGAAAACAAAACAATAGGCTATTTAGCTATTACTGAAAGTGCCAATGAAATAAAGGTTGCAATAGATGAAAGAAGAAATTTTATAATCAGAACTGCTTTGCTTGTCGCATTAGTAATTTTAATTTTTTCATATGTATTAAATAGATACTTCTTAAAACCAATTAAAAATTTGGTTCAATATACAAATATTATAAAAAACAAAAGTAAGGAAAAGACTAATATTGGAAATATAAAAAAAAGAAATGACGAATTGGGAAAATTATCAAATTCTCTTGATGAAATGACTAATGAATTAAACAAAAGAATTACTACTGCAGAAAATTACTCAACAGATCTTTTGCATGAAATCAGAAATCCTTTGGCATCTCTAAAAAGTGCCTCTGAGATAATTTCTGAAACAAATGATAAATCTCAAAGAAACAAATTAATTAACATAGTATCACATGACGTAGAGAGAATAGAAAGATTAATAACTGATTACTCTCAAATGCTCAGAGATGAGGCTGCAATTTCCTCTGAGAAAATGCAAAAATTAAATTTAAAAGAGATCGCTCAATCTGTTGTTGATGATTTTAACAGTATCTATGAAACGAAAAAATCGATTGGAATTAAATTGAAATCTAATGGAATTAAAAATTATAGTATCTTAGGGATAGAAAATAGAATTGAACAAATTATTGCAAACTTATTAGAAAACTCAATTTCTTTTAGTGAAAGTAACCAAGAAATTACTGTTGAAATATCAAAAGATGAGGATGACAAAATTAAATTAGTTGTCGTTGATCAGGGGTCTGGATTTAGTGAAAAGGATACAAATAAGATATTTAATAG